>NZ_SMKT01000164.1 GCF_004348735.1 Actinomadura sp. KC06
CTCCCCGTCACCGGCTGACGCACGCACAGCAAGGGCCCGCGCACGTGGGGGTGCGCGGGCCCTTCCGCCTTTATCGCCCCCGGATCGAAGCGATGAGTCAGTGGTCCTGGGGTGGTGGGTTTGGGAGTTGTGGAGTTCGGCTCGGATCAGTTCTAGTAGGCGGCCGGTCCAGTTGCGTCCTTCTCGGGGGCCGCGGTCGGTCCAGAATGGTGACTCGGAGTAGCTGGTGTAGCTGATCCGCGCGTCGCCCGTGGACAGCAGGATCTCGGCCAGGTCGGGATGCTGGGTGAATTTGGCGCGCAGTAGGTCGGCCATCACCGCGGTACGGATGACCGCCCAGCCGGGACGAAGGGGGCAACGGCCGCCGAACTCGTGCGCCTCGCGGACGGTGGCGGCCTCCTGGATGCGGTCGTGGTCGGAGCGGTCGGCCGCTGCGAGGGCCCAGTAGGCATGGATGACCGTGGGATACGTCCGGCCTTCGTGGGTGAGCGGGGCCGGGAACTCGTTGCGGAGGACGAACAGGTCCGGCCGCTCCGGAGGTTCGGTCGGCGGATTGACGCGCTCATGCAGGGTGATCGCGGGGGCGCCGGGCGCTGATATCGGTGGTGAGCTGCCGCAACGGGATGTCCTGCCGGTCCATGTCGCCCAGGACGTACACCCGGCGGTGCGGTGGGATCGCCAGGTACGCCTCCCGCACGAGCAGCCGGTTGGCCTCGACCGCCTCGCGCTGGTAGCGCCTGATCGCCTCCCAGCAGAGGTCCGAGGTCGTCGGACGGCCGTTCAGGGCCTCGATCTCGTCCGCGACCTCGCCCAGGAAACCCTCGTTCGTCAGTGGCTCCGGATAGCGGGCTTTCCAGCGCGGCGTCTGCTCGGGCCGCTCGGGTGCCGGACGTCCGGGGTCGGTGAGAGCGATCTTCCCGGACTCGAGCCGCCGGCGGAGTCCTTGCAGGTCCATCGTGCGGCCCGCTCTCGACTGTGCGTCGGGTGGGGCGGGCCGCCGGTGCGTTGGTTAAGCGCAGAAGGAATTCTGGCTGGCGTTGGCGCGGCGGCCGTCGGCGTCGACGACCGTGACCGAGACGAAGGTGTCGCCGAAGGGGGCGCACCTTCCGGCCAGGATGACGAAGTTGCCGTCGAGGTCGTCGATTCGCCTGACCTCTCGTCCGTTCGTGCTGACCTGGACGGAGTCGGGATCGGTGCCGCCCTCCCAGTTCAGGTCGCAGGTGAAGAGGTCGTAGTCGGCGTAGCAGTTGAACGCGGTGATCATCGGGGGTGGGGGAGAGGGGCGTGAATCGGCGAGCAGAAGCCGGACGCCGAGGCCGAGCTGGGTCGAGTTGATGGGTTGGTAGGTGGTGGTGAAGCCGACGCCGGTGCAGGTGGTGGAAACCGTGTGGCCTTGTGCGCGGCCGGGCCCGGATCAGCCGCTGCCGCGCCTGCCGCCGCCCCGGCCAGCGCGGCCAGCAGCATGCACACCGCCACCAACACCGCGGGCAACGGTGAACGAACCAAAGATCTTCGCATTGGGCACCTTGACATCGAGCGACATTTCGAACTCCTGGTATTCGCCGCTCGACACCGTTTCGGATGAAAGTCATCGGACCGCCGCCGGAGATGATCGAGGTATTGTCCACGGGTGGACGGTTCTGTCTCCGGCCCTCGCGTTCTTGTGATCGGGCTCGACCCAAATCGGGTGCCCGGGCCCTGGGATCCCGCGCCGGTGGTCGAGGCGATCGAGGCGGGAGTCGCGCGGTTCGCCGAGCACGGCGTCGGCGTTGAGACCTGCCTGTTCGGCCTGGACGGCAGCGACGACGTGGAAGCGGTCGTCGGGGACGCGCTGCGCTCCCGAGCGTGGGAGTGCGTCGTTGTCGGTGGTGGACTGCGGACCGATGAAGCTCAGATCGAGCTGTTCGAGCTATTGATCAATCTGGTGCGGCGGCATGCTCCGGATGCCGCGATCGCGTTCAACACCACCCCGACGGATATCTACGACGCCGCTGCTCGCTGGATCGGGTGACCGCTGCGAGTGGCGGTGTCAGCGGTCGCAGGTGGTGGCGGGGACGTCGGTGGGGCGGCGGTGTTCCAGGGCGTCGCGCAGGTGGGCGCGGCCTCGGTGGATTCGGGATCGGACGGTGCCGAGCTTGACGTTGAGGGTCGCGGCGATCTCCTCGTAGGAGAGGCCCTCGATGTCGCACAGGACGACGGCCGCGCGGTATTCCGGGACGAGGTCGTCCAGCGCCCGCTGGATGTCGGCGTCCAGGTGGCGCTCGTCGTAGGCCTGGGCGGGGGACGGCTCGCGGCCCTGCAGGCGTTCGGCGGCGTCGTCGCCTAGGGCGTCGAAGCGGATGCGCTGCTTGCGGCGGGCCCGGTCAAGGAAGAGGTTGGTGGTGATGCGGTGCAGCCAGCCCTCGAATGTGCCCGGGGTGTAGGAGGACAGGGATCGGAAGACCCGGATGAAGACGTCCTGGGTCAGGTCTTCGGCGTCGTGCCGGTTGCCGGTCAGCCGGTACGCCAGCCGGAACACCCGCGTCGAGTGCTCGCTGACGATCTCCTCCCACGTCGGCGGGGTCCACGCCATAGCGCCTGCGCTCACCACTACCCCCGTCTGATACTGAATCGTTACGGCCAAGCATGCCGGTACCCAGATAAGAGCCGTGTAAGAACCGTGCGGCGTGGCCGGATCGCGCCGTTTGTGATCCATCTCATTGGACTGGATGACAATAGGGATTGAGGTCGCCGTCCGCGGCGTGGAGGATCGGGTCATCCCACCCCCGGAACGGGAGGACCGCGGCATGGTGCGAAGCTACAACCCGGCCGACCTGCTGGAGATCATGACGGCGGCCGCGCCGGCCCGGCCCGCGCTGGTGGCGGGGGCCGAGCGGCGGACGTTCGCGCAGCTCAACGAGCGTGCGAGCCGGGTCGGACGGCATCTGGCGGACGCCGGGGTACGGGCCGGTGAGCACGTCGCGATCCTCGCCCACAACCGGGCCGAGTGGATCGAGGCGATGTTCGGCGCGTTCAAGATCCGCGCGGTGCCGATCCCGGTGAACTACCGGTACGTCGCGGCGGAGCTGAGGCATGTCCTGGCCGATTCCGACTCCGTCGCGCTGATCGGCGAGTGTTCGCTCTTGGCGAAGATCGAGGAGATCCGCGGAGAGCTGCCGAAGCTGCGGCATGTCGTGGGGCTGGACGACGGGTCCGGGGTCGAGTTTCCGGGTGCGGTGCCTTACGAGGCGGCGCTTGCGGACGCTGAGCCGGACGGAGACTTCCCCGAGCGGTCCAACGATGATCGGTACATCATGTACACCGGCGGGACGACGGGGCATCCGAAGGGCGTCGAATGGCGCTGCGAGGACATCTTCTTCGGCGCGCTCGGCGGCGGGAACGTCTTCGGCGACCCGATCGGCAGCCCGGAGGAGCTCGCCGCCAACGCCGACCAGCCCGCGACGGCCGTGCTCGACTGCGCGCCCGTCATGCACGGCGCCGGGCAATGGGTCGCGTTCATGGGTTTGTTCAGCGGGGCCAAAGTCGTCCTTTACACGGATCGCGCATTCGATGCCGACAAGGCGCTCAAGCTGGTCGCCGAAGAACGGGCGAATGTGCTGATGGTGGTGGGCGACGTGATGGCGCGTCCGGTCGCGGACGCCCTGGCCGCCGGTGATTATGACGTGTCCTCGCTGTTGGGCATCGCGTCCGGCGGCGCGCCGCTGACGGATGGTGTCAAGCGAACACTTCGCGGCCTCCTTCCGAACATCATGTTCCTCGACAACTACGGCGCTTCGGAGACCGGTGCGTGCGGGCCGTCCGTCGACGGCAAGGACGGGACGGCGCGGTTCATGATGGACCCGGACGTCACCGTCCTGGACGACGACCTGAACGTCGTCGCGCCCGGCGAAATCGGCAGGCTCGCGCGCAGCGGCCATATTCCGGTCGGCTACTACAACGACCCGGAGAAGACGGCGTCCACGTTCTTCACCGCGGCTGATGGGACGCGTTGGTCCATCCCCGGCGACTTCGCCACCCGGCAGGAGGACGGCACGATCGTGCTGCTGGGCCGCGGTTCCCTCGTGATCAACACGGGCGGGGAGAAGGTGTACCCGGAGGAGGTCGAGGTCGCGCTGAAGGACCATCCGGACGTGCACGACGCGGTCGTCGTGGGCCTGCCCGACGAGCGGTTCGGGCAGCGCGTCGCCGCCGTCGTCGCGCCGCGGCCGGGCGCGACGGTCACGCTGGACGAGCTGACCGGGCACTGCCGGGGGCGGCTCGCCGGCTACAAGCTGCCGCGTCAACTCAAGGTGGTGGACGAGGTGCAGCGCACGGCAGTAGGCAAATCCGACTACAAGTGGGCGCGGAGCGTACTCGCTTAAAGCGCGTTTTCGCGGAGCGACGCCTTATACCACGTTCGACCGCTTTCTCTCCCAGTGCCACCGGTCAAGAAATGATTGATGCCGAGGGAGCGTGCCTTGAGCGCTTCCCGGCGATTAACTTCCGCATGAACGGGGATCGGTTGATACCGCTTGCGCGGCGGTATCGCCTGCTCTCTGTGGTCGGCAGGGGCGGCATGGGGACCGTCTGGCGCGCCTACGACGAAGTGCTGGACCGGGACGTCGCCGTCAAGGAGGTCCATCTCCCCGGGCGCATCACCCAGAGCGAGCGCAAGGTGATGTGCCGGCGCCTGCTGTCCGAGGCACGCGCCACCGCCGCGCTGAAGCATCCGGGCGTGGTCGCCGTCCACGACCTCCTCATCGAGGGCGGGCGGCCGTGGATCGTCATGGAGTTCCTGGAGTCGTGCTCGCTGAACCGGCTCGTCACCGAGGACGGGCCGCTGAGCGTGCGCCGGACAGCCGAGATCGGCGCGGCCGTCCTGTCGGTGCTGCGCGCGTCGCATGCAGCGGGAATCCTGCATCGTGACGTCAAACCCAGCAACGTCCTGCTGTGCGATGACGGGCGCGTCCTGCTCACCGACTTCGGTCTGGCCGTCCACATGGACAGCGGGCAGGAAACCGCCGACACGATGCCGGCGGGCATCGAAGGGTCTCCCGCCTACCTCCCGCCAGAGCGGGTGAACAGGCAGCAGGGCGTGGAGGCGTCCGACCTGTGGTCGCTCGGCGCGACGCTTTACACGGCCGTCGAGGGTTTCTCGCCGTTCCTGCGGTGTCATGCGCTGGCGTCCATGGTGGCGGTGCTACTGGGCGATTACGCGCGTCCTGTGCGGGCTGGGCCGCTGACGCCCGTCATCGAAGGATTGCTGCGTCAACGGCCAGAAGACCGCCTGACGGCCGAAGCCACTGCCGAACTGCTGCAGGACGTGCTCGGGACCGTCCCGGAATCTGGCGCCACACGGGCGGTGCTTCCGCAGGAGGTGCGCGGGTTCTCGGCGCGCCGGCTCACGCTGCTGCGCCGCGTGCCGTGGGCCTACCGCGGTTCGTGGGTGTCGCGGGACGCGGCGCGCTCGCGCGTGTTCCGGGGGCCGCGCGTCCCGTGGACGCTGCGCAGCGGCCGACCTCCGGGAGGCCGGCGGGACACCACGTCGCCGCCCTGCGGTTCGCGGCGGCGGCGCCGCCGAGGCCGCGGCTGGTGGCGTCACCGCGACATTTGGGCTCCCCGGCGTTCCTGGCGGCTGCGCGCCCCGGTGCTGCTGGGCGGGCGCAGGGTGCGGCCCGGCGCGGTGGCGGGCGTGGCGGTGCTCGCCGCGGTCGCGGCCGGAACCGGCACGTGGGCGGCCCGCTGGACGTCGATCGGCAAGAGCGACGCGGTGGCCCTGCGTCCGGCCTCGGACGTGAAGGCCAAGACGGCGAAGTACCGGGAGGCGGGGGCCTATTCGGTGCGCGTTCCGGCGGGGTGGCAGGCGGAGCGGCGCGGGCCCGTCATGCATTGGAAGGACGTCCGCACGGGACGAGGGCTGCGCATCGCCCCGGTCCTCGGGGACCCGCTGGACGGTCTGCGCGCCGAGGAGCGGGCGGCCGTGGCGGAGGGCCGCTACCCCGGATACCACCGGCTGCGCCTCGAACCGGTGCCGGAGGTCATCGAAGGCGCGGCGGAATGGGAGTTCACCTGGCGGAGCGCCGCGCAGGGCGCCGCCGTCCGCGAACCGGGCCGGGACTCCATCCGGGAGCACAGGACCAGGCATGTGCTGTGCAGCCGGGCGGCGGGGTACGAATTCTGCTTCTACGCGCCCGATCGGCAGTGGACGCCCGGCCAGCGCCTCTACGACAAGATCCTCAGCTCGTTCCGCCCGGAGCGGCCCTGAAAGGCGGGTGGGTCAGAGCGTCTGCTGGAGGCGGAGGAGGAACTCCGCGTTGGACGCGGTGCCCTTCATCTTCTCCAGGAGGTGCTCGACGGCCTGCTGCTTCTCCAGCCCCTGGAGAGCGCGGCGCAGACGCCAGGAGAGCGCGAGTTCCTCCGGCGACATGAGCAGCTCGTCGCGGCGCGTGCTGGACGCGTCGATGTCGACGGCGGGGAAGACGCGGCGGTCGGCGAGGCCCCGGTCGAGCTTGAGCTCCATGTTCCCGGTGCCCTTGTACTCCTCGAAGAAGACGTCGTCCATCCGGGAGCCCGTCTCCACCAGCGCGGTGGCGAGGATGGTGAGGGAGCCGCCGTTCTCGATGTTGCGGGCGGCGCCGAAGAACTTCTTCGGCGGGTAGATCGCGGTCGTCGCGACGCCGCCCGCCAGGATGCGGCTGCTGGACGGCGCCGCCAGGTTGTACGCGCGGCCGAGCCGGGTGATCGAGTCGAGCAGCATGACCACGTCCTGGCCCTGCTCGACGAGGCGCTTGGCCCGCTCGACGGCCAGCTCGGCGAGCGCGGTGTGCTCCTGCGCCGGACGGTCGAACGTCGAGTGGATCACCTCGCCGCGCACCGTCCGCTGCAGGTCGGTGACCTCTTCCGGCCGCTCGTCGATGAGCACGACCATGAGGTGCACTTCGGGGTTGTTCTGCGCGATCGCGTTAGCGAGGGACTGCAGCACCATCGTCTTGCCGACCTTCGGCGGCGACACGACGAGCCCGCGCTGCCCCTTGCCGATCGGCGCGATGAGGTCGATGACGCGGGTGGCGAGCGGGCCGGTGTCCAGGCGCAGCCGCTCGTCCGGGAACAGCGGGGTCAGCTTGCCGAACTCGGGGCGGCCGGCCGCGTCCGCGGGGGCCACGCCGTTCACGGTCTCGACGCGGGCGAGCGAGGAGAACTTCTCGCGGTTGGACTTCGGCGGGCGCGCCGTTCCCGTGACGGCGTCGCCGGGACGCAGGTTGTTGTCCTTGACCTGGGCGAGCGAGACGTGCACGTCGTCCGGGCCGGGGTGGTAGCCGGAGGTGCGGACGAAGGCGTGCTTGTCCTGGACGGAGAGGATGCCCTGGAACGGGACGACCGGCACCTCTTCGGCGGGGCGGCGTCCCTGGCGGCTCTTGCGGCCGCTCTGCGAGGACACGCTGTGCGGCGCCCGCGCGGCCTTGCCCTCGGCGGTGTGGCCTGCGGGGGGCCGTTCGGTAGTGGTGAGTGTGGAAGTGGACATGTGGGTCCCTTCTCAGGCCGGTGCGGAACGCTCCGCGCGGCCCGGGGTCGAATCCCGTGTACGGCGGCGGAACCCGCGGCGCGTACGCGAGTGGAACGAGAGAAATGCAGCTCGGTTCACCGGGCTGACGTCGGCTCCCTTGTACGGCGGCTCGGCACATCGCTCTCTACATGCCGAACCGGGAAGTCACCGGGCTCTCAGATGGCCCGGGCGGGGAAGAAACGCCCTCGCCGCGTGTGGCGGAAATCCGAAGACGCTGCCTCGACAGTACAGCAATCCAGGGCGGTTTCGCATTCCCGGAGGTCATGGACCGCTTTGGGGTAGGTGATCCCGGGTTTCGTACGATGAGCCGCGTCACAGCGGGTCCGGGCAGGGGGAGGATCATGGCCGAGTCGCCGGACGGGGGGCTGCGCGCGGAGGTCGCGGGCGGCGTCGGCACGATCGTGATCGACCGTCCGGCCAAGCGCAACGCGATGTCCGCGGACATGTGGCGGGCGCTTCCCGGCGTCCTTGACGGCCTCGCCGCCGACCCCGGCGTGCGGGTCGTGGTGCTGACCGGCGCGGGCGGGAACTTCTGCGCGGGCGCCGACATCGCCGAGCTGGCCGACATCCACCGCGACGACGACTCGCACCTCGCGACGGTCGCGGAGCGGGCGCTCGCCGCGTTCCCGAAGCCGGCGCTCGCGGCGATCGAGGGCTACTGCGTCGGCGGCGGCTGCCAGCTCGCCGCGGCGTGCGACCTGCGGTTCGCGGCGGAGGGCGCCCGGTTCGGGATCACCCCGGCGAAGCTCGGCATCGTCTACCCGGTCGCGGCGACGGCCCGGCTGGTCGGGCTGGTGGGGCCGTCGGCCGCCAAGTACCTGCTGTACTCGGCGGACCTGATCGGCGCCGAGCACGCGCTCCGCATCGGCCTGCTGGACGAGGTCGTCCCCGCCGGCGGCCTCCGCGAGCGGGTCGCCGGGTTCGCCGCGACGCTCGCGTCCCGTTCCCTGCTCACCCAGCGCGCGACAAAGGACATCGTGGACGCCGTCGTCGCCTCCGGGCTGTCGAGCGGAGCTCGTCCGTTGAATGGCGGTGGGTGGGGGCTGGAGGACGGTCCTGTGGCGGAGAAGGCGAAGCGGTGGCTGGACGAGATGGCGGCTAGCGGCGAGGTCGAGGAGGGAGTCGCGGCGTTCCTCGAACGCCGCGCCCCCCGCTTCACCTGGACGTCCCCGTCCCGCTGAGGACGGCGAACCGCGTCTCGGGGAGGTTGCGCAGGCGGCGCGCGGCGCCGGCCGGGTCGTCCAGCAGCCGGGCGGTCTCGGGACGGAGCAGCTCGGCGAGCGGCAGCACCCCGCACACCAGCGACTCGGGCGCCCGGACGAAGAGCAGCGGCCCGATCTGCACCGCGCCCCGGTCGGCCGCGCCGAGGACGTCCAGTAGGTCCTCCGCCCGCGCCGCCTCCTCGGAGCCCGCGCGCAGCGCCCGCACGAGGTCGATGAAGTCGCTTTCGAGGGCGCGCGGGCTGCGTCCCGACAGGTAGTAGCGGTCCAGGTCGGTCAGCTCCACGCGCAGGCCGTGGTCTTCGGCGAACCGCTCGTACGGCAGGGCCAGCAGCGCCCGCGTCGAGGCCGGCTCGACGCGCAGGACCCCGCCGACCACGTCCACCGGTTCGGCGCCGAGGGACGCCGCCACGGCCTGGTCGAGCCGCCTGGCCAGGTTCGCGCGGAGCCCGGCGACCTCGGCGGCCAGCGCGTCGACCGTCGCGTCCTGCCTGGTCAGGGCCTCATCCTGCTTGGCCAGCGCTTCCCGCTGGCGGCTCAGCTTGTCGTTGACGTCCGGCACCATCCGGTCGTTGATCTGCGCGATCAGCGACCGGATCCGGGCGTCGGCGGCGCCGAGGGCCTCCCGGTCGCGGTCCTGCTCGCGGGTCAGCCGGTCCAGCTGCTCGCGCTGGGACGCGCGGAGGCTCTCCAGTTCGTCCCGCGTCCCCTTCAGCGCGCGGAGCTGGGTGCGGATATCGGCGATCTCGGGGGCGCCCGGAATTCGCTTGCGTTCGAATGCCAGATACAGCTCCCGGCCGGCGATCGCCAAACAGAGCAGGACCAGAACCACCGTCATCGCGCTGCACCTTTCTGGGGGCAGCCCCCAGACCCCCGGGGAGGAGGACCGAAGATCCTCGCTTCGCTGCGGTCTTCGGGCCTCACGAGGGCATCTCGCCGAGCAAGATAGCCGTCAGCGGTTCAGATAGGCCAGGACGGCGAGAACCCGCCTGTTGTCGTCACCCGTGACGGGCAGGTCGAGTTTGGTGAAAATGTTGGCGGTGTGCTTCGTCACGGCCCGCTCGGTGACGACGAGCCTTTCCGCGATCGCGGCGTTGGACCGCCCCTGTGCCATCAGCTCCAGGACCTCGGTCTCGCGCGGCGTGAGGCGGCTGATCGGCGTGTTCCGGGTGCTGCTGGCGACGAGGCGGGAGATCACCTCGGGGTCCATCGCGGTGCCGCCCGCGGCGACGCGGCGGACCGCGTCCACGAACTGCGCGGCGTCGAACACCCGGTCCTTCAGCAGGTAGCCGATGGCGCCGCTGCCGTCCGCGAGCAGCTCCCGCGCGTACAGCTGCTCGACGTACTGCGACAGCACCAGCACCGGCATGCCGGGAACCTGCCGCCGCGCCTCCAGCGCGGCCTGGAGCCCCTCGTCGGTGAAGGACGGCGGCAGGCGCACGTCGACCACCGCCACGTCCGGACGGTGGTCGAGGAGCGCCTTCAGGAGCGAGGGGCCGTTGTCGACGGCGGCCGCGATCTCGAAGTCATGCGTCTCAAGGAGGCTGACCAGCCCTTCTCTCAGGAGGGCGAGGTCTTCGGCGATGACAACGCGCACGGCAGCTCCATGGTCACGATCGTCGGGCCGCCCACGGGGGAGTTGAGGGCGAGGACGCCGTCGAATGTACCGATCCGCCGCTCGATCCCGCGCAGGCCGGTGCCGCCGTCCAGCGTGGCGCCGCCGTGGCCGTCGTCGGTGACGGAGATCCGCAGCATGCCGTTCTCGTGCCGCAGGTCGACCCAGACGCGGGACGCGCCGGAGTGCTTGGCCGCGTTCGTGAGGATCTCCGACACCGCGAAGTAGGCGGCCGACTCGACCGGCGGCTCGGGCCGCGCCGGCAGGTCGGAGTGGACCTCGACGCGCAGCGGGTGGTCGAGCGCGAGGGCCTTGACCGCGTCGCCGATGCCGCGGTCGGCGAGCACCGGCGGGTGGATGCCGCGGACGAGATCGCGCAGCTCGTGCAGCGCCTTCGCGGACGACTGGCGCGCCTCCGCCAGCAGGATCCGGGCCTTCTCCGGGTCCTTGTCGAGGAGGTGCTCGATCGCGCCGAGGCTCATGCCCATCGCGACGAGCCTGGCCTGCGCGCCGTCGTGCAGGTCGCGCTCGATGCGGCGCAGCTCGGCGGCGGACGCGTCCACGGCCTCCGACCGAGTCTCGGTCAGGTGCCGGACGCGCAGCGCCAGCTCCGACTTCTTCGTCGGGCCCAGGATCAGCCGGCCCCAGCGCCCGTACACGTTCATCATCTTCGGGCCCAAGAGGAGCCCGGCGGCGAGGCAGGCGGTCGCCACGATGAGCGTGGAGACGATGCGCGCCACGTCCCGGTCGTAGCCCTCGGTGATGTGGATGAAGGTGTACCAGTCGGCGCCGCCGTAGTGGCCGATCATCCCGCCGGCGAACGTCGCGAGGGCGTACCCCCACAGCCCGTACAGGACGAGCAGGCCCGGCAGCGCCGCCGTGAACAGCACCACGATCGGGTCGAGGACCACCCAGAGGTAGTCACGCCACGTGGCCGGGTCGGTGATCAGCCTGATGAAGCGCTTGAGCATGCCGTGCAGGCCGGGCTCGTACTCGGGCTCCGGCAGGTAGGGGCGCTCGATCCGGACGTCCGTCCACCTGTTGATCCTGGAGCGGTACGCCTCCAGCTGGGTGCGCAGCAGCATCACCGCGGACGGGAACAGGAGCACCCCGAGGAAACTGGAGATCATCGAGACGACCGTGATGAACCACAAGCCGACGAGCGTCGCGGGAATGCCCAGCAGCCAGAGCGCCAGGCCGCGCCACGGCGCCCTGACATGCTGCTGCAGCCGCGTCTCCTGCGGTCGCGTCTCTTTTACCAATGCGTTGCTCACGGGGTCCCTCCGAGGGTCGCTGCCTTATGACGTTCAGTCTTCTGGCCTGCGCCCTTCCGCACAGTGTGCCCGCAACCCGAGGGTGGGGTGTACCTGGCTACACCTGTACCTAGCTACACCGCCGGACGGCGTCTAGGGCCATGTCGGGCCGTGCGTGCGCTTCCTAGCGTTCATGGGTGTCATCCCTATCCGACGAATTCCGGGGAACCCCATGAAACGCAATTTCGCCGCCACGCTCGGCGGGTGGAGCGCGCGGCACCGATTGACGGCCATTTTCGGGTGGCTTCTGTTCGTCGTCCTGGCCTCGGTGCTCGGCGGGGCGACCGGTCAGATCACGATGGAGGACCACGAGCAGGGCGTCGGGCAGTCGGCCCGCGCCGAGCAGATCGTCACCGAGGCGGGGATCGAGGACCCCGACCAGGAGACGGTCCTGATCTCCGGGGGCGCCCACGCGGCCGGGTCGCCCGAGATGAGGCGCGCCGTCGCGGCCGTCCGGGCGAACGTCCAGGCCACCGGGAAGGTCACCGACCTGCGGCCGGACGCGGTGTCCAAGGACGGGCGGCACGTGATCGTCCAGTTCACGGTGAAGGAGGCGGCGGACGGCGCGCCCGACCCGCTGCCCGCCATCCAGGACGCGGTGGCGAAGGCGGAGCGCGACAACCCGTCCGTCGAGATGGGGCAGTTCGGCGGCGCCACCGCCGACGCCTGGTTCGACGAGGCCCTCGGCAGCGACTTCAAGCGCGCCGAGATGACGGCATTGCCACTTGCGCTCGGCATCCTGCTCGTCGCGTTCGGCGCGCTGGTCGCGGCCGTGCTGCCCGTGATGCTGGCGTTCACCGCGTTCCTCGCCGCGGGCGGGCTCCTCGCCGTCACCAGCCACGCGCTGCACGTCGACCAGACGACCAATTCGGTGATGCTGCTGATGGGCCTGGCGGTCGGCGTCGACTACTGCCTCTTCTACCTGCAGCGCGAGCGGGAAGAGCGCCGCAAGGGCCGGGACAGGGCCACGGCCCTCGCGATCGCCGCCGCCACGTCCGGACGGTCGGTCCTCGTCTCCGGGCTCACCGTGATGGTCGCGATGTCCGGGATGTTCGTGTCCGGCCTGCTGCTGTTCAAGGGGTTCGCCGTCGCGACGATCCTCGTCGTGCTCATCGCGATGCTCGGGTCGGTGACCGTCCTGCCCGCGCTGCTCTCCCTGCTCGGCGACAAGGTCGAGTTCGCCCGCATCCCGCTCCGGCGGCGGCGCTCCGCTTCGGGCGGCGCCGGGGTGGTGGGGGCGCTGCTGAAGCCCGTCCTGGCCCGTCCGGGGATCGCGGCGCTGCTCGCCGCCGGGCTGCTGCTCGCCCTGGCCGCGCCCGCGCTCGGCATGAAGACCGAACGGCTCCGCATCGACCAGCAGATCCCGCCGGGCGAGGAGATCGCGCAGACCTACACCCGGCTGAACGAGGCGTTCCCCGGCAACCCGGCGCCCGCGGTCGTCGTGGTGAAGGCCCGCGACATCGCCGCGCCGGAGGTCAAGGCCGCGATCGACGACCTGAAGCGGCGGGCCGTCATGTCGGACGAGCTGAACGAGCCGGTCGAGGTCACCGTCCACGGCAAGGAGAACATCGCCGAGATCGAGATCCCGCTGGCCGGCACGGGCTCCGACGCGACGTCGGCGCACGCGCTGGAGACGCTCCGCGACGAGATCGTCCCGCAGACCGTCGGGAAGGTCGGCGAGGCGCCGGTCACCGGCCAGCTCGCCTGGTCGACCGACTACAACGCCCAGCTCAGGACGAGCATCGTCCCCGTCTTCCTGTTCGTCATGGGGATCACGTTCCTGCTGATGCTGGTCTTCTTCCGCTCACCGCTGATCGCCGCGAGCGCGATCGTCCTCAACCTGCTGTCGGTCGGTGCCGCGTACGGCGTGATGGTCGCGGTGTTCCAGCACGGCTGGGGCGACTCCCTGGTCGGGACGACGGGCGCCGGAGCCCTGGAGTCGTGGATCCCGCTGTTCGTCTTCGTCGTCCTGTTCGGCCTGTCGATGGACTACCACGTGTTCGTCGTCTCCCGGATCCGCGAGGCCCACGACCGGGGGCTGGACACCAGGCAGGCCGTCCGGGAGGGCATCCTCGCCACGGCGGGGCCCGTGACCAGCGCCGCCGTCATCATGATCGCCACGTTCGGCATCTTCGGGACGCTCTCCATGCAGGACTTCAAGCAGCTGGGCGTCGGGCTGGCGGTGGCGGTCCTGATCGACGCGACGATCGTCCGCGTGGTGCTCCTCCCGGCCGTCATGACGCTGCTGGGACGGTCGAACTGGTACCTGCCGCGCTGGCTGGAGTGGCTGCCCCGCATCTCCCACGCCGAGGACGCCGACCCCGACCCGATCCAGCCCTCACCGGCCCCCAAGCCGCTGATCCCGCAAAGCTGAGACCTCATGGCAAAGCCCCGGCGAAAGGCCGGGGCTTTGCCCTTGCTAAAGGGCGACGAAGGTCAGGCCGCGTTTCTTCAGTTTCGGAATGGCGGCCTTGAGGGCCTTGATGGTCTGGGAGCGGTCGCCGCCGCCGTCGTGGCACAGGACGATGTCGCCCTCTTTGCCTTTGAGGAGCGACCTGCGGATCCGGCCGACGCCCGGCTGGGCCCAGTCGCGCGGGTCGACGGCCCAGTCGATGGGCAGCATGCCGTGCTCGGCGGTCAGTTCCAGGACGGTCTTCGACCATGCGCCGCCCGGCGAGCGGAAATACTGCGGGACGACGCCGGTGATGTCGGCGATCCGGTCGTGCGCGTCGGCGATTTCCTTGCGGACGCGCTTCGTGGAAAGGCCCGCGATGCTGATCGGGTGCGTCTCGGTGTGGTTGCAGATCTGGTGACCGGCGTCGGCGATGCGGCGGGTCAGCTTCGGGTATTCCTTGACCTGCTCGCCGATGATGAAGAACGTCGCGCGGATCTCCTCCTCGGCGAGGAGGTCGAGCATCCGCGGCGTCCATTTCGGGTTGGGGCCGTCGTCGATCGTGAGGGCGATCGATTTCGGCGGCGGCGCGGGGGAGAGTTGCGACAGGTCGCTGACGGGCGTCTTGAGCGCGGTGAGCTTCGCGGGCGTCCACGCGGCGGGACGCGGCTTCGGGACGGGCTTCGGCGGCGGTGACGGGTGCGCGGCGGGCCGCACTCGGGGAGGCGTCTCCGCCGCGGCCCGGGAGTCGTTCGACGGGCGGACGCCGTCCGCCCCCAGTGCGGTGAGACCGACCACAGCGCCCATCAGCCAGAGCGTTTCGCGGCGGGATGCCAGGCGGGACGCGAGCTGGGACGCCTCCCCGGCCAGATCAACCTCCACATGTCCAACGCTATCGGTGTTTAAGGGGGTAGGAGGCCGCTATGGGATCTTCGGCGCACAAGGGGGACGGGTGAGCGCGGCGCCCGAGCTCGGGCCCGTCCTGGCGCTCGTGCTGATCGCGCTCGCCGCGTTCGCCGCGCTGGCGGTCCGGGCCGGCGGCCTCGGCCTCGGCCGGGACGTCGTGGTCGTGGCGGTGCGGGCGGCCGTCCAGCTCGCGGCGGTCTCGCTGCTCATCGCGGCGGTGCTGCGCAGCGCGGGATGGACGGCGGTGTTCGTCGCGGGCATGGTCGTGGTCGCGGCGGCCACGGCCGGGCGCCGGATCACCGGTTCGGCGCTCGGATCCGGCTGGTGGACGCTGCTGCCGATCGTCGCGGGGGTCGCGCCCGTCCTCGTCCTGCTGCTGGCCTCGACGGCGGTGCCGTCGCGTCCGGTGGCCGTGCTGCCCATCGCGGGGATCTTCATCGGCGGCGCGATGTCGGCGACGGGCCTCACCGGACGCCGGGCCCTGGAGGAGCTGGCCACGCGCCGCGGCGAGTACGAGGCCGGCCTCGCGCTCGGCCTCCTGCCCCGGGACGCGGCGCTGGAGGTGTGCCGTCCGGCCGCCGCGTTCGGGCTGTTCCCCGTCCTGGACCAGACGCGGACGGTCGGGCTGGTCACGCTGCCGGGCGCGTTCGTCGGCGTGCTGCTCGGCGGCGCCGACCCGGTGGAGGCGGGCGCGATCCAGCTCCTCGTCCTCATCGGCCTCCTGGCCGTCGAGTCGATCGCCGTCCTGATCACCCTGGAGCTCATCGCCACCGGACGGCTCTGTTAGCCCAGGAGGCGACCCCCTGGAACCCCCGTCACGACGCAGGCGATCCTCACGCCGCCGTTGCGGTCTGTCATGCCCGTTGCGGCGTGCGTGGCGTCGCTGCGGTCGCCTGCGTCGTCGGGCGTGCCCGCTGCGCTCGCTGGCGCTCGCTCCGCGTGCCTGCCGTGAGCGGGCTTGGGGGCTCAGGGGGCGGTGTGGCCGCAGGCGGCGGAGATGGCGTGGACGGTGTCGAGGAGGGCGGGCAGCAGGGCGAGGACCTCGTCGCGGCTCAGCACGACCTCCGGGACCGAGATGGAGACGGCGGCGATGACGCGTCCGGTGGCGTCCCGGACGGGCGCGGCGACGCAGCGGATGAACGTCTCGTGCTCGGCGTCGTCCAGCGCGTAGCCCTGGTCGGCGACGCGGGACAGCTCGTCCAGGAGCCGGTCCGGGCCGGTGAGGGTGTGCTCGGTGAACGGGGTGTACTCGATCTCCTCGGCGACGCGGCGGCGGCGCGGTTCGGGGAGGTCGGCGAGCAGCACCTTGGCGATCGCGGTGGCGTGCAGCGGCATGCTCAGCCCCACCCGCGAGTACATGCGGATCGAGTGCCGCGAGTCGTACTTGTCCAGGTAGATGACGTTGCCGCCCTCGTACACGCCGAGGTGGATCGTCTGCCCGGTCTCCTCGTTCAGCCGGGCCAGGTGCGGGGCGGCGACGTCCCGGATGCCGCGCTGCTCCAGCGCCGCGCCCGCCAGCGCGAACAGGCGGGAGCCGAGGTGGAAGCGGTGGTCGGAGTCGCGGTGGACGAACCGCCCGGACTCCATCGTGCGCAGCAGCCGCAGCACGGTCGTCTTGTGGACGCCGACCTTCGCGGCCAGCTCGTCCAGGGTGCGGGGCCCCTCGCCCAGCTCGTCGAGGATCGCGAGCGCGCGTCCGAGGCTCTGGCTCATCAGGCTCCCTCCGTGGGTAGCCCCGGGTCGTTGACCGGCACCCGCGGGTGATGTTACAACCACAACAGCACAAGACGCAATTATCGTTGCAATATGTGCAATGACGGAGGTCATGATGGTCGCGAGCATCGACGCCGGGGCGATCGACGCGCTCGGCGAGGAGCGGCTCGACTGGCGCTTCAAAGCGATTCCGGCGTCGCTGCACGGGATGCCGGTTGCGGATGTCCGCGCGAACCGCCCGCCCCTCGACGACTTCGGCACCCCGCTGCTGACGCTGGACGCCGGCGCGCTCGACCACAACGTCCGGACGATGGCGCGCTGGGCGGACGCGGCGGGCATCGCGCTCGCCCCGCACGGCAAGACGACGATGGCCCCGCAGCTCTGGCGGCGGCAGCTGGACGCGGGCGCGTGGGGCGTCACGGTCGCGAACCTGCCGCAGCTCCGCGTGGCGCGGGCGTTCGGCGTCCGGCGGGTCATGCTCGCGAACGCGCTCCTCGACCCGGCGGGCCTCGCCTGGCTGGCCGCCGAGCTGGAGAAGCATCCGGAGTTCGAGTTCACGTCCTGGGTCGACTCGCCGCGCTCGGTCGAGCTGATGGACGAGGCCCTGCGCCTCGCCCGCGCCCAGCGGCGGGTGGACGTGTGCGTCGAGATCGGCGGGCCGCACGGGCGCACCGGCGTCCGGGACGACGGCGACGCCCGCGCGCTCGCGGACGCCGTCCGCGAGGCGCCAACGCTCCGCCTCACCGGGCTCGCCGGATACGAGGGCGCGCTCGCGCACGACGCGTCCGACGAGGGGCGCGGCGCCGTCGACGCCTACCTGCGCCGGATGGCGAACCTGTTCGGCGGCCTCGACTACGAGACCGACGAGCCGATCGTGACCGCGGGCGGCAGCTCCTTCTTCGACCAGGTCGCGGACGTGCTGGGCGGCGTGGGCGGACGGGTCGTGCTGCGGTCGGGGGCGTACATCGTCCACGACGACGGGTTCTACCGGGAGATCTCGCCGTTCTCGCGCGGCGCCGGAGACGCGCGGCTGCGGTCGGCGATGCACGGCTGGGCGCGGGTCGTGTCGCGGCCGGAGCCCGCGCTCGCGCTGCTGGACGCCGGCAAACGCGACCTGCCGTTCGACGAGGGGCTTCCGATGCCGCAGCTCGTCCGGGGGAAGGGGCCGGAGGCGGTCGAGAAGGCGCAGGTCACCGCCGTCAACGATCAGCACGCATTCCTTGAGGACGCCTCCGTGGAGGTCGGTGACGTGGTGAAGCTAGGCCTGTCGCATCCGTGCACCGCGCTCGACAAATGGACGCTGATCCCCGTCCTGGACGATGCCGAAGCAGACCATCCCGCCGTGATCGACCTCGTCAGGACGTGGTTTTGATGCCGGGCACCGTGATCCGCGGCGCGACCGTCGTGGACGGCACCGGAGCCCCCGGACGCGTCGCCGACGTCACGATCGACGAAGGCCGGATCACCGAGATCGGCCACGGCCTCTCCGGGACGACCGCCATCGACGCGGACGGCCTCGTCCTCGCCCCCGGTTTCATCGACATGCACGCCCACTCCGACCTGGCGCTGCTCATCGAGCCCGACCATCTCGCCAAGGTCAGCCAGGGCGTGACGACCGAGGTCATCGGCCAGGACGGCCTGTCCTACGCACCCGTCGACGACGCCACCCTCGCCGACACCCGCCGCGCCATCGCCGGATGGAACACCGACCCGCCCGGCTTCGACTGGTCGTGGCGGACCGTCGGCGAATACCTCGACCGCCTCGACCAGGGCATCGCGGTCAACGCCTGCTACCTCGTCCCGCAGGGCACGGTGCGAATGCTCGCGGTGGGCTGGGAAGACCGTCCGCCGACGGAAGCGGAACTCGACCGGCAACGCGAACTGGTCGCGACCGGCATGCGCGAGGGCGCGGTCGGTATGTCGAGCGGCCTCACCTATGTGCCGGGGATGTACGCCGACGATGCGGAACTGGCCGAGCTGTGCCGAGTCGTCGGGGACCTCGGCGGCTTCTACGCGCCGCACCACCGCTCGTACGGGGCGGGCGCGCTGGAGGCGTACGCCGAGATGGTCGAGCTGTCGCGCCGCTCCGGCTGCCCGCTGCACCTCGCGCACGCCACGATGAACTTCGGCGTCAACCGGGGACGCGCGCCCGAGCTGCTGAGCCTCCTGGACGACGCGATCGCCGACGGCTGCGACATCACCCTCGACACCTACCCGTACCTGCCGGGCTCCACGACCCTCGCCGCGCTGCTGCCGAGCTGGGCGTCCGCGGGCGGCCCTGCGGCGCTGCTCGCGCGGCTCCACGACCCGGCCGAGAAGGCCCGGATCCGGCACGTGATGGAGGTCGAGGGGTCGGACGGCTGCCACGGCGTCCCCGCCGAATGGGAGACGATCGAGATCTCGGGCTCCCCGGACGCCTCCGTCGTCGGACGGACAGTCGCGCAGCTCGCCGCCGCGTCCGGACGCCCCGAGTTCGACGTCTACTGCGAGCGGCTGATCGCCGACGACCTCGCCACCACGATCCTCCAGCACGTCGGGCACGAGGAGAACGTCCAGGCGATCATGCGGCATCCGTGCCACACCGGCGGCAGCGACGGGCTCCTCGCCGCCGCGAAACCGCACCCGCGCGCCTGGGGGACGTTCCCGCGCTACCTCGGCCACTACGTCCGCGAGCTCGGCGTCCTGTCCCTCGAAGAGTGCGTCGCGCACCTGACCGGACGCGCCGCCCGCCGCCTCCGCCTCGAAGACCGCGGGCTCGTCCGCGCCGGATACCACGCCGACCTCGTCCTGTTCGACCCCGCGACCGTCCGCGACACCGCCACGTTCGACGACCCGAAGCAGCAGGCCGAGGGCGTCGTGCACGTCCTCGTCGGCGGGACCGCCGTCATCTCCGGCGGCCGCCATACCGGAGCGCTCCCCGGCCGCTCCCTCCGCCGCACCCCCACCGGAACGACCACCTGACCCAGCCCAGGCC
>NZ_SMKT01000165.1 GCF_004348735.1 Actinomadura sp. KC06
ACCCAGCCCCTCCCCTACGCCAAAGGAACCTGGGGGCCCGACGAAGCCACCACCCTCGTTCCCGGCGGCTGGCACGAAATCTCCACCACCTTCGACTGATGCGCACGGGCCCGGATATGGGCCCGCGGGTGGCGACAACGACAATGCAGAAAAGCCGCTAGACCGCCTCCCTCACCCGCGCCCAGTCAAACGCCGTGGCACCGTTCACCCCGACCAGCCAAGCAGCACCCGAGATGTTGCCGTTCTCCCGATCCAGCGCCTCGAAGAACCTCGGCCACGGATCCAGACGATCAAAAGACTGTGAACCGGGACGGGATCGCTAGGCGGGCGCCCGATGGGGCGACCGTGAGCGCCGGTCTGCGGCGGACCCCGTACTGGCTCGAACCGGCGCTACGTCTAACGCATGCTATGTGGGGGGCACGGACGCCGGAGCTTCCAGATCTGGTCATCGCTGCTGGGACGGCCGGTCAGGCGTGCCAGCGGCGGTCCCGGTGCGGTCAGGTGTTTGCGGGCGATGTTGACGAACTCGCGGCGCTTGACCTCGATCCCTTCCCGCAGCGTGAACCAATCGGCATCAGAGGTCCAGCCGCGGGCCACCTGGAGGCCGACCGGCCAGAACGCCGCATCAATCTCCTGGGCCGCCGCTACCACCACCTCATGGTCCGCGATCAAGGCCACATGACCAAAGCCGCGTTCCACGGTCGCCAGTCAAGTGGCGTTGGGATACACACGCCCTCTTCTGCCAGAGATATGCGCTGACCGTTCAGTCTTCCCAACTCCACGAGCACGTTAGAAGACTCGCGCAGAACCAGAGCGCAGACCTCTGCTCGCCGGTCACGTGACCATTGCCGCTGCTGCAGACGATGGCTCAACGCACCACCCACGAACACACCGACCAGCGTGGTGAGCACGGCGCCGACGGTAGTGAGGAAGAGGCTCACGTCCAGGAGTGTGGGCGCGTCCCGTGGCTCGTTCTGCCGACCAGGCCACAGAGTCGGAGGCCGAGAGAAACCCGCAACACCGCGACAGCAGACTCGGCCCCTGGCGCGCTATCGCGGGCCTGGCATGTTTGCTCGTTGGCTGCTCGGCGGCTTCGAAACAGACTGACACGCAGCGGGATGTGGCGGCATGGAAATAGTTGCTGGAGGCGGACAGAGCGGTACAGGCTGACACTAAGAGCACTGGTCTGATGAGAGCTCCGGACTTTTTAATCCGTAGGTTGTGGGTTCGAGTCCCACGCAACCCACCACCTGTGACCAGGCCAAACGAAGAAAATGCCCGGTTTGCCGGGTGCCCGGCGTGCCCGCTTCGTCCCCGCGGTTGCTCGATGCCTGCTCGGCGGCTCGATCCGGGCTCGAGATGACCCCGACCGGTCCGGTCTTCGGCCATCGGCTTCACTGGCCCTGGTAGCACGTCCGAGCGTCCCTGCACTGGTCCTCAGTCCCAGAATTGCGGACCAGGCCATCGGGGGCCGCTCGACGGCTCAGGTGGCCAGTCATTGGAGGGACTCCAGCGACGTCGTACCTGAGCACGATGCGCCGTCCGCGAGGCGCCGGCCCGCTCGGCCTGCTCGCCGTCATCGGTAGCGCCGTAGCCCCGTTTGGCGCGCCAGTAAGGCCGTCGGCGACATCCGGGACCGCAGCGGTCAGGCAGACCAGATGCCATAAGGCACGGTGCATGGCCGGGGCGGCGACCTCGGCGATCACGATGGCCGTGTGCGAGTGGTCGCGCAGCACGGGCTCGTCCTGACCGTCCAAGAGGTCCCGAACAGCTCGCACCTAGGCGCGCTGCCCGGCCGGGCCGGACGCCCACCAGCGACCAGGGTGCACTTGCCGAAAACTACGTCCGCGCAGGTCAAGCGACACGTTCGTCCTCGTTGAGTATTCCGCCCAGACGTTGCCTTCTTCGGATGTCCAGGTGGACGACCTGGTCTGGTTCGGTGATCGGTGGAGGCAGCGGCTTCAACGGACGTGCGTCGGTGATGCCTTGGTGCGGACGGTGTGTGCGTTGTAGAAGGTCTCGTACTCGCGGAGGGCGCGGAGCAGGTGGCGCTGGTTCCAGATCAGCGTGCGGTCCAGCAGTTCACGGCGGCTGGTCTGCGCCCACCGCTCCATCACCGCGTTCATCCTGGGTCCAGGTTCCGCGCCGCCTGCGTCACCCACGCTGCGGTCGGGTGAGCGGTGGCGCCCAAGGCCCGGACACGGCGGGCGTGGTGCTCGATGAGCGCCAGCACGTACATGCGGGCGCCGGTGAGGGTAACGGTCTCCAGGAAGTCACAAGCCAGCAGCCCCTCGGCCTGCGACCGCAGGAACCCGGCCCAGGTGGTGACGGAATGCTCGGGCGCCGGGTCGATGCCGGCGTTCTTGAGGATCTCCCAGACGGTGAGGCGGCCACCTTGAGGCCGAGTACCAGTACTTCGCCGTGCACCCGCCGGTAGCCCAACTCGGGTTTTTCCGCACCAGCCGAAGGACGAGAGCCCGGTGGAGCGGACGGTGGGCGGTCGGCCCGGCCGCTTGGGTCTGGAGCGAGCGGCGTGCCGACCTGCGATCAGGCCCTGGTGCCAGCGCAGTACCGTTTCCGGCCTTACGAGCAGCCGCATCCGCCGCAATACGCTACGAGGCAACCGGTGAAGCAGTGCCGCGAGCAGCGCTCGATCCGGACCGGCGAACCGCACCCATTGCGCCGTCCAATTGGCGCTCCAGCACCGTGATCTGATACCGCAGCACCAAAATCTCAGCGTCCTTCTCCCGATCGGTCATCGGAAGCAGACGCAGCACCGCGAACGCGTTCGCCGCGGTCATGTAGGCCAGTGGCAACAGCACAACCGTCCAAGCACAGGGCTCTGGACGCCGGGTGGAGCTTCTGCGGTGGTGTGGACGGTTAGCCTTCAGTCGGAAGGCGATGGGACGTTGTCGGTGAAGTTGCCAGGTCATCGGCAAGGGCGTTCAGGGCGGCCGGTTCGATGATCGCCAGCGCGGTGGCGGAAATCTGCCACGGGGCGATGCGCAGCGCTAGTGCGATCATGCGTCGGGCCATGTCTGGTCGGGCGGATGCGGCCAAGGCAGATAGTGTTTTGGCTTGCTTGGTCGGATCGACGATTGCCAGGGCGATCTCTTCGGCCTGGTCTGGCTGATCGGCTCTCGCATGAGCTTTCGCCAGTTCCGTCAGGCGTTCGTCTCGTTCCCTCGATGAGGGGATGGAAAGGGCGAGTTCGTCGGCGCTGTCCAGATCTCCGAGCGTGGTGAAGGCCTCGGCTAGAACAGCGGACCGTTCCTCCGGGGGATAGATGGAGCGGCTGACGGTCTCGGCTTCAGCGACGAGTCCGCTGGCCCGCTGCGGGTCGGCAGCCGCCAGATAGATCAGCGCTTTTACGCGCTGGCGTGGGAATTCGCTCGAAATGCTGTGAGCGAGAGCGTCGGCTCGGTCCAGATCATCGGTGGTGGCCAGTGCCTGTGTCACGTCAAGCAGAGCATAGGAGCGATGGTGGTCGTCGGTGATGGTGCGGGCGACGGCGGCGGCCCGATCCAAGTCGGCGAGAGCGACGAGTACGCCCACCAGTTCCGACAACGCCCAGTCGTGCCGATATTTGTCGGCGATTGCAGGGATCATGCCCTCGAGTCGAAGGGCCAGTTGGCGTGCTGTCTTCGGGGCGTGACCCGAAAGCGCCGTCGCCAGAGCCGCGAGCGTCCGGTAGTCGGTGATGGCGCGGGCGTGCTTCGCGGCACGATCCTCATCGCCGACGGCGATCGCTGCTTTCGCCAGCTGATCCAACACCGCGTCCCGGCGAGAGGTGGGAAGGGAGGAAGCGATCTGTTCGGCTTGGTCCCATTCCCCGGCCGCGGTCAGCGCTCCGGCAACTCGCGCCAGTGCCTCCATGCGTGTGTCCGAGTCGGTGATGGTGCGGGCCAGGCAATCGGCGGCGGCGGCTGTGACGCGGGCTCGTTGGAGCTCCCCAGTGCTCGCCAGTATCCGAGCCAGACTCGCGAGTTCCCCCGCCTCTTTCCCGGCTGGCGGGGGGAGAGAGCCGGCGAGGCGTTCGACCATTGCGACGACTCTGCCAGCCCGCTCGACTTCCCCGGCCTCAGTGAGGACCGTTGACAGTCTGATCAAGTCCGATATCGGTTCGGCCGGTTCGGTGGTTCCGCGGATCAGAGTCTCGGCCTGCGTGGCGATCTCACGGGCTTGCTCGGGCTTTCCTGTCTTCACCAAGGCCCTCGCTGTTTTCGCCAGCCCCTCGCCTTGTGTCTGTGCAGGTTCAATGGATCGGGCGAGACGTTCAGCGCGTCCAAGGTCCCCGGCGTGCACGGAGGCCTCCACCAGGCTGAGCAACTCGTGTGGCTGTTCGCTATCGTCGAGGCAGCGGACCAGGACCTCGGCCTTGTCCAGGTCACCGGTCCGGACGATCCAGCGCACCAGGTTGCCCGGTCCCGGCAACCGTTCGACCCATTCTGCCAAGGTGAAGCCAAGGCCCACGGTCTGGCGAGCTCTGCCCAGAGCCCGCTCCAATTCTCCTGCTGCCGCCAATTGCTGGGCTAACTCCATGAGCAGGTTCTCTTGCGCACCGGGCTCGTCGAGGGAGTCGACGATAGACTCGATCGCCTCGATGAGCTCATCCATCCGCTCGTTGTCCCCGGCCACCGCCAATGCTCCCGCCAGGCTGGCCAGCCACATCGCCCGGTCGTATGGATCGCGAGCCGAGTTCGCCTGATTTTCGACCCGCTGCAGTTCCCCCGCGGAGGCGAGCGCCTCCACCAGACGAGACGTCGCGTATTTGTGGTCAAAGCCGTCCATCGTGTCGATAAGTGCTTCGGCTCGCCGCAGTTCTCCGGCCGTGATCAGTGCGTCCGTAACGAGCTCCAGTGCGCGGGTTCGTGGTTCAGCCCTGCTGATGGTGCGGGCGAGGGTCTCGGCTCGTGGAAGGTCACCATCGGCGACCAGCGCCTCCACGATGTGCGTCAATGCCTCTGAGCGGTCATGGCCGTTCTCAAGAGTGTTGGCCAGACGCTCAGCCCGGTCCAAGTCGGCGAAGGCGAGTGTTCTTACAATCTGCACCAGTGCCTGCGCACGCTCGTCATCGTTATCGATGGTGCGGGCGAGGGTTTCAGCATGCCCCGGGTCACCGCTGTCGGCAAACGCCGTAGCGACATGACGCAGCGCCATTGCCCGCTGCCGCGGTCTGGTGATGGTGCGGGCAAGCGCCTCGGCCCGGCGCAAGTCGCCGCCGGCGGCCAGCGCCTCCACGATGTGCACCAGCGCCATCGCGCTGGTGAACGCATCACTGATGCTACGGGCGAGCACCTCGGCCCTGTCCGCATGGCCAGCCTTCACCATCGCCACCAGAACTGGACTCCGATTTCCGGTAAGGGATTCACAGATGGTCGCCGCCCGGTCGATGTCACCTGCAGCCACCGCCGCTTGCGCTACCTGGATCAGCGATTTCTGGCGGGACCAGCCGAGGATTCCCTGCACCAGTTTCAGGGAGCGGCCGAAATCGCCGGCGGCCGCGCTGGCCTTGGCCAGCTGAGCGATCGCGTCATCGCGCTGAAAACCCGGGCTGATGGCATCGGCCAGCGCCGTGGCTCGGCCTAGATCGCCGCGGTCGATGAGCTCCTCGATCAGCATGGCCAAGGCCCGATCACGCCGCGCCGGCTCGGGTAGGGAAAGGGCGAGGTCCTCAGCGCGCGCGACGCTCCCCAACGCCGCCCATACGGTGGGCAGGTCCACCGGGACCTGCGTGTTGCGCCGGTGAAGCCGATCCCGGGCGGCCGCCAGCCGCAACAGCCCGGTCAGGTCCGGGCGAGGCGGGCGTCCCAGGATCCGTTGGACAGTGGTGATTTCGGTAAGGCCGGTGTAGTCGCTTCCGGTGGCCTCGAGCATCTGGTCGTGGCGTTTTCGGTCCAGGCAGCACGCCATCATGCGCGGCAGGTCTCCCGCCGCTGCGAGCGAGGGAAAGTAGCCGTGCAGGAGGTACTCAGGAGTGCCACGTGGCCAACCACGATCGCGGTAATCGTCGGCCCATTCGTGCAGACGCCGCCAGCAGCCGTCCAGTCGGGCCTGGCCGAGCCGCTGGGTGGCCATGATCTGGAGGTCTTCGTGCGCGAGAAGATAGACCGGCGGATCGACGCCAGGTGCCAAGCGGCTGGCCCGACAGGCGAACGCTCGCCCCGGCAGCATGGACAGATGGTCATCGACTTCCGGCACGGTCAGCCCGGTCAAATCCGCCAGATCCGCACCCGACAGGCCACCGCCGGCCGCCGTGACCAGCCCAAAGAGCGCCTGCCCGACTGTGTCGTCGAGCAGGCGCCGCAGGTCCCGAATCGCCGCGTCCTTGATCACTTTCGCTTGGGGCGAAGGAGCGAGTGCACGGACGGTGCGCGGGTCTCGAAGTGAGTGGTCCTCGCTGACATCATGAGGGAGCGGCGGATGGGGCCGCCCAGCCACTACGACGCGGACGCCCTCGGGAAGCGCGGTCGGCAGCAGGGCCGCGATACTGTGCGTGTCCGAGGCGGCCGCCACTCCTTGATCCTCATCCAGCCCGTCCACCACCAGTACCAGCAGTTGCCCCTTGGCCCGGCATACGAGGCTGGCACGCTCCAGCAGGCCGAGCAGGTGCATCTCGATGTTGCTCTCGGTCACAAAGGCTGGGATCGGCTCCTCGGCGACCTCCGCAAGCTGCTCCAGGACCACGTCCACGAACGCCGACCGGGTGCCCTGCCCGGCGAGCCGGGAGGTGATGAAAAATGACACCACCTGCACCCCGGGCGGAGGATGCAGCACGAACCATGCCAGCAACGCCGACTTGCCCGCCCACGCGGGCGCCTGCCACCACATCCAGTCAAGACCACGCTCACGGGTACAGAAGGCTGCCAGCTCGGCCAGCTCCGCTTTCCGGCCCACCAGGTCACCGGGGAAGACGCGCCGTACCTGGTGCAGGTAGGCCGATCGGGCCATCGACACCACCCGACCTTCACGCTGCTGATGATGCTGGTGCAGGTCTCCGGCCACCTGGTAGATCCGAGCGGAATCGGCAGCAGTGGCATCTTGGGTCACCCGACGACGCGGCGATCGGCGCCTGCCGGTCATGACGTGCTCTGGGAACCAGGTAGGCCCTGATCTCCTCCGACCTGGGTGATCTTTCCTTCGCCGGTCGCTTTGGCGTCTTGCGCCAGACGGCAAGGAATTTCATCGGTTCCCTCGCCGCTCGCCTGCCCGGTAGGGGGAACCTGGTGCCCTCCAATCTGGGTCACTTCGCCCCGGCCGGACGCGGTGGCGCGCTGCGACACCCGCCGCGCCCCGACCGGCGTCCCGAACACCCCGAACGCCGTCATGGCCAGGCCGACCAGAGCGACCAGCGCACCGATGACACTGGCCAACTTGTCGGCCTCGTCCAATCCCACCTGCGTGAAGTAGACACCCAGCCCCGATACCGCCGCAGCCGTAGTCCCGGCTCCGCCCCAAACCCATGCGCGCTGCGCCATAGCCCACCATTATCGGCGACCAGCCTGGGGAGTGCCCAGCGATTCCCCTTGGCCCAGCACACCCTCGGGAAGGTGGCCGGTTCCGGCCTGCCATCGCTGCCGTTGTCGTCGGGATGAGCATCCCAAGGTGTGGGCCGTTTGCTGTCATTCCCTCCCGCGGGTTTGCAAGGCGCACCACCGGTTTCCTGCACGGCAGCAAATCCTCCCTAGACCTGCATTGAGGTCCGGTAATGACGGTGCAATCGACCTTGTAGGCGGACCGTAGACGGGCGTCTTCGGCTATGCGCCAACCGGAATGCGGTGGGGCACGCCGAGCGGTGAATGTGTAGGCCATGTGCCGTCGGTGCGTGTCGCCCCTCGGATACAACTCACGTTCAGATGCTAGGCCTCTGGCCTGGTGTTTTTGCCTTTTCTTGACATGGGGTCGGACCTACCGACCGACAAAAGCGCAGGTCAGCGCCATGGGGTTCATGTCCCTGGTTCTCCCCGATTTGTACACATCTTGGCGTAGCGCCTCTCGGTCGAGTGGTACTGGCGATCGGGGCCCCAACTGCGGACGGCACCGGCACTGTGTGGCGGAGGCGCTGGTGACTGGGGCGGACTGCGGTGTTCCGCTCACTCACTGCTTCCTCTCAGCCGATCGTCAGCCGGTACAAGCCGTGGAACCGTGAGCCGCCAGCCGCCTCGGCTATCGCGCTTCGATCCGGTCGATGCCGGCGCCCGTAGGGGTGGGGTCTTATCCCGGCACCCAGACGCCCAAAGTGCAGCCGCTTCCGGACGCCTTTCCGGTGAACACGACAAGGACACGGCCGAGTGGACGCCGCCGCTGGGCTTGGTTTTCGCTGCACGTACGCCCAGTCGTGGTTCGATGTGAAGTACCGCTGCGACCGCCGACGAGGCGGAGAAGGTGGCGTTGACGCGGCTGCTCGACATCTGCGGACTGGTGCGGGTGAGCGGAGGGCGGCCGGACGGGCACTGGTCACTGTCGATCCGGGCGTGCCCGGTCGCGTGCGGACACGCGCGTCCTCGTCCCGGGGTGCTCGAGTCTGGCCGCTGGCCAAGCGCGGCATCGGGTTCGACTTGCCCCTTCTCCAAGGCCAGCCGCCCGCCTGTCCTAGGTCACCCCGGCTGCCCCCGCCCGCTTCTTGATCCCTGCCCGGAGCGACAAGTAGCAGGATCCAGAGTCGCCCATCTCAACATCGTCTCCGATTGCTACCGATCCGTCACCGACGAGGACGTATGGCGCGCTGGCGGCAATAGCCACTGCCCAGATCTTTGGTCGAATCAGGCTTCGAAGCCGGGATTCGCTGCGCCGCTGCGTCGTGGTCGTCCACTGGAACGGCGACGCCCTCTCACTCAACCTGGCGCGCAAGCGTGCGGAAACCTGAAGCGGGAATTTCGTCAAGGGTTCCGGACAGTGCCATGCTCAGCCACTCCGGCAACGACAGGTTCAAGGGGAACAAGGCCTCATCGTGACCGGCATCGAGGGATTCGGGTCGCGGGTATGGGCCCATTGGATCCCAGACCCAGATGGAGTCCCGGTCGTCGCGGCAGTCAACGAGCAACCAGACGGCGCTTCCCCAGTCGCACAACCAGACCATGCCGTTGGGAACCAACTGGTTCTCACCGGAGCTGAACAGTTCGTACTGGCTCACTATGTCGGCCCAATGGTCGGGGGCGAGCGTTCCGGGCACGCCGAGTACGCCGTCTCCGGGCCCGAAGCCACCGTTCGCCACCTCAAGGTAGAGGCGGCGAAGCAGCACGGGCAGGTGATGGCCGATCTTTTGTTCGGCATCGGCGACCGCAGACGCCGAGGCGGGCGGTGGCAGGGAGCCCTGCTTGGCGGCGGCCGCCATTATTTCGGTGTCGTCCCGCCGGTCGACAACGTCGATGGACGGGAGACCGCCGGGTTCGTCAGGCACCCGGCGCCGTTCGGCGATGGCCTGGAGGCTGGACGTCTCGAAGGCTTTCTCGAGGGTGCCGTTAAGTGACTCGATGACCCATTCTTTGAATTTCATGTTCTGCGGGAAGAGGCGGGCAAAGTCGGCATCCTCCGGTCCGTTGGGGTCCCATCCCCACATTGGACCGGATGGATCGCGGCAGTCGACGACGGACCAGATTCCGCAGCCCCAGTCGAACAGCCACAGCAATCCCGGATGCGTTCCATCCTCGTTGAACGCTTCGCGAACCTCGGTGATGTCGGCCCAGTCGGGGTGGTGCTCGTAGTCGCTGCCAGCCAGACCGAGAATCCCTTCCCGGGGACCGAAGCCGCCGTTCGCACCCTCGAGGTAGAGCCTGCGCAGCAGCGGCGGCAGGGGGTAACCGACCGCTCGCTCAGTCTCGGCGACCGCCTCGGGCGACGCCGGTGGCAGCAAGCCGGGCAAGCGCTGGATCTTCTCGACGATCTCGTCCTCGGTCACGGGTCCGTCCTCAGGTTGGGTGCATAGGTGGTCGACCTGGGAGGGGTTGCGCTCCGATCCCCTCCCCGGCGCTAAGGCGGTCGACCAGGCTACCGGCGGCTGCCTCTGAAACCGCCGCCGCTTCCGCGGCCGCCAGATCCCCGAGAGAACATGCCTCCCCAGTAGCTGCGGGCTGTAACCCAGGTAGCCGTTCTCCCGCTCAGCCCGAACGCCGATCGGAGGTTCTTGAGCAGTTGTCCGGTGACCTGGGTTCCCTCGACCATTCCGTTCGATCCCATCTTCACGCTCTTGGCCGGATCGCCGATGAACTTGTTGATGTTGCCCTCGCACTGCCGTGAGCAGATCCGGCTGGTCGTGAACGCGGTGTGAACGCTGATGATACGACCGCCCAGATCCTTGATCTGCTGAGCAACGTTGGCTCGGAAATTCGCCGCTGCTTGCTCCGCATGCCCGGCGGTGCTGCCCGACGGTGCTCCCGGTGCTTTGTAGATCGTCACGCCGTACCTGGTCAGATCTCTCTCCAAGTCCTTCGGCAGACCAGACTGGCTCGTGAACGCGACCACCCGGGGAACCGGGCCGTCGGAGGTCTGCACGGTGACGCGGGACAGCAGGACGGTGAAGTTGCCACGTTGTGCGCCTGACATCTTCTGCAGGTGGGCGGCGAGTGTGGAGAGGCTGGCGCCGAGGATGAAGCCAGCGGCCTGATTCACCTGTTCTGGACTAGTCCCCGGTGGGGGGTTGGATAGGTCGGGGTTGTTGAGCTTCTCGACGCCGCCGGGATTGGGCAATCCCTCCCGTGCGCGTTCGGCGTAGTACACCTGCCTGCCGCGCTCATGGCAGGCGCGCGACGCCGCATCGTCGGTCGGGGCGCAGCCGTGCGGGTCGTGCCCGTCCAGTTCGATGAGGTTGATCGGGTTGCCGCCTGCGAAGGCGTACCGGTTGCTGGTCCACGGATCGGTTCCCAGGTCCAGGTCGTCCAGGGCCCCGGTGTACATGTCCCGCGTAAGGAACCGGTTCAGGCCGGGGTCGTAGTCGCGGAACCCCATGTCGTAATCGCGAGACGCGGAGTCCCAGCGCTTGGCGTTGAACCTGTAGGGGTTGTAGGGCTCCTTGGTCGGGTTCTGGGGGTCGGGTTTGTCGATGCCTGTGGTTTCAGCGTCCTCGCCCGAGCCGTAGGCGGTGTAGCCGTAGGTGGCCTTGGTCCCGCCGGCCGGATCGGTGAGGGTCTCGACATCGCCGTGAGCGTTGTAGCCGTAGTAGCCGTCCTCGCCCGTGCCGGAGCCATGTTTTACCTGGGACAGCCGCTCACCCCACGGGCTGTGCTGGTAGGACTTGGTGATCTCGCCGGCGGATTCCTCGGTGAGGACCTCGGCCGACAGCCCGAGGTAGTGGTAAGTGGTGGTCTTCTCGTTGGCTCCGCCGACCCCGGTGGTCTTGGAACTGGTGCGGTCTAGCGGGTCGTAGGTGTAGCGGGTGGTGGACAGGCCGCCCGTCCCGCCCTGCGACTGCTTTTCGATGATGCGGTCGAAACCGTCGTACTTGTTGCGTTCGATGACCTGCCCGGCGGCGGTGACGGTGTTGACCCTGCCGAACGGGTCGTAGTTGTAGGTGCCGACGACCCCGCCGGAAGCCGAGGTGAGCAGCCGGTTCCGGTCATAGCTGTACGTCGTCGTGACGTCCTTGACCGTCTGCTCGATGACGTTGTTGTTCGCGTCATGGACATAGGTCTCGGTACCCGCGCCCGCGCCGGTCTTGACCACTCGGGCTACCCGGTCACGCGGGTCGTAGGTGTAGTCGGCGGTCGTCGTGAGGTACGAGCCGGGGGCGTCGGCATTCAGTTTCCGGCCTACGTCCCGGCTGCGCTGCCCGTTGGGGTCGTAGTCCAGGGTGTGCTCGGAAACGACGGTGCCGTCGGCCTTCTTCTCGGTCTGCTGCCGGACGAGACCGTCGAGGTGGTAGCCGAAGTCGACGGTGTTGCCGTTGCCCTTGACCTGGTGTAGTCGCTGGCCGCGGGCCGTGTAGGTGAACGTCGTCAGCTTCGGGGTGGGGTCGGACTCCGAATCCGCGTGGCTGATCCTCGCCGGCAGGTCGCGGACGTCGTACTCGAAGCTCGCGTACTCCCGGTCATGCTTCTGCGTCTTGGGCTGGCCGTTCTCGTCGTAGGTGAACGACGTGGCGTTCTTCAGGACGCCGTTGAGCCTCTCTTCGACCTTGGCGACCTGGTTCAGACTGGTGTAGGTGACCGCGTAGTTGTCGATCTTCGCGCCGGGGCCCGAGTCGGTGATCGAGATGAGATTGGCGTTCGGGTCGTAGCGGTACTCGAATTGCTTTCGCTCGGTGTCGGCGTCGCCGCTGTTGTCGCGGACGAGCTTCACCGAGTCGGCGACCACGGTCGTCCCGGCGGTGGCCTTGTCCGTCAGGACGACCTGGTGCGTACCGCTCTCGTCGAACTGGTAGCGACCGAGGCTGACCCACTGTCCGGGCGCCGACGTCTGGTCGATGGTCTTTACGGCGGTTCCGGCCTTGTGGTCGATCCTGAACTCGGCGTCGGGGGCCGCGCCAGCCATGTCCGGGTAGCGGACGAAGACCTCGTAGTCGCCGGACTGGGGGATGTTCAGCCCCCATTGGAAGCGGCCGGAGCCATCCCCCGCAGGCTTGGTGTGGAAGCTCGGTCCGTAGAGTCCTTCGCCTTGGGTGGAGGCTGTCCACGTGCCCGCTATGCGAGCGTTGTTGAAGTCGGAGTTGTCGACCAGGACGGAGTGTCCTCCTACCGGCACACCGTCGTCGGTCCGTGTCCTGGGCTTTCCGTCCGGGAAATAGGTCCAGCTCATCGTGCGGCCGGGCGACCCGCCGGCGCCGGTGAGGGTGTTCTTCGTCTGCTGGCCGAGCGCGTCGTACTCGTAGGAGGTCGTGATGTCCCACGGGTCTCGCGAGGTCTTGATCCAGCCGTTGTCGAAGTGGGTGTAGGCGGTGTCGTTGCGCACCGTCTCACCGCTGGAGGGCGGGGAGCTGACCTTGGTCAGGTTGCCGACCGCATCGTAGGTGCGGATGGTCCGGTCGGGACGGTTGTAACGCGGGTCGTCCGCGTCGTAGCCATAGATCTCTTCCTTGACTCGGCCCAGTTCGTCATAGACGATCTGCTGCACGAAGTCGTCGGGGTCATCGGCGGTCGCGACACCCCGGGGTGTGATGATCTTGGTGCGCTTGCCGACCTGGTCGTACTCGTAGCGGGTCGTGCGGTAGACGACGTTGTCGCCGTCCTTCCGGTGCGGAATCCTGACCTCTGCCGGGTTCCCGCGGGCATTCAGCGTGACGAGCGTGACATTGCCGTCCTCATCCGTCGTGCTCTTGGCCAGGCCGTCACGGTCATAGCCGGTTTGGCGACTCCCACCGGCCGCGTTGGTGGTGGCCGTCACCCGGTGCGCCAGGTCGTAGGTGTACTTCGTGGTGTAGTCGCCCGTGGCCGGAGTGGCGTTCTTACGTGGGTCCACAAGGGTGGTCACGTTTCCCGCATCGTCGTAGACGTAGGAGAGCTTGTGACCTTTGGCGTTAACGACCGAGGTGAGGCTCTCGATCTCGTCGTAGCCGTACGTCGTGGTGTAGTCCCCCGGCTCGTCCGTCAGGTTTCCCTTGGGCTCGGTCTCGGAGGTGAGGTTGCCGTTCTTGTCATAGGCGTAGGTGGTCCTACGCTCGGGGTCGCCCGGCTCGTCCTCCGGTTCGACCACATCGGTGACCTGGTCAACGGCGTCGTAGGTCGCCGTTGCGGCGGCCCCGTTGGGTGCGTACTGCCGCAGGACGTTGTCGTTGGGGTCGTAGAGCGGCGCCGCCGTGACGATGTACTCGCCCGCCGCCTGGTCCTTGGGGGATCTGTTCTCAAGCGAGCGGCTGAACTCGTCGTATCCCTGTGTCGTCGTCTTCCCGCGGGCGTCTGTGAGTTTGGTGACGTTGCCCCTCATGTCGTACTCGAAGGCAGTGACGTTGCCGAGGGGGTCCGTCATCTTCTGCGGGTAGCCGGACGCACCGAATTCGGAGTGCCTGGTGGTGTGGCCGTTGGCATCGGTGGCCGTCTCGAGCTGGCCCCACGTGTCGTAGGTGTAGGTGGCGGTGTAGTCGCCGTCCGTCGCAGTGGCATTGCCGATGGGATCGGTGACCGTGCTCAGGTTCCCCTCAGCGGAATAGGAGAAGGTCCAAAGCCGTCCCTCGGGACTTTTCTTGGCGATGAGGTCGGCGATATGGCCACTGAGGCCGGTTTGGTAGGTGAGGGTGGTGCCGTCCCAGCCGTTCTTGACCGCTTCGGCGTCTTTGGTTTCGGTGGGGTAGCCGGTGTTGGGATCGTATTTCCAGGTGGAGACGGCAGGGGTGGCTCCGGTGGTGGCGGGTGGTTCCTCAAGGCGGGTGACGTTGTTGTCGTCGTCCCAGCCGAGTTTGGTGGTCTGCTGTTTGGCGTTGGTGGTTTGGATGGGGCGGCCTTTGCCGTCCATCACGTAGCTGCTGGTGTGGTTTTCGGCGTCGGTGACGGCGGTGCGGATCTGCTGGCCGGTGGTTCCGTCGGGGTCGGTGTAGGCGTAGGCGGTGGGGTGGCCGAGGCGGTCGGTAATGGTCTTGAGTGACCATTTGATTTGGGGTCGTCTTGAGGGGTGTCGTAGTAGGCCAGGTCGGTGGCGTGGCCGCGGGGGTCGGTGACCTTGACGAGTTTGACGTTCTTGTTGCCCTGGGTGGCGTCGTAGCGGAACCCGAACACCTTGGGCTGGGACGACCCGGCGCCGTCGATGAGTTCGCCAAGCAGGCCTTTGTCGGTGTAGGTGAGGGTGAGGGTGCGGCCCGAGATGTCTTTGATCGACTTGACGTGGTCGATGATGTGGGGGTTGGTCAGGCCGGTGCCGGTCTTCTTCTCCCAGGTGGTGTCATCGATGTAGGAGTAGTCCTGGCCTTTGGCCCAGTAGTCGATGGTGAGGGTCTGCCGGCCGGTGGGGTCGGTGATGTATCGCAGGAACTTGGTCGGCTTGTTCTGCGATTTGCGGACTTCGTAGGTGAAGTCCATCCGGTTGCCGTTGTTGTCCTCAATTGAGGACAGGTAGCCGGTGCAGTCGAAGAAGAACTGGGTGCGGTCGGGGCGGGTCATCACCCAGGCGCGGGACAGTTCGTCCTTGGGTTTGCATTCGGCAAGGCGTTGCAGGTAATAGTGCACACCGGCCGGGGCGCTGTATTCGTCGTCGGCGGGGTCGCTGTTGTCTTTGTCGTCGAGGGTGAAGGTGTGGGTGGTGCCGTCGCCGTCGGTGAGGGAGACGGTGCGTCCGTGGGTGTTGGGGTGCGGGTCGATCGGGGACCGAGCCGCATGAGCGAGGATGCCTGGATGGACCAGCCGTAGCCGGCGACGGTGTCGGAGGTGTCCTTGGAGTTGTAGGCCAGGCGCAGGAAGGTGGCCAACCCGCGGGAAGGGTTGGTGAAAGCGTTGTACTGCCAGACCGCGTTCCCGGCGTGGAGGTTGTTCATGACCGTGGAGCCGGCACCGGTGTTCTTTCCGGTGTAGGCGTAGAACTTCTCCAGGCCGACCTGGTCGGAGGTGGATTCCTCGACGGCCAGGCTCTGCTTGAGCGCGCCGACTTTGTTGACAGGGGCCGCGCGGGTCCCGGCCCTGGCCCCGGCGGTGGTGGTGCCGTCCGAGAGCCAGGTGCTGGTGGTCTTGTTCCACAGGTCCCATTCCAGGACGTGGTCGACGCGTTTGTTGCCTTCGGTGGACGACGGCGGGGCCTTGACCTGGGCCTGGACGGTGACGGTGTCGCCGGGCACCAGGTTCTTAGGCAACGCGGTGTGCAACTGGGTGACGGTCACCGGGGACCCGTCCGGGCGGCTCCACCGGTACGACAGCACCCAGTCGGCCAGGTTCCAGGTCTCGGTGGTGGTGTTGGTGAGGGTGACCTCGATGGTCTGGGTGGAGTCGGACGCCACTGCGGCGGGCGTCGCCGGGACGTAGTAGGTGTTCTCCGGCGTGGTCTCCAGGTAGGTGACCACCAGTTGGGGGCGCAGCTGGGGTTCGTGACCCTCGCTGGAGACGAAGATCGCGCGCTCGGCCGGGGTGGTCTCGTTGGCGAGTTTGACGACGGCGCCCTTGTTGGACGCGGGATCGGCGACCCATCTCTGCGCGAGCGAGGTCGCGTTGAGGACGCGTTGTTGCGGGTCGTTGCTCCAGTCCCCGCCGGTCCCGGCGGCGGTGGCGTCCATGTCGCCGCCGGGCGTGGTCCAGGCGGTGGCGGCGTCGGCCTTGTTCCAGGTCGCGGACGTTTCGTTGAAGCCGCGGGTCAGACCGCGCAGCTCGTAGGTGGCGGCCCCGCCCGGGTCGACGCCCGCGCTCCACAGCCGCAGCTGCGCGTCCAGCACCCTGGCGGTGGAGGGGATGTCGGACAGGTCGGGGAACTTCAACACCGCGCGTGCCCTGCCGTAGGTGCCGCTGTTGTTGCCGGCCATCAGCCACGGCTCACCGGCCAGCACGTCCTGGTTCTCGTCCGGCCGAGAGGCGCTGAGGGTGGTGTCGGTGACGCCGGACTGGTAGATCCGGTAGGCCCGTCCGGCCTTGGGCAGGCGCGCGAGCTGGGTCGGGCCGGGGGTGATCTTCCCGTCACGTGTCTTGACGGCGACCATGTAGTAGTAGGAGTTGCCGAACGGGTCGGTGCTGTCGGCCGGGGTCGGGCGCGCGGTGGTGTCGGTGTAGGACCGGGTGCCGGACGGCACCGGAGCGATCAGGGTGGCCTGCGACGGGGTGAAGGTCTGCCATACCGAGCGGTGCACCTGGTACTCGACGATGTCGTCGTCACCGGAGGTGGACGGGTCGTTGTAGGCGGGCCAGGTCAGCTCGGCGCCGGTGGCGTGGATGGTGGTCGGCGGGGCGACCTCGACACCGGGACGGCCGTAGGTGACCGTCAACTTGGGGTAGGTCGCGGTCTCGCCGTTGTAGTAGAACAGGCTGCCCTCGTACCGCGGGCCGCCCTGGCCGAGGGTGTTCTCGTCGCGGGCCTTGACCACGAACCCGTGGTTGGGCTGGGAGCCGTCCAGCCAGTGCTGCACGGTGTCGCGGACCGAGAACGAATGCCAGCGGGACGCGCCATCGTTGGCCGGCCGAACGGCGGTGCCTTCTTTGAACAACCGGACCGCGTCGGCGATGACGGCCTTGCCCGCCACGTCCCCGAGGGTGACCTTGCCGGTCGTGCCCGCGGTGAACGGATGGCTGCCCAGCGTCTTCCACACGCCCTTGGTCTCGGACGCGTGGTACTGGCTGACCGGGTAGGTCTGGGTGCCGCCGTTGTAGGTGACGGTGTAGGGGGCGTTGGTGGCGCGGTCCGCCGCCTCCACGTAGTGGGCTTCGACGCGGTAGGTGCCGCTCTCGGTCAGCGTGGGCACCCAGGTGTACTTGTCCCCGGCGGCCGCGTCGTTGTTGTAGGCATAGTCGTGGTTGACCGCGACCTGGGTGGTGGTCGGGTTGCCCGAGTACGGCCAGGACCCTGTCGCGGCGGTCTTGCCCGGGTCACCGTCGTCGACCTGCTCGGTGTTGCCGCTCAGCTCACCAACGATCCCGTTGGCGTTGTTCCAAGTCGCGGTCGTCTCGTCCCACGCCTGCGTAGCACGCCGCGCCTCCAGGGTGACCGGGTTGGCGCTGCCGGTGTGGTTCTGGTCGTAGTACATCTGCAGCTGCGCCGAATCGATCCTGGTCCCGGCGGGGATTTCGCCGAGCGGGAACTTCAGCAGCGCGCGGGACTTACCGGAGTTGGTCGTGCCGACCGACAGGCGCCAGTTGTCGTCGTAGTTCTGGTCCGGGCCGTCGGAGGAGATCATGGTGTCCTGCGACTGCGTCGGTGTCGGCGCGATCTTGATGGTCGGGTCGATCACCACCGGGTACTTGCGCTTGGCGTCGTTCAGCCAGGTCTTGTCCGCTTGGACGGTGATATGCAGCAGACCGGTCTTGGCGTCCCAGCGCATCGACTGGCTGACCTTCGGGGACCACGCCGTCCCGTAGGGGGACGAGGCTTCCGGCGCCGAGTCGTACATGAACGGCTTGGGCATCACGAAGACCGGACGGCCGTCGAAGTCGCCCTTGTAGAACGCGATCGCTCCGTCCGGACGCTGCCACGCCCGCACCCCGTCCGGCTTCACCGTGAAGGCGTAGCTGCCGTTGCTGGACGGCGCGGCTAGGACGATCTTTTCCTTTAACGCGTCCTGGACGATCTCATACGACAGGTCCGCGCCGCCGCCGAGCAGATCCCGGTAGGTGACGGCATTGCCATCGGCCTTCGGCTTGGACGGCTTGGTCTGCGGAGTGCCAAGCGTGAGGCTCGCCCCGTCGAGGTCAAAAGTGACCAGCTCATCTGGGCGAGTGCCGAAGAAGCTGTGGAAGGTGTTGGTCTGGTTGCCGTAGACGAAACCCTTGCGGTCGGTGGGTTCGACCCGTGGGTCGATGTCGTGCCAGTCGCCGTCCTTGCCGCGGTAGTGCAACGGGACCGCCGACAGTTCCTTCTGCAGCCGTCCGTCCGACAGCTCGAACACCTTGGCGTTCGCCGTCCGGCGGCCCGTCAGCTCCTTGACCCGTTTGGCCGGTGCCGCCTTCGCGCTGGAGGGCATCGGGTCGTTGCGCGGTACGCCTTCGGCCGCGAGCTTGCGCGACTTGGGCTCGTCATCACCGAAAAGACCCTTGAACCGATCCCAGGCGTTGCGTTTGCTCTCCGGTTTCCACCCGTCCCCCGGATCGGACGCCTCGGCACCGGCCTGGCGCTGCTCGGCTCTGGCCGGCGGTGCCAGCGCCAGCGCCAGAACCACGACCATGATTCCTGCCACCAGCCAGCGAAACCTGCTCACCTTAAGGTCCCTTCTCACCCAGCCGCCGAGCAGAACATTCGACAGCCGCCATCCGGAGAAACGCACAGCAAGGCAGATCTCCGGGCAGCACGAACACCCGCACGAAGACCTTGGGTTCAGACACGAAGGCAACGGCGCAACGGCGGCGCAGCTGCAACAAGAAGACGTCAGAATCGCGGCTTAACAGGTAATCAGGAACTGTCGGGGGAACTCATCCAACCTCCAATGCAGCACTGAAGGACGCGCTCCCCCCCGGGGCACATCACAACGCCACCGATAGCAACGACTCCCGGTGGGACGACGCACGGCCGGATAATCTCTGTCAACCCCTGTCACCAGGGGATGCCGACATCGGTCGCCGTGATCGCACGATCGTCTGCATAGGTAAGCGGCACCACACAGGTGAACGTCACATCGATCCTGAAAGATTTCCTGAGCAGCGCGCTGACGTGCCAAGACGGAGCAGGCCATGACCGGCGGCCGCAACCGAGATCACTTGGACCGGTCCTCCACAGCCAAACCGGCCGGACAATCGGGCCAATCCGGCAATAGATCAAAGTGAGGTCCCGTGTTAAAACTGGTCGTACCTGATTACCGGACAGGCCAGCTTTTCGATTCATGGAAAGTGGGCCATCGAATGACGGCCCGTTGCCCGGCTCCACGGGAGGACACAAGAGTGAGGTCTCATCGGCCGGCCCGTGGCCACGACGCACACCAATCTCTCGTCGGCGCACCGGTCGCCGTCGTCCTCTGTCAGGAGAACCCCAACGTCAGCAGATCCTCCGAACCCGGTGACGCCCTCGGCGCCACCGTCGGCCTGGGCTCCACGTCCTACGCCGGGTGGGCGCCCACCCCTTGACCTGTCTCTTATAA
>NZ_SMKT01000166.1 GCF_004348735.1 Actinomadura sp. KC06
AAACCGCCCCAGCCCCGACCTACCGCCCGTCCAGGACCCCATCCGGGCCCATGATCGGACACCAGCGGACGGCCTTCATGCCGTCTCGGAATGTCGCGCCACTCGACACAGCAGCGCCTCAATACCACGGCTTCTACGCTGGCGGTCATGGAACGAAGCGACCCCGTCCTGCTCCACCACCCGGCCAACCAGGTGCTTCTCGACTACCTCAAAGCGCGAGCCCGCCGCCCCAAGATCGGCGACATCTTCACCCTCGATGGATGGGAACTTCGCACCCACCCCGAATTCCTGGAACGGTTCGAGGAAATCGCCCCTGACGACGCCCCGATCATCCCGCTGTTCGGCGTTGCCGCCCTCGCGGCCAACGGAATCGCCGCCGCCGCCGCTCTCGGAACCGACTGGCTGATGATCAGACTGCCGCAGCTCCCAGACACCATTGAAACCAGGCACCCCATTCCCCCGCTGTCCGATAACGGGTGGCAGGTTGCCAGCGCCTGGCAGAGTGGAACCCCCTCCGCAGAGGGCAAACGGCGCCTTACCCACCTACTAGACGACGCGCTCGATCACGCCCGCACCCTCAACCCATAGCGGACACCGCTCCGGGCCGTCTGCCACAAGCGCCCGTCAGCGCTCCTTGAGCGCCTCAGCGAACCGCCGGAAGTCACTACGTTAACGCTCATTTGTTTCATGACTCCGCTGGGGTAATCAGCATGTCGAAGTAAAGACGCTTGAGAACGTTCGTGAAATGTTGGAAATCGCTGATGCTAATGATGAGCTTGGGACCGTCGGGGTCCTTGCTGTCACGGAACGCTACAATTTTCGGGGTGCCTGCTACCTCAACACAGTTGTCGTTCTGAACCGTGCTGCGCGAAGCCTTGCGCCATTCCTCCTTGCTCAACCCCATCAGTTCTCCATGACGTTCGTTGTCAGTCTTCGCGTTGCTTGTTCGGGGCGATGGGAGGACCATCGGGACCTGCCGTGGCGTGCGGCCAGCGTGCGGACTCGTCCCGGCGCAGGCGCGACACCTCTTCCATGCGGTCGCCGGGAATGATCACCTGGGTCACGTCGACGGCATTCTCATCCTTGGCGCTGTAGCTGATCCGGACGATTTCCCATACGGGAAGTTCGGCCGGAATGAGAAGCAGCTTGGTCTCGGCCACGGTCGGCATCCGTACCCGGCGGCGTTCGAGCCATTCCAGCGGGCCGTGCCCTTTGGCCTCGATCGCATCGATCCACGCGCCCGGCCCGGTGCCGTACGGCTCCTCCACTTCCGGGATCTCGGCGGTGATGCGGGGATGGATCCACGTCGTGGAGATCTGGAATGCCGGTTCGCCGTCCGGCCCGGTGACCCGCAGCCGCCTGATCACCATCTCGCCGACCGGAACGTTCAGCATATGGGCGAGACGAGGATCCATCAGCGGGGCCTTGCCGACCTCCGGTTTGACGTGATGCGCCCAAAGCTCATTGCCCATGGCCGCCGGGAAGCTGTACCCGCCCGCGAACTCCTCGCCGTCCTTCACATGCCTGGTGTTGCGCTTCACGACGTCGCTGCGCATCACCGTCTTGCGGTGCTTGGGCCGGACGACCGTGCCTCGACGCGGCACGGAGACGAGACGCCCCTCCTTCGCGAGCTTGCCGACCGCACGCGCCACCGCGTTGCGGCTGACGTCGTAGTGCTTCGCCAGCTTCTCCATCTGCGGCAGGGTCTCTCCCGCTTCCCACTCACCCTCGTCGATCCGGCGCAACAGGTCGTCGGCGATCTCCGTGTACCGAGCTGACCCCACGTCTCCAACCCCTCACAGTGAGCAGATTTGTTGAAGCTTATTGACAGCATCGCAGCGTACCGGCACGATGAGCACGGCCCGCGATTTGTTGAAACAAATCGCGATCAAGCTCCTCGCCGTCCGACTATGGAGAGCTACCCCACCATGTCCGATATGACCCGCCGGACCGGTCGCCCGCCAGGCTCGCCGTCCGCCCAAACTATGCCGGATACGTCCCGACCCGGTGGAGGACACGTCCCGACGGCCGCGCGGAGATGGCCGACTGACTTCGCGCCGGAGAAGCCAGCGCTCGTGCTGGAGCCGGACGACCAGGCGCCCGTGAAAGCGCGGCGCTACCTCACCGAGCGGTTCCGCGAGCTCGGGCACACCGACGACTTCGACGGACGGCTCGTGGTTACCGAACTGGTGACCAACGCCTACAAGCACGTCGGTGTCGGGCGCATCGTCGTCCGCATCTTCCCGGACGGGTGCGAGCCGCTCACCGTCATCGAGGTCGAGGACGAGGGCACCGCGCTCCCCGTCGTCCGGGACGAGGACGGCGACGCCGAGAGCGGGCGCGGCCTGCTGCTCATGACGCAGATGGTCCACGACTGGGGGGTCCGGCGGCTCGGCAAGAAGGGAAAGCTCGTATGGGCCCGCTGCGCCCGCTGAACGTCCAGGCGGGCCGCCACCTGCTGCGGTGGCGGACCCGTCTGGGACGCGCCACGGCCATCCACCATCTCGACCTGCTCGCCGTCGCCCTCACGCCCAAGGGCTACCGGCACATCAAGCTCTACCAGGCCGACGAGTTCCCGACCCGTCCCCCGCTCCTGTGGGTCCTCGCGTTCAGCCCGGACCGCCACGTCCGCGTCGCGGTTCACGTCCGCGCCACACCCGGCGGGAACTGGGCCTACTACGAGGCCGGGCGGGGAAGGCACGGCTACCTCTGCCCCTGCGGCGACGCGAAACAGGCCGCCGACGAGGTGGACGGCCTCCTCAAGCACCGCATGTTCCCGTCCACCTGGTAGCCCGCCGGGCCGGATCGTCTGGTGGAGGCCCGGAGCGCCGCCGAACTGGGACGTCGGCTCCACGACGCCGTCCCGCGAACCCGGCGAGTGCACGTCGCGCACCGCGGGTCCACCCGCCGACCGGACGGCACCTGGACAAGCCCTGCGGGACCCAAGCGCCAGAGGAAGTCAGTCATAGTCCTTCGCTGGCTTCTGACGACCTGCCTCCACCTGACCCTCCGGCTCCCGTGAGGTCGCCACAGCCGGGTTGACTTCAAGTGGGCTTTAAGTTGCAGGGTTCTGGTCATGGATCAGAAGCAGAAGGCAAGCGGTTCTGACGCGCTCATCGCTCAGCTCGATCTCGCGGAGAGCATTCCCGAGATGCGCGAGTTGCGGATGTGGTCCTACGAGTTGCTCGGCATCGCGGCGGACGTGGCGGTGGTCGATGTCGGGTGCGGGGCCGGGCGGGCGGTCGCGGAGATGGGCATGCGGGGGGCGCAGGTGGTCGGGATCGATCCGGACGAGCGGATGATCTCCCTGGCCCGGGAGCGCTGGCCCGGCGAGGACTTCCGGATGGCGGACGCCTACGGGCTGCCCTTCGTGGACGGGGCGCTGCGCGGCTATCGGGCCGACAAGGTGTACCACGCCGTGGACGACCCCGCTCGGGCGATCGATGAGGCGCGGCGCGTGCTCGCCTCGGGCGGGCGCATCGTGGTGGTGGGGCAGGACTGGGACACCTTCATCATCGACTCCGACGATGCCGCGCTCACCCGGAGAATCGTGCATGCTCGCGCCGACATGATCACCGAGCCGCGCGTCGTCCGGCGCCTCCCGCGGCTGCTGGCGGAAGCCGGTTTCGTCGACGTCAGCGTGGAGGCCCACATGATGGTCTCCAGGGACGCGGCGGCGGTGACCATACTGGCCGACATGGCCGCCAAGGTGCGATCGGTGGGGGCGATCAGCGAGGCGGAGGCCGACGGATGGGTCGCCGAGCAGCGTGAACGGGGGCGGGACGGGCGGTTGTTCTTCGCCCTTCCGATGTTCGTGACCGCGGCCACGCGGCTCTGAGCGCCGGCCCGTCCGGTCCTCCCGGGTCGTGAGGGGTGCCGGGAGGACCGGACGAGCCCGTGCGGGCGGGGCAGGGCGTCAGGCGACGTCCAGCTCGCGGCGGCGTTCGGCCCATTGGAGGGAATGGCGGATGGCGTCCTCGATGGTGTATTCCGGTTTCCAGCCGAGCAGTTCCCACGCTTTGGCCGGGTTGACGAATGCGCCCACCACGTCGCCGGGACGGGCCGGTGCCTCTTCGGCCTTGAAATCGTCGCCGACCACCTCGCGGAAGGCTTCGACCAGTTCGCGGACGGTCGTCCCGTCGCCGGTGCCCAGGTTGATGACCTCGTAGCCGGAGCCCTCGCCGCGCGGCGGGACGATCGAGTCGAAGCGTGCCTCGGCCTCGGAGAAGGCGCGGGCGATGTCCCAGACGTGGATGTAGTCGCGGATCGCGGTGCCGTCGCGGGTCTCCCAGTCCACGCCGGTGATCGTGAACGGGACGCCCAGGGTGTGGCACTCGATCATCTTGCCCAGGGCGTGGGTCGGCTTGCTGTTCTGCAGCCCGGTGCGGAGCTGCGGGTCGGCGCCGATCGGGTTGAGGTAGCGCAGCGAGATGACGCGCAGGCCGTACGCCTTGCAGAAGTCCTCCAAGAGGAGCTCAGCCATCATCTTCGAGCGGGTGTACGGGTTCTGCGGCTCCAGGGCGGAGGTCTCGGTGACCGAGAGGTCCGGCTCGGGGCGGTACATCCCGGCGGTGGACGCGAAGATCATCCGGTCGCAGCCGTTGCGGACGAGATGCCCCGCGAGGTCGAGCGTCTTGGTCAGGTTGACCCGGTAGTAGCGCAGCGGGTCGGCCATCGAGTCGGGCACGACGATCAGCGCCGCGCAGTGGACGGTCGCGACGATCTCGGGATGGCGCTGGAAGATCTCGTCGACCAGGTCGCCGTCCGCGATGTCGCCCCGGTAGAAGATCTTGCCGTCGGCGAACTCCTGCCGGCCGGTGACCAGGCTGTCGAGCACGACGGGCGTGACGCCGCGTTCGGCGAAGGCGGAGGCGATCGTGCTGCCGATGAATCCGGCTCCCCCTGTGATCAGGACTTTCATGGGCCATCCCCTGATTGCCAGTACGTCCCCTCAAATGACAGGGATCAGAATCAGCAGGCGATCGCGGCCGGTCAACGCCCAGAACTCCATGTGACCGAGTCTGGACGGCGGTGAACCTCGCGCCGAGATTTCGCGTCCGCGTACGCGATTCTCTGCGGGACGCCGCGCGAGGGGTGTCCGGTCCCGGCCGTCACGATCGAGCGTGCGATCGAAGTACAGCGTTTGCAGGATCCGCCGGTCGCCGCCGCCGGTCATCGTCGGTGGATGGAACAGATCCGCGTCCTCATCGTGGACGATCACGCGCTCTTCGCCGAGGCCCTCGCGGCCCGGTTGAGCCGCGAGCCCGATCTGGTGATCCTCCCGATCGCCGCCGACGTGCGGCGCGCACTCGCGCTGACCGCCACCGAGCGCCCGCGGGTGCTCGTCCTCGACCTGACGCTGGGCGCGGAGAGCGGGCTGGAGGTCCTGGACCGGGTCCGCGAGTCGGATCCGGAGGTCCGGGTCGTGATGCTGACCGCGATGAGCGACATGGACGCGATGGTGCAGGCCCTCCGCCGGGGCGCGGTGGGCTGGCTGGAGAAGACCCAGAGCGCCGACCTGGTCGCGCAGGTGATCCGGTCGGCGGCGTGGCGGGGCGGCTGGATCCCGCCGGACGTGCTGGGCGAGGTCCTGCGCCGGCTGCTGCGCGACGAGGGCGAGCAGAACGGCGGGGCGCGGCTGCTGGCGGGGCTGACGCCGCGGGAGCGGGAGGTCCTGCAGTGCATGGTGGACGGTCTCGGCCGCGCGGAGATCGCCGAGCGGCTCGGGCTGTCGGCGAACACCGTCCGCACCCACACGCAGAACCTGCTGGCGAAGCTCGACATGCATTCCGCGCTGGAGGCGATCACGCTCGCGATGCGCGCCGGGATGCGCCCGTCGGACGGCTGAATCCGCGGCCCGCGTCCTGATGCAAACGGCGTAGTCCGGGATCGTCTTTTGCGCGATTGCTCCGGCTTATCCCGTTTCTACGCTCGCGGTTGACGAAGCCGGAGGGGAAGACGTGGAGATCGACGAAGTCGCCGCGCGGGTGGTTCGCAGCTACTGGGCGCTCCTGCTGGTCATGACGGTTCTCCCGCTGACGCTGGCGGCGCTGCTGATGAGCGGGCAGGAGCCGCCGTCCGTCGCGAAGTCGCGGCTGCAGTCGGGCGGCGCGGCGGCCGACGCGGCGACCGGGGACGCGGGCGTGAGCATCGTGGTCAGCCAGGTCAAGGCGTTCGCGACCAGCGACACCCTGCTGCGCGAGGTGCTGCGGCGCCAGGGGGTCGACCGGTCGGCGCCGAAGGTGGCGAAGGCCATCGGGGTGTCGGGGCTCGGGACGTCCACCGTCGTGGAGCTGTCGGTGAAGGACTCCGACCCGGCCGTGGCGCGGGCGCTGACGGACGCCATCGGCGCCGAGGTCGTCCGGGAGATCAACGAGTCCAACCAGGGGACGATCCGGCAGCGGATGACCGAGATCGACAAGCGCGTCCGGACGCTGGAGAGGCGGCTCGGGCCGCTGTCGCGGCGGGCGGCGGCGCAGCCGGTGCCGGACATCGACGCGGCCAACGAGCGCGAGCGGGTGCAGACGGAGCTGACCGATCTCCGGTCGGATCGCTCGGCCCTGCTGACGCAGCTGACCTCGGCCGGGACGGCGACGGTCGTGCAGCCCGCCGTGCTCGCCCCGAAGACGGACCCGACGGTGATGATGTCGGCGATCGCGGGGCTGGTCGGGCTGGTCGGCGGGATCCTGATCGCGGTCGTGACGGAGATGGTCCGGCCCACGATCCCCGGCCAGCGGCGGGTCGCGCGGCGGCTCGGGGTGCCGCTGCTCGGCTGGGCCGACCGGGGGACCGCGCAGCTCGCCGACCTCGGCCGCCGGACGCGGCTCGCCGCCAAGCGGGAGGGCGTCGACCGGGTCGCGCTGGTCGGGGCGCCCGGGCCGCTGCCCGCCGGGCTGGTGTCGGCGGTGGCGCTGGCGGTGTACGGGGACGAGACGCGGCCCGTCCCGCCGAGGCGCAGCCAGGCGGTCGAGGACGACGAACCCGACGAGACCGGCGAAGACGGCGCGGACGGCGAGAAGCCGTCCCTCAACAGCGGCGGGCCCGGCGGCAAGAAGAGCACGTCGGTGGTCCGCGCGGGCGGCGGCACAGCCGTCATGACGAAGAAGTCCGGCGAGGCGTCCCCGTCGGAGATCACCCAGCCGGTGCCGGTCCGCCGGCTGTGCCACGTGCACGCGTTCGAGGACATCGACCCCGGCTCGGACGAGACCGTCGGCGTGGTCGTGGCGGTCGGGCCGGTGACGACGGTGTCCGGGCTGGAGACCGTCCGCGACCTCGTCGCCGCGTCCGGCTGGCCGCTGCTCGGCGTCGTGGCCGCGTCCCGCAAGACGACACCGTCCCGCAAGACGACGTCCCGCACGACCACGTCCCGCTGGCCCCGCAAGGCCCGCGACATCTAGGAGAAGCCGAATGAGTTCAGCCGTTCCGTTCTGCGTCCCGCCGCTCACCGACGGGGTGCCCGACGCGGTCGCCAAGGTGCTCGACTCCCGATGGCTCACCACCGGCCCGGAGACCGCCGCGTTCGAGCAGGAGTTCGCCGACTATCTCGGCGCCGCGCACGTCGTCGCGGTCGCCTCGTGCACGAGCGCGCTGGAGCTGAGCCTGCGCGCGATGGACCTGCCGCCGGGCTCGCCGGTGCTGACGCCCAGCCTGACGTTCTGCGGCGCGATCAACGCGATCCTGCACGCCGGGCACCGTCCGGTCTTCGCCGACATCGACGAGGAGACGCTGGTCCCGAGCCCGGAGACCGTCGCCGCGGCGGCTGCCAGGGTGAAGCCCGCCGCGATGGTCACCCAGAACCAGGGCGGCTACCCGGTGGACGTGGCCGCTCTCGCCGCGGCGGCCGGCCTCGACCGGAGCCGGGTGGTGGAGGACACCGCGCACGGGCCGGGCGCGGCGCGCGGCGGCAAGCCCGTCGGCTCGGAGTCGCACGCGGCGTGCTTCTCCTTCTACGCGACGAAGAACATGCCGATCGGCGAGGGCGGTGCGGTCGCGACCCGCGACGAGGAGTTCGCCGACCGGGTCCGGTCGATGCGGCTGCACGGGATGAGCAAGGACTCGTGGAAGCGGTACCTGCCGGGCGGGAGCTGGCGGTACGACGTGAAGTCCATCGGGCTGAAGGCGAACATGACCGACGTCCAGTCGACGATCGGCCGCGCCCAGATCCGGTCGCTGCCCGGCTGGCAGCAAGCTCGCGAGGAACTCGTCGCCCGCTACGACGAGGCTCTGGCGCAGGTGCCCGGGGTCGTCCTTCCGCAGCGGAACAGCCTCGACGGCGTCCAGCACGCCTGGCATCTCTACCAGGTGCGCGTCCCGGACCGCGACGCGGTGGGCGACGCGATGCAGGCGGCGGGGGTGGGGACGTCCGTCCACTTCATCCCGGCCCACCAGCTCACCGCCTACCGGCAGATCCTCGGTGAGGAGGAGTGCGGGCACCTGCCCGTGACCAACCGGGTCGGCGAGGAGCTGCTGTCGCTGCCGCTCTACCCGGGCCTGACGGCGGACGGCCAGCACAAGGTCGTCGCCGCGCTCTCCGAGGCGCTGCGGACCCGGAGCTGACATGCGCTGGTTCGCGCCGCACCGGCTCCGCCGGGCCGCCGTGCCCGCCGCGGCGCCACCGCCCGCCAGCCCGTTCGCGCTGCTGCTGGACCGAGACGAGATCGTGCTCGCCGAGCTGCGCGGGCTGCGTCTCGTCCGCGGCCGGCGGGTGCTCGTCACGGGCGCCTGCGGGACGGTCGGCGGCGCGCTGTGCCGGCGGATAGGGCGGCTCGGCCCGGCCGCGCTGTGCCTCGTCGACAAGGACGAGCGCGGGCTGGAGCGGCTGGTCCGCGAGCTGGCCGGGGAGCCCGGCGGCTGCCGGGTCACCCTCGCGGAGGCGGACGTGCGCGACGCGGACCGCGTCGACGCCGTCGTCGGGGACGCGCGGCCCGAGCTGCTCTTCCACGCGGCGGGACGGCACCGGCTGTCCGAGGTCGAGGACGACCCGTGCCGCGGCGTCGCCGACAACGTGCTCGGCACCCGGCACGTCGTCGACAGCGCGGTGCGGCACGGGACGCGGCGGCTCGTGCTCGTCTCGTCGGACCGGGCGGCGGAGCCGACGTCGGTGCTCGGCGCGACGATGCGGCTCGGGGAGCTGCTGCTGCGGACCGCGACGGGCGGGCCGACGTGCTTCGCCGCCGTCCGCGTCGGCGACGTCATCGGCGCGCCGGGCGCGCCGCTCGGCCCGCTCGCGCACCCGATCGCGGCGGGCGAGGTCGTCACGGTCGCGCATCCGGAGGCGGCGCGGCACGTCATGACGGTGACGGAGGCGGCGGGCCTGCTGATCGAGGCGGCGGCGCTCGCCGAGGAGGCGGAGACGTTCGCGCTCGACCTGGGGCCCGTCCCGGTGGTCGACCTCGTGCACCGGTACGCGGCGCAGCTCCACACGCCCGCGGTGACGATCAGGTTCAGCGGGCTACGGCCCGGCGAGAAGCTCGCCGAGAAGGCGTTCGCCGACTCCGAGCCGCGGCTCCGCACCGCCCACCCGAAGATCTGGGGCACCCGCGCCGCGCCGCCGCCCGCCGGGCTGCCGCGGCTGCTCGACGCGCTCGCCGAGGCGGCCGGGGCGGGCGACGCGGACGGGGTGCGGCTGCTGCTGCGCCGCCTGCTGCCGGAGTACCGGCCGCCGCGGCGCCCCCTCCCGGCCTGTGAGGTGATCCATGAGCACAAGTAGGAAGCTGCGCGTCGCGCAGGTGATCACCCGCTTCAACGGCGGCGGCGGGCGGGTGGCGCTGAACGGGGCGCTGGCGCTGCCGGACGGCACGTACGAGCGGGCGATCGTGACCGGCGGCGTCGGCATGGACAGCGAGCCGTCCGCCGGGCGCGGCACCGTGCTGTACGGCGAGGAGGCCGTCGCGAACGCCGCCGCCGGGGACCTCACGCCGGACGCGCACCGCGCCGGGATGGAGATCGTCCAGGTGGGGCCGCTGGTGCCGCAGATCTCGCCGCGCGACGACTTCACCGCGCTGTCCACCCTGACCAGGGTGCTCGCGGAGGGGCGGTACGACGTCGTCCACACGCACTCGTCCAAGGCGGGCGTCATCGGGCGGCTCGCGGCGGCGCGCGCCGGCGTGCCCCGCATCGTGCACACCTGGCACGGGTTCCCGTTCAACGAGTTCCAGTCGTGGGCGCGGCGCACCGCCTACATCCGCCTCGAACGCATCGCCGCCAAGCACACCGACGCGTTCCTCGGCGTCGGGACGGACACGGTGACGACCGCGCTGCGGCTCGGCCTCACGACGCCGGAGCGGGTGCGGCTGTCGTGGCCCGCCGTGGACGTCGACGCCTACGTGACCGCCCCCGGGTCCAGGGCGCAGGCGCGCCGCCGCCTCGACCTGCCCCTCGGCGTCAAGGTCGTCGGGTCGGTCGGGCGGCTCACCTTCCAGAAGGGCCCGGAGATCTTCGTGAAGGCCGTCGCCCGGCTGCCGGACGACGTGTTCGGCCTCTGGGTAGGCGGCGGGCCCATGGCGGACGACCTGGCGAAGCTCACCGCGAAGCTCGGCATCGAGGACCGGATGCGCTGGCTCGGCCACAGCGACGACGTCGCCGCCGTCCTGCCCGCGTTCGACCTGATGGCGATGGCGAGCCGCTGGGAGGGCCTGCCCTGCGCGCTGGTCGAGGCGATCAGCGCCGGGATCCCGCTCGTCGCGACGGCCGTCCCGTCCAACCAGGACCTCGTCCTCGCCGGGGAGACCGGCCTGCTCGTCCCGCCGGAGGACCCGGAGCAGCTCGCCGGGGCCATCGCGGCGATGCTGGACGATCCCGCCGCCGCCGAGCGGATGGCCGAGCGCGCCCGCGGCCGGGTCGGCGACTGGTTCTCCCCCGCCCACCTCGGCACGGTGCTGGACGAGACGTACCGCGGCACGTCCAGGCGGCCCTACCAGCGGTCATGACGGCGACCGCGACCAGGGCGGCGCCGGCGGCGGCGCCGCCCCTGAAACCTCCTGAGCCGCGGCGGCGGCGGTGGCGGCCGGAGGCGGTCGCCCTCGTCGCGGGCATCGCGTCGCTGCCGATGCTGATGCCCGCCGGGCTCGCGCCCGGCCCCGGCAACACGGCGATTCCCGACGTCGTGCTGATCGTGGTCGTCCTCACGACGTTCCTGTGGGCGGGGACGCGGAAACTGCCCGTCCGCTGGCCGTTCCTGCTGCCCACCCTGCTCACGGTCCTCGCGGGCGGTGTCGCGGCGCTCGCCAACGACGACGTCGGGGTGCTCACCCTCGTCAAGGACGTGTTCGTCCTGCTGTGGGCGGTCTGCGTCGCCAACCTCGGCCGCGACCCGGCCCTGCTCCGCCTCGCGCTGCGCGCCTTCGTCTGGATCGGCACGATCTACGCGCTCGTCATGATGACCGGCTTCGCGATCGGGAACGACGCGATGTCCGGCAAGCAGATCGACGGCGAGCGGCTGCAGTTCACCTTCGGGGACGCCAACTACGCGGCCAACTGGTTCATCTGCGTCTTCTTCATCACGCGCGCCACCCGCTTCCCGGAGAAGAAATGGCAGCGCTGGACGGTGTGCGGGATCCTCATCACCGCAGAACTCCTGACCGGCTCGAACGGCGGCCTGCTCGCGCTTTGCTGCGCGCTGGTGCTCGGCTACCTGTTCCGGCTGTTCCGGGAAGGCAAGGCGCACCACGCCGTCGCGGTCGGCGCGGCCGCCGTGTTCTTCGGCGGCGGCGCGGTCACGGTGGTCACGCAGGTCGACATCCAGCCGTTCCTGGACCGCGCCAGCCAGGCGTCCCCGATCCTCCGCGACTCCATCGGCCGGACGACCGGGGAGAGCACCGAGTCGCGCAGCACCGTCTTCGCCACGACCTGGCACATGATCGAGGCCCAGGAGCATCCGTGGGGCATCGGCGCCGCGCAGACCGAGAGGCAGATGCTCCTCCGGCAGGAGACATACGTCCGCGAGGCGCACAACGACTACATCGCGTCCGTCCTCGAACGCGGGTTCCTCGGCGGGCTCGCGCTGATCCTGATCGTGTCCGTGCTGGTGGTGCGGTGCGTGCGGATCGCCAGGCGGGACGCGCTGAAACCTGAGTACGCGCGGCTCGTCCCGCATCCCGAGCTGTTCGGCGCGCTCATCGCGGTGTTCCTCATCTGCGCCCTGTTCTACGAGGTCCTGCACTACCGGCACGGCTTCGCGATCTTCGGTCTGATCGCCGCCCTGGACCTCTTCGGCCGCCGCGCCCCGCGTTCGCACCGTCCGCTGGCGTTGGGACCACAGGTGAACCTCGGGCCTGACCTGCGGAAACCTGTGGGACATGAGGTAAGCCCGCGCGCTACGACGGTCACCGCTCCGCCGCCCGACTCCAAGGGCGACGCGATGAAGGCGGTCCGCAAGCGGCTCGTCTCGCTCGTCGCCGGGAACATGGCGGCGCGGGTGGGGGCGCTGGCGTCGCTGGGGCTAGCGACGGTCCTGGTCGCGCGGGTCGGGGGGCCGAAGCTCGTCGGGGCTTTCACGCTCGTCCGGATCCTGCCGGGGCTGCTCTGCCACCTGTCGAACGCGGGGCTGCCGGCCGCCGCGCCCTATTTCCTGGCGCGGGACGACCGCGACCAGAGCCGGGTCCGGCCGACGCTCGCCTGGCTGACGGTGATCGGCGCGGTCCTGGCGGCCGTGATCTGGCTCGCGCTGAGCCCGCTGCTCTTCCTCGTGTTCTTCAAGTCGTTCGGCATCTGGGTGACGCTCGCCGCGGCGATCCCGTCGTTCACGCAGGGATACGTGTCCGTCGGCAAGGGCCTCCTCCAGGGGACGGACGACCCGCACGGCGCCAGCCTCGCCATCGCCGTCGAGGAGTTCGTGTTCCTGCCGATCTACGTCCTGATCCTGCTGGGCTGGCACGGGCCCGGCGCCCTCGTCGCCGGGCTCGTCCTCGCCGACATCGCCGCCGCCGCGTGGATCGCGCGGCGGCTGGCGCGGCGCGGGTTCTTCCGCGGCTGGGGACGCCCGGACCGGCGGCTCGGCAGGTCGATCGCCGGATACGGGTTCCGCGGCTACGTCGGCCAGCTCATCGACCTGCTCCAGCTCCGCTTCGACATGGCGCTGCTCGGCGCGCTCGCCGGGCCGAAGGTCCTCGGCGTCTACACGGTCGCGAGCAAGTTCGCGGAGCTGGTGCAGCTGCCGGGACTCGCCGTGAACTACGTCCTCTACCCGGACTTCGCGAGGGAGGACAAGAAGAGCGCCGCACGCCGCACCGCCGCGCTCATCCTGCCCGCGCTCGGCGTCTCCGTGCTGGCCGCGATCCCGCTCGCGCTGATCGCCGGAACGGCGCTGCCGTGGGTGTTCGGCGACGTGTTCGACGACGCGGTCGTGCCCACCTACATCCGTCTCGCCGGCGTCGTCACGTTCGGCGTGACGGGCCTGATCATGGCCTACCTGTACGGGGTCGGGCGGCCGGGGGCCGCGTCCACCGGGCAGGGCATCGGCCTGCTGGTCGTCGTCGTGCTCGGCATCGTGCTGATCCCGGCGCACGGCGCGGGCGGCGCCGCGGTCGCGACGTCCGTCTCCTTCATCGCCACCACGGCGGCTCTGCTGGCCTGGTTCCAGCACGTCAGGAACAAGGGGTGACCATGTCCGAGGACCTCATCGCCCGTCCCGTCGACCCGACCGACGGGATCGGGCCCTCGCGCGGCCGGCGGGCGCTGGACATCGCGGGCGCGCTGGCCGGGCTGGCGCTGTTCTCCGTCCCGCTGGTGCTGATCTACGCGCTGGTGCGGCTGACCAGCCGGGGCCCGGGGATCTTCCGGCAGACCCGGGTCGGGCAGGGCGGCCGGCCGTTCACCATCCTCAAGTTCCGGACGATGCGGCAGAACGCCGGCGGTATGAAGGTCACCGCGACCAGCGACCCGCGGGTCACCCGGGTCGGGCGGGCGCTGCGCCGCTTCTACCTGGACGAGCTGCCGCAGCTCGTGAACGTGCTGCGGGGCGACATGACGCTCGTCGGGCCGCGTCCGGAGACCTACGACCTCGCGGTGTACTACGACGCGCGCTGGCGGTGGATCTTCGACCACCGGCCGGGGATGACGGGCGTGTCCCAGGTCAGGTTCCGGGACTCCGACGTCCTGCCGCCCGGCGAGGAGGTCGACCTCGCCTTCTACGTCCAGCGGCTCGCCCCGGCGCAGGCCGCGGTCGACGCGGTGTACCTGAGCGACCCGTCGATGCGCGCGACGCTCCGGACGCTGGCCCAGACGGTCTGGTACGTCCTGGGGTTCACCGTCCCGCCGCTGCGGGTATCGGCGGACGGGACGGTGACGGAGATGGCCTCGCCGTCCGAGGCCGCGCATCCCGCCGAGGAGCCCGGGTCCGCCGCATAGGAAGCACCGGAAAGGTGAGCGCATGGACTTCTGGGACATCCGGTTCAAGGCCATGGCCGTCGCCGCGGCGGTCGTGCTGCTGGTCGCGGGGTTCCTGGTCTATGCGCGCGCTGACCCGTCCGGCCACGAGCCGTACCGGGGGCCGCTCGCCTCGCCCGGCACGCCCGCGACGCAGCCGGGCCGGACGCACCGCATCGCGCTGAACACCGAGCCCGCCGACTACCCGCGGCTGCGGGAACTCGGCTACGACCTCGTGGACGTGAAGCCGGACGACGGGCTCATCGCCGGGGTCCCGGACGGCATGCGGGCGATGCTGTGGGTCGGCAACTTCACCTGCGGCGACTTCGAGCTCGACTTCGCCTCGTTCGCGCGGGCCGTCCAGCGGTTCGGACGCCACCCGAAGGTCTACGGCTGGTACCTGTCGGACGAGCCCAACCCCGGCGAATGCCCCGGGATCACGAAGGAGATCAGCCGCCGCGCCGACTACCTCCGGCAGCATGCACCGGACCAGATCTCGTTCATCTCGCTCACCGACTGGCCGATGAGGACGCTCACGCCGGAACGCGTCGGCGTCGACCTCGTCGGGCTCGACCCCTACCCCTGCAAAGGCTCGGCCGAAACCCAGGAGCAGTGCGACATCGGGGCGATCGACCGGATGGTCCGGATGGCGGACGCCGCCGGAATTCCGCGCTCGCGCGTCGCGCCCGTCCTGCAGACGTTCGGGCAGAGCTGTTCCGAAGGCGACAAGCAGTATTGGCTGCCGACGGAGGCCCAATTCCGCCAGATCCTGGCCCGCTGGGACCGCCTCGCGCCGCGCCCCCCGCTGGAGATCTCCTACTCCTGGGGCCACCAGGACGAGTGGGCCTGCCCCACCCTGGCGGACGCCGCCGGCGGCGACCACCCCGACCTGCAGAGCCTCCTCAAGGCCCGCAACAAGGCCCGCTGACCGGGGCTCGCCCAGGGCCGGGCTCGCCGAGCCGGGCTCGCGGACCGCGGCTAATTCTCCGCCGGGTCTTCGGCCACCGCCGGATGCCGTGAATCGGACGACGGCACAGGAAAGTCCATCGACCCGAGCTTCAGCGCCAGGACTTCCATCACACCGATGACGAGAACGAACGCGACGGCCAGCAGGCCGAGCCGCGTCCGGGTCAAACCGCGCACTCTTCAATCCCCCCAGACAAGCAGATAAGAAATCTAACACGAGATGACGTATAACCCCATGTCAGACACGCTCCACTTGTCGCGGGGGATTACGCGGCGAACGGTGATTCAGGTCACTTTCCGGCTGGTGAGATTGGCGGCGCGTGCGTTGACGCATTCGCCGGTCGCGAGGTCGAAGGCGAAGTTGTGGGCGAGGCAGTGGATCCGGCCGTCGCGGACGATCGCGCCCACCGACAGGTCCTCGCCGGCGTGCGGGCAGTAGCGCGGGATGTCGTAGCGGGCGCCGTCGCAGGAGACGGTGATCCGCTCGGACTCGTCGCGTCCGGTCTCGTACGCCTCGACGGCCTCCAGCGCGGGCGCGTTGGCGTGCTTGAGCAGGCCGACCAGGTAGTCGTTGTAGACGTCGGGGTCGCGGTAGAGGCTGAGCCGGAACGAGATGAGCAGGTCCTCCCACGCCATCCGGCCGTTGAGGACGCCGTCGATCCAGCGTCCGGCGGTGGTGATCCGGTAGTGCGGCCGGACGTCCGGGGACGCCACCGCGACCGTGACCCCGTCCGGGGAGAAGTCCACGTCCCAGTCGCCGCCGTTCGGGCCGGTGACCTCGAACCGCACGGTCATGGCGATCTGCCGCAGGAAGTAGTCGCTGAGCCGGCCGAGGTACTCGAAATGGGCGGTGAACCGGTCGAACAGGTCGGGTCCCGGCTCGGGGTACAGCGCCATGACCTCGGCGATGGCGGACGCGCGGTCGGCCGCGTACCGCTTGAGGTAGTCGCCCCGGTCGGCGTCGGCGAAGGAGAACTCCGCCGAGACGGGGTCGCGGGTGATCTCGCCGGTGTCCAGGTCGATGGCGTCGCCGGGCTTGAAGGAATCCCAGCGCTGGTTCGGCAGGTGCTCGCGCAGCCATTCCGTGGCGACCTCGGGGTCGCAGAACGCGCCGTCCTCCTGGCCGAGCACCCAGTTCAGGTGGTCGACCTCCGCGTCCAGGAAGCAGGGCGGGCCCGCGAACGGGACGGCCAGCTCCGGCGCGGTCTGCCGGACGAGCCGCTGCACGGAGCGCAGCTTCGACACCCGCTTGTCCATGGAGACCTTCGCCATCTCCTCGGCCGGGTACCGGTAGCAGATCGGATGCCAGGACGCCCCGGACGTCTGCACGGCCATCAGGTCGAGCCGCCCGCCCGCCAGGTGCTTGGCGCGGCGGGCCTGCGCCGCGGTGAGCCGGGCGTCGTTGCCGTGCAGGAACCCGCGGCCGTCCGCGACGATGAGAAAGGCGGCGTCATGGCACATCGGCGAGAGTTCCGGAATCGCCGTGATCCAGGACCCTCGATTGTCGAGCGGGAATTTCTCCCAGGCCGTCAACTCGATTACCTGCCGGCCGCCCGCTGCGGCGGCCATGCGCTCGCGGAAGGCCGGTCCCGGATAGCGCGGAATGAGGATTCGGGTCCGGGCCGGAAGCCGGTCCAGCACCCACGGGTCGAAATGATCTAGGTGCTCGTGCGAGACGGCGACCCAGTCCGCGTCGAGCACCGGGGCGAGATCGAGATGATCGTTTCTCGGATACTGGTGCCAGGCTCCGAGAAAGGCCCCCGTTGGAGCGAGCCACGGATCCGCGAGCAGGCGAAACGCCGTCGCGTCCACCGCCGCACCCGCATGTCCGAGAAATGTGACCTTCGGCATGTGCCGACTGTCTCTCCGGCGGCCCGCCGGCGCACCCGCCGGAATGCGCAAAGCGGCTACGCCGTAGGCATGAAAGAAAGGCGGCCAGGTGAACGACAAGGGGAACTGACAATCCTGACACTGACGCACCGTCAATCAAAAAGGTTCACCCACTGCGGTGCGTGTCCACTTCCGGACAGACAGTGGTCTGTTACGGCCATTTCCTGGACAGCACGCGTACCCCGGAGAGAGCGTCTAAGACAGTGCTTGAAAAACGTACGGGGGGACCCATGGACAACGGGTGGTCTCGGTTTTCTCCGGTGGAACCTCCCGCGGGCGTGGGCACGCTCGCGGGCACCGACCCCCGGAGACCAGGACCCGGCGACGAGCTCCCCGCCGCCGGTGGAACGCATGCCGACGGGCCGCATGCCCGCGGGCCGCACGTCCTGTGGCGGCGGCGGCTCCGGCATGACATCCGCCACGAACTCGGCACCATCATCATGCTCGCCTCGGCCGTCGTCGTCGCGGACGACGTCGGCGACGCCAGCAAGGCCCGCATCGAGCAGCTGCTCGGCGAGACCCGGTGGCTGGATCATCTGCTGCGCCAGCTCGACGACGGCGCCGACGACGAGAACGCCGACCGCCCGCCGCCGAGCCCCGAGCGGATCCGGGTGGACGAGCTCACCGCCGAGATCGTCACCGGGATGCGGCTCGCCGCCCCGCACGAGGTCTGCTTCGACGGCGGCGAGGCGTGGGCGCACATGGACCCGGTCGCGCTGTGGCGCGCGGTCCGCAACGTCCTCGACAACGCCTGCCGCGTCGCGGACGGGCGCGTCGACGTGCGCGTCGAGGCCGATCAGGGCTGGGTCGTCATCCAGGTCGACGACGACGGCCCCGGATTCGGCGCGAGCACGCGGCCCGGCGGCCAGAAGGCGCGGCGCGGGCTCGCGTCGCTGGGGCTCGGGATCGTCCACGACCTCATCTCCGGGTACGGCGGCAGCCTGGAGATCCGCACCTGCGAGATGGGCGGGGCGCGCGTCCGGATCCTGCTTCCGGCGGCGCCGCCCCCCGACCCGGCGGGCATGCCCGTCCCGGACGCGGCCGACGCGCACGCCGACGACTGGCGGCCCCATCCATGAGAATGGTCATCTGCGACGACCACGCGGTCTTCGCCGAGTCGCTGTCGCTGGTCCTGGCCGACGCCGGGCACACCGTCGTCGGGATCGCCTACTCCCCCGCCGACGTGATGCCCCTGCTGCGGATCAGGCAGCCGGACGTGTGCCTGATCGACCTGCAGTTCCCGTCCGACACGGCCCTCGACTGGATGCCGAGGCTGCGCGCCGCGTCCCCGCGCACGAAGTTCGTCGTCCTCACCGGGTTCCTTGAGCAGCCGGTGCTGGACGAGGGGATCGCGGCGGGCGTGCGGGGGTTCGCGCACAAGGGCCAGCAGGCCGGCGACATCCTCGCCGTGCTGCGGCGGGTCGCGGACGGCGAGGTCGTCACCGACCAGGCCGTCCGGCGGAGCGGGACGCGGCCGCGCAGCCAGGCGCAGCAGGTCGCGCGGTTCCTCACACCGCGCGAGCGGGAGGTCCTGACGCGGCTCGCGCGCGGCGAGTCGACGCAGGCGCTCGCCAAGGCGATGGGGGTGACGCGCAGCACCGCCCGCAGCCACGTGCAGAGCGTGCTCAGCAAGCTGGGCGTGCACTCGCAGCGCGAGGCGGTGATCGAGGCGGCCAGGCACGGCCTCGTCAGCGTCGAGACCGGGGAGTGGCTCGCCGGCTGACCCCCTCCGCGACGCGAGCGTCTAACGGACGGCCGAATCCGGACCTTTCAGGGTCCGGGCGGGACACGTTAGCGTCCGTCTTGCAGAGGAGGTTCCCATGCCTCAACGGCGAGGCGCGCTGCCCATCACCGACGCCGGCGTGGTCGACTGCGCGGACGCCTACGCGCGCGGCGTCCCGTTCGACCGGCTGGAACGGCTCCGGGCCAAGACCCCGGTGGTCTGGCTGGACGGCCGCATGGCCGACCGGCCCGGCTCCTGGGCCGTGCTGCGCTACGCCGACGTCCACCACGCGCTCACCCGTCCGGAGCTCTTCGCGCCGCAGGGCGACGGGATGCTGCACGGCCCCATCACCGCCGACCTCCCGGACACCGGCGCCGCCCCCGACAGGCCCGCCC
>NZ_SMKT01000167.1 GCF_004348735.1 Actinomadura sp. KC06
GTTCTTGGGGGTTGCTGGGGCTGGTGCCGGGCGGGCGGATGGCGGTGAAGGTGCCGCCGACGTAGACGGTGTCACCGACCACCTCGACGTCCCAGACGGTGCCGTTGGTCTGCCAGGTCGGCAGCGGATCGGCCGTCAGGGTGGGCAGCTCCCCGGGCGGCGGCGCGGTGTCGGCCGCGACGGGCGGTGCCGTGGTGAGGGTGGCCACCATGTTGAGGGTGGTCGCGGTCAGGGCGGTCAGGGCTAGTAGGTACCGGGCCCGTGCATAACGCGGTCGTCGAGTGGGGCGCTGAGGGGTTGGTCGCGGGGGCCGGGACGTGAGGAGCATCGCCCACTCCGGGTGGTCGAGGTCTGGTTGCCGTGATCATCACATTCGATCGGCGCTCCGACAAGATCGACTCTGACCGTTTTTGATGTTTTGGGTCATCTTATTTGTTTGCACTCGTAGACCTTCAATTTTCCTGCGCGCGGACGTTTGTTGCGGGCTGTTGGTTGTCATGGCGTCCGGACGTGGACCTGTTCTGATCATGACCTGCTGTTCTTGTGGGCGGGCACGTGCGGTGACCAGCTGGGTACCTTGATCACCTTCGTTTTTGAGCGCATTGTCGGGGGGGCGTTCACAACTGATGTGCGAGCCCTGTGCCTTGAGGTGATGCGTCGTGCTGGAGTTTCCACGAGAAAATCCTGTCCAGCCTGGCGAAACATCTCTTTCTAGGCACTGTGTGTTCGAGAACAGTGCCACTGCGCTGCGAACACTGGTTGACGTTGCCTGGTTTAGTCATGGGTGCCGCCCGTTGTTGTGGAGGATCTGGTGAAAAGGCTGAACAGGCGGCAAGTACTGCGCATGGGTCGCTCGCTGCGAATCGTGGCGGCTGGAATGGCGGTGGTGCTGGCGGCGGGCTTGGCCACGGCTCCGCCCGCGCAGGCCGATCCGCCGGGCTCCGAGCGTCCAAAGGTTGCCGACCATGAGCGAACGGTCGACGGTAAGACGCGGAAGGTTCGCCCCCGCACCCCCGACCCAGCTGGCAGATCGGTGCCGGAGCCCAAGGCGTCCTGGCCCAAGCCCGGCACCGCCGAGGTGACCCTGACGGGCAAGCAAGCCGAGCGTTCGGGGCGCAGCGAGGGGCTGGTGCGGGCGGGCGACCTGCCGATCTCGCTCACCGCACCCGGACCCGCGCCCAAAAGCGTCGATCCGAGGAACACCGCTGCGCGCCCCGCGCTGAAGGGCGACGCCCAGGTGGCCGTGCTCGACCGTGGCGCGGCCGGGCGCGCGGGGGTCGAGGGGCTGGTGTTCACCATCGCGCCCGACGCCGAGGCCACGTTGGGACGGGTGGGAGTCCGCGTGGACTACTCGGCTTTCGCTCAGGCCTTCGGTGGCTCCTACGGCACGCGGCTCCGGCTAGTGAGGCTCCCCGCCTGTGTTCTGACGACCCCGTCCAATCCCGGATGCCGTTCCTCCACACCCATCGCCACCACAAACGACGGTGAAACGAGAACCCTGATCGCGGACGTGGAGACCGTCCCGTCCACGACAGGCCAGCGGGGTCTGACGGTGCTGGCGGCCGTCGCCGCACCCGAAGGCTCGCAGGGAGATTTCAAGGCCACCAAGTTGGCGCCGTCGGCGACCTGGGCGGTGGCGGGGAACACCGGTGACTTCACCTGGACCTATCCGATGCGGCTTCCGCCCGCCCCGGGGGACCTCGTTCCGACGGTTGAGCTGGGTTATTCGGCGCAGAGTGTGGACGGTCGCACGGGCAATACCAATAACCAGCCGTCCTGGGCCGGTGAGGGCTTTGAGTTCTCGCCCGGTTTCATTGAACGTCGTTACAAGGCGTGTGAGGACGACGGAGTGCCGAACGGCCCAGGCGGGAAGCCGCCGGGGGATCTGTGCTGGGGCTATGACAACGCGACCGTCACCTGGAACGGCAAAGGCGGCGAACTCATCAAGGCCGCCGACGGGACCTGGCGGCTCAAGAACGACGACGGCACCAAGTTCGAGCGGCTGACCTCGTCGGAGACGAACAACGGCGACAACGAAGGCGAGTACTGGAAGGTCACCACCACCGACGGGACCCGCTACTACTTCGGCCTGAACCGGTTGCCCGGCTGGGGCTCGGGAGGGCCGGAGAGCAACTCGGCATGGACGGTGCCGGTGTTCGGCGACGACGCGACCGAGCCGTGCCACAAGGCTTCAGGGTTCGCCGATTCGTGGTGCCAGCAGGCGTGGCGGTGGAACCTGGACATGGTCGTCGACCCCAACGACAACGCCGCCATCTACCTGTACGAGAAAGAGACCAACCACTACGGCCGCAACCTCAACCCCGCCGACGCCACCCCGTACACCCGCGGCGGCTACCTGACGTCCATCGAGTACGGGCTGCGCGGCGACAACGTCTTCGCCGACGTGCCGCCGGCCGCGGTGCTGTTCGAGAAGGCCGAGCGGTGCATCCCCAGCGACACCTTCGACTGCGCCCCTGCCAAGATCAAAGCTGATCCGGGGCAGTGGCCGGACGTGCCGTGGGACATGAACTGCGACGCCGGCACCCGGTGCGAGGACGGGCACGGCTTCACCTCGCCCACCTTCTGGAGCCGCTATCGCCTCAAGAAGGTCACCACACAGATAGACCGCGGCGCCGGCTGGCCGTACCGCAAAGTCGACTCCTGGACGCTGGACCACCAGTGGGGCGCCGACACCGAAGAACGCGACCTGCTGCTCAAGGAGATCCAGCACACCGGCCTGGCTGGCCCCACTGCCGCCGACAACATCGCGTTGCCCAAGGTGACCTTCAACCACACGCCAAAGGCCAACCGAGTCGACCAGGCCAACGACGGCATCGCGCCCTACACCCGCTACCGGGTCAGCAGAATCTTCGACGAGTCCGGCGGCCAGATCGACATCGGCTACACCGGGCAGGACTGCTCCCGGGCCGCCCCGCCGACGCCGCACGCCAACACCAGACGCTGCTTCCCCTCGATCTGGCATCTGCCCGGCCAGACGGCGCCGATCACCGACTGGTTCAACAAGTTCGTGGTCACCTCGGTGGTGCAGAAGGACCGGACGGGCCACGCCCCCGACATGGCCACCCAGTACGAGTACATCGGCGGAGCCGCGTGGCATTTCGACGACGATGACGGGTTGACACGCGATAAGTACAAGACCTGGTCCCAATGGCGCGGCTACGGCCAGGTCCGCGTCAAGACCGGCAGCATGGGCACCCCGTCCACCCAGACCGACACCTATCACCTGCGCGGCATGCACGGCGACCGCGCCAGTCCCACCGGCGGCACCAAGACCGTCACCGTTTCCGACGGCGAGGGCGGCACCCACACCGACGCCGAAGGACTCGAAGGCTTCACCCTCAAGACCGTCAACTACACCGCCCCCGGCGGGGCGGTGCACCACAAGAGCGTCGATGTCCCCTGGCGGCACCAGACCGCCTCCCGGACCAGGGACTGGGGCACCGTGACCGCCAACGCGGTCAAGGTCGGCAACTCCCGCACCTGGATAGCGCTGGACGGCGGGACCTGGCGCGAAACCAAGACCAACAGCGAGTACGAGACCGACTTCACCAAGGTCGGCCGGGTCAAGCAGGTTGAGGACCTCGGTGACGTCGCGTCCACCGCCGATGACAGGTGCACCCGCACCGATTACGCCGACAATGACGCGAAATGGATGGTCTCCTACCAGTCCCGGGCCGAGACCGTTTCCGTCGCTTGTGGCACGGACCCTGACCGGTCCAAGCATGTCATCGCCGACGCGCGGGCGTTCTATGACGGCGGAGGTTTCGGTGACGCACCCACCAAGGGAAACGTCACGCAGACCGAGAGAATCGCCGGACAAGACGGCGATGACGCCACCTACGTGCCGTTCGAAAAGACCACCTACGACAGCTTCGGGCGACCTTTGACGGTCACCAACGCAGCCGACCAGACCACCACCACCCGGTACACCGACACCCGTGGGCTGACCACCAGAGTCGCCGTTACCACGCCCACCCCCAATCCAGGGACCGCCGGGCTGACCGCCACCAATGAACTCGACCCGGCCTGGGGATCGCCGACAGCCAAGATCGACAACAGTAATGTCGACGGCAGCAACAGGCCCCTACGCAGCGACCTGCAGTACGACGCGCTCGGCCGCCTGCAGAAGGTGTGGCGGCCCGACCGCTCCAAGACCGCCGGCGACACACCCAGCTTCGAACACGCCTACCGGATCGCCGATGGTCAGATTGTCGCGGTCACCACCAAGACGCTCACCAGTTCCGGTGGTCAGCGCCCCTCTGTCGCTCTCTACGACGGGCACCTGCGCCCTCGTCAGATTCAGGGCACCGGTCCCGAAGGCCGCCTGATCGCCGACACGTTCTACGACGACCGTGGTCAGATCGCCAAGACCTACGCCACCTATTCGGCCACCGGTGCGCCCGAGCCCGCACTGTTCGCCGTCAACTCCCCCGGGGCCGTCGAGACTCAGAACCATTTCTCCTATGACGGGCTCAGTCGCCGCACGGTGGAGCGCCTGGTGGTCGGCGACGGAACCACGACCGAGGAGAAATGGCGCTCCACGATCAGCTACGGCGGGAACTGGGTCGCCGTCGACCCGCCCCGGGGTGGGACGCCCTCCGCGCAGATCATCGACGCGCGCGGCCAGGTCACCGAACGCCGCCACTACCACGGGGACAGCCCGTCAGGTGCCTATGACGCCACCACCTACGGCTACGACCCGGCCGGGCGCCTGACCACGGTGAAAGACCCGTCCGGCAACACCTGGACCAATACCTATGACCTGCGGGGCCGTCGAACCAAGGCCGCCGACCCCGACGCCGGCGTCACCACCTTCACCTACGACGTCCTCAACCGCGTCGAATCCACCACCGACGGCCGCAACAAAACGATCTTCCAGAGCTACGACGGGCTCGGCCGCAACACCCAGACCCGCGAAGGGTCGGCGACCGGGAAACTGCTGTCGTCGTGGACCTATGACACCGCGCCCCGCGGAAAGGGGAAGCTCGCCGCCGCCACCCGCCACGGAGAAAACGGCGACTACGTCCAGAGCATCCCGTCCTACGACGTCCTGGGCCGACCCGAATCCACCACGGTCACCATCCCGGCGTCGGAGGGGCCGCTGGCCGGAACCTACACCCACGCCCAGACCTACAACCTGGACGGCACAGCCCACCAGGACGTGCTACCTGCGGCGGGCGGACTTCCTCAGGAAACCCTCACCCGCACTTACGACGAATACCAGCGCCCCATCCGGCTGACCAGCGGCCAGGCCACCTATGTCGGATCGACCGAGTACACCCCCACCGGCAAACCCAAACTGGTCGAACTGGGCTCCGGCGACAAACGAACCTGGAACACCCTCACCTATCAACCCGGCACCCAGCGCCTTTCCACCTCCAGCACCCGCCGCGAGAACGTCACCGGCAACGACCGCAACGCCACCTACACCTATGACGACGCGGGCAACGTCCTGGGCATCTCCGACGTTTCCAGAGCCGGCACCGACAATCAGTGCTTCAAGTACGATCACCTGCGCCGGCTGACCGACGCGTGGAGCGTCGCATCAACGACCTGCCCGCAAAACCCCACCACATCGGGCGGCCCGGCACCGTACCGGATGCACTACACCTACAAACTCGACGGCAGCCGGGACACAGAACAGTTCTACGACCCGGCGGGCACGCAGATCTCCACTCGCGATTACCGCTACCAGGGCGACCTGAACGTCAGCAGCACCGTCAAGGGCCACATGCTCGGCAAGGTCGACCAGACCGGTGCCAACCCACTCACCGGCCCCGACACAAACGACGAGAACTACGTCTACGACGCTGCGGGCAATCCCACCACCCGTACCGTCGGCGACACCACCCAAACCCTGGAATGGAACAGCGAAGGCAACCTCGACAAGGTCACCCAGGGCGACACCACCGTCCGGTTCATTTACGACGCCGAGGGCAACCGCCTGATCCGCAAGGACCTCACCGGAGCCACCCTCTACCTGCGCGGCACCGAGCTCCGCTCGACCAACGGTTCGGCGACCGCAACTGGTGTCCGCTATTACGGCCACAACGGCGAGGCCGTCGCCCTACGCGATTCCACCGGGATTAAGCACCTCGCAGCCGACCATCAGGGAACCGTCCAGATAGCGGTCAACGCCACGGACCAGAACACTGTCACCCGCCGGCTCACCCCATTCGGCCAGGAACGCGGTACCAACGAAGAGACCTGGCCCGACCAAAGAGGATTCCTGGGTGGCGCCAAAGACCCCACCGGCCTCACCCATCTGGGCGCCCGCGAATACGACCCGAACAACGGCCGCTTCATCTCCGTCGACCCGCTTATCGATACCGGCGACCCACAGCAGATGAACGGCTACCTCTACGGCGGCAACAACCCGGCGACCCTCAGCGACCCCGACGGCCTGATCCCGCTACCGCCCTGCATCCGCAACCCCATCACCTGCGGCCACAAAGCCCCAACCCTCAAACAACGCGTCACCAGCCTCCCGGGCCTGATCGTCGGCATGGCCGAAGGCGCGATCCAAGCAGCGATCGACGAAGCCTACGCCCTGGCCAACGCCGCCAGAAACGCCGCCCATGACACCAAGGAAAGCTTCAAATCCTTCGTAGGTTTCTCGCAGAAACCCACCGGCCCGAGAAGGCCCAAAGCAGATCCGCCGCCGGACCTGAAGCCGCCGAAGGTCGAACTGCCGATCCCCATCAACCGCAACAGCCCCGGCTACCGGGTCGGCCGCGATATCGGCTACGTCGTCGGCGTTCCCATCCCGGGCCTGGGGGCCGCCAAGCTGCCCCGCGGTGTGAGGTGGCTGTCCCAACTCTTCAAGTCCTGCCGCCGAAGCAGCTTCGTTCCCGGCACCGCGGTGGTCATGGGCGATGGCACCAAGAAGCCCATCAACGAAATCAAAAAGGGCGACAAGGTCCTCGCCACCAATCCCAAGACCGGCAAGACCCAAGCCCAGACCGTCCAAGACACCATCACCAGCAAGGGCACGAAGAACCTCGTAAAGATCACCGTAGACACCCGCAACCAAAAGCACTGGGTCACCAAGAACGACGCGAAAGCCCAACCAGCGGCATCACCTGCGATCCTCCGCTCCGAGCAAGCCCTCGGCGCAGTGATCGCCACCGACGAACACCCCTTCTGGGTCGCCGACGGCACCGGCCGATGGGTCAACGCCGCCGATCTCAAACCCGGCATGTGGCTCCGCACCAGCGCCGGCAGCTATGTCCAGGTCACCGCCATCAAGCACAAGGCGGCCCACTACCAACGAGTCCACAACCTTACCGTCGTCAGCCTCCACACGTACTATGTACTAGCGAGGGCCACTCCGGTCCTCGTCCACAACGCGAACGACTGTGATATCCCGTGGACGAGCCCCAGGGTTTCTCGCGCAGCCAGGGCCATCGAGGGCGGAACCACGAGTCTCAGGGTAGGGTCGCGGGACGAAGCGGGAGAATTGCTCCTCCGGCTGTTCCAGGGGCAGGGTTATCGTAACGCGACGGGCTTTGACGGTGTCGGCACAAAGCAGTACTTCGGGTCGAAGTCGGGAACCTATCACTGGGACGACCAGGTTGGCGCGGATGGCCGAGTGCGCGGTCATGGCTCGGGGAACAGACACGGCGACCTGCCCCATCTCCAGATCCATACCTTCGAAGACTCGCCCTGGGGCGGGTCGATCATCCGGATCTTCTGGTGAGGTTGAAGATGCGCACTGAAGTAAGAAACCGTCTGGTCATGAGCAAGGCGCTCGTATCTGCGCGCCGAGAGCCCAGCTCGTCGGACCGATACGCATGGGTCTGGGTCGCCCCGCTGGGCGACGGCACCTTCAGGGTCTCGACGGTGGAGATATCTAAGCACATCGTGGACGAGGACATCTGCTTCTTTGAGGACGACATCGAACGAGTGCACATTGGGACCTTCACAGATATATCTGAGGTCGATGACCTTGTGAGAGGCCTCGGTGTGGATCCCGATGAATTGGATCCCCCGTGGAAGAATGACTTCCCGCTATAATCATTATCGAAATGTTCGGAGTCACTATTCGGCGGTGCCGGGCCGTACCGGTTGGGTGAAGCACTTCAAACCAGCGTGGCTACGGCGAGGAGGGCGTTCCGAAACCCGACTCCTTTAAGTCGCGAGCAACAACCTGGCATTTCCGCGGCGCCGACTGGGGTGCCGTTGGCGCGGCACGGTCGAACTGTCGCTCGACATGGGTCACCTGACTTGGCTCACGTTCGGGAGCCGGAGTCGAGCACGGTTTGCTGACCTGGGGTTTCGCTGCGGATCGGAGTGAATGTCCACTAAGTGGCCCGGGTTTCTAGGGTGCCGACCATGTCGCACGTGCGGACGGTCAAGACGGCCTCGGGTGTCCGGGCGGTGCAGATCGTGCATTCCTCGCGCCGCGGGTCGCGCGATATCGAGCAGATCGGCTCGGCGCACGATGACGCCGAGCTGGAGATGCTCAAAAAGGCGGTGGCCCGGTAGCGGATCGCCGCCGGGCAGACCGAACTCGATCTCGGCCTGGACGACGGACCTGAGGGGGGCGGGCCGCTGCCTATCACCAGCTCGCGGATGGGTCACCTGCTCGACGCGTTGTCGAGGGCGTTCGATCTGCTGGGGTTGGGTGAGGCGTGCGGGGGCGATGAGGTGTTCCGGCAGCTGGTGCTGGCCCGCGTCATCGAGCCGACCAGTAAGCACGACAGCCTGCGTGTGCTGGCCGAGGCGGGGATCGAGGCGGCCTCCTATACGACAGTGAAACGGCGGCTGCCCGCGTTCGCCGAGCTGGCCTGGCGGGGCCGGCTGTCGGCCGCGTGTGCGGCGCATACTCGGCTGGGCCCAGCCTCGCTGGTGCTGTACGACGTGTCGACGCTGCACCTCGAGACCGACACCGGTGACGGGTTCCGTGAGCCGGAGTTCTCCAAGGAACGCCGCCTGACCCCCAGATCACCATTGGACTGCTGACCGATGCGGGCGGGTTCCCGCTGATGGTGAAGGCTTTCGAGGGGCAACAAGGCCGAGACCTGCACGATGCTGCCGGTGATCGAGGCGTTCATGGCCGCCCATCGGCTCGCCGACGCCACCATCGTGGCCGACGCGGGCATGATCTCCGAGGCCAACAAGCGGGCCATCGAACAGGCGGGGCTGTCGTTCATCCTGGGAGCGCGGATCAGCGAAGTCCCCTACGTGGTCAAGCGGTGGCGGCGCGACCATCCCGACGCCGAGATCGGCGACGGGCACGTCTTCACCCAGCACTGGCCCGCGGACACCACCGAAAACCGCCGCGACCAGGTGATCTACTACCAGTACCGCGCCGTCCGGGCCCGCCGCACGCTACGCGGGACCGACCAGCAGGTCGCCAAGGCCGAAGCCGCCGTCGCCGGCAGGGCACCGGTCAAGCGCAACCGGTTCATCCAGCTGTCGGGGGCCGACAAGAGCGTCAAGCGGTCGCTGGAGGCCAAGGCCCGGGCCCTTGCCGGGCTCAAGGGCTTGACGATCGTGTTCGCCGCCTTGGCGGTCTCGCGCTGGATCGAGCGGGCCACCGGCTGGTCGATCAAGAAGTTCGTGACGACCGCCCGCCGCTACCGCACTGTCCAAATCGCCGCTGGGGACCACGCCCTCACCGCCGCCGACCTCTGCCAGATGACCTACGGCATGCACTCGAACGGTTCCACCGTTCGGAGCGTGCGCACTAATTTGAGGCAAGTCAGGAAATGTGGCGTATATCTACCTGAGCCTAATGGGTGTGCTGGCGATCGCCGCGGAGTAGGTGGTGTGGAGTGCTGCTTCGTCGGCTGATGCCAGGGCGTGTGCGAGGTGGAGCATCGCGGCACGGTGGTGCTCGGGGCTGGTCGCGGCCATCTCGGCGATCGGCTCGATGATGCCGGCGGTGTGCGCGCTGTCGGGGAAGGCGGCGGCGAGGAAGGCCAGCCCGCCCTGGACGGCTTCGCACTCGCTTGGCCAACGGCGCAGCAGCGCGGGGGCGACAGCTTCGACGGCGTTCTGCGCTGCCGTTTCGTCCCGACTCTGGACGGAGCCAAGTCCCGAGTGCGGATCGTCTGTCGGCGTCTTGTGCCGCGAGTCGGCGTCCGACGGTCCCGGCCTCGGCGAGCAGCAGCAGGAGGAACGCTCGGAAGGGCGCCGCGACCTGCTCATGCTCGATGAGCCCGGCCAGCAGGGGAATCTGTTCCGCGGTGTGCGGGGAGCATGTGCCTTGGTGCAGGACGGCGTCAGAGAGTTCGAAGAGCAACTCCTGGTCGTTTTCGAACTGTGCGGCTTCGTCGGTCAGCCACCAGCTGATCATCTGGGTGGCCGCGCCGTCGGTCTCCAACCGGCTCGCGACAGCGCGGACTGTGTCCAGCAACGATGGCAGCCCTGAGGTGGTGGGTGCCGCCGCCGCGACGGTCGGCGCCGGGACGTCTCGCGGGGCAGGGAAGGACCGCGTGACGGCGACACGCCGTTCGTAGGCCTGTTCTTGAGGCAGGTCGTGGAGCAGGCCGTCGAGGTTCAGGAGACGCAGCATCGTTTCACGGTGGGCGATTGACCCGCCTTCGCAGAACCCACGATGGCTTCTTGCAAGGGCCGCGACCGCGAACTTCTCACACTCGCGCTGGTGGCTTGCGGCGGCGTCATCGATGGCGAGCTCGTCGACCATCGAGCTGACCTGCCACCAGCCCTGCAGCTCTGGTCGCGAAAACTCGGGCTTGCCGAACAATGGGTTCGCGGGGTCCAGGTGCGGGAGGGTACATCGGCCGCACCCGCACCCAGCGATCTCCCGATCGGCGAGATCGGCCGCGAGTAGACGTCCGTGATCTTCGTCCGGCATCGCGAACAGGTATTCCCGGAGCATCGCGACCGGGCCGCCGGACTCCTGGGTCACGCGCTCACCAGGCATTCGGGAATCATAGATCGCAAAGCGGTGCGTATCGCGCTACGCAGGCTCGGCTTGGAAAGTCGTCCCGAAGCCTGGGTCGGTGGCTCATCCGCGGATGGCTCGGAGGATCCGGCGGAGAATTCGGAGCACACGGAGGGTTTCGGCTGTGTGGTCGAGGGCCGGATGGAGAGCGCGGACGTGGAGCCCAGACGAGGACCGGAGTTGCGGCGGGCGGCATTGTGTCGGGGCGGCGTCCGGGCTAGTTGGTGGGTGCTGAGGTGGGCTGGTAGCAGAGGCGGACTATGCCTGACGGGAAGGTTGTGGTGTTGACCAGTTCCAGGCGGACGGGGCCGATGTCGTCGAAGATTCGTGGTCCGGTCGCCCACAGGTAGGGGCTGACGGTGAACCAGAACTCGTCGACGAGGTCGTCGGCGATGAGGGCGCGGGCGAATTCTCCGGCACTGGGGACGATCAGGTTGCCGTCGTGTTCGTCCTTGAGGCGGCGCATAGTGGTGCCGAGGTCGCCTTCGAGCAGGGTGGCGTTCCATTCCAGCGGTCCCGTCAGGGACCGGGACGCGACGTACTTGGGCATGCTGTTCATCCGGGCCGCGTACGCCTCGAAGCCGGGGACGTTGGCGAGTTGGGGCCAGGCGGCGGCGAGTCCCTGGTAGGTCTTGCGTCCGAGCACCATGGCGTCGGCCGCCTGCCACATTTCACGTCCGGCCTGCATGCTGTGAGGGTCGGTGACCAGCCAGCCGCCCTGCGGTTCGGCTGCCGGTGCCTCGAAAGCGCCGTTGACGGTCATTGCGACGTTGATGATCAGTCGTCCCACGGGAAGCTCCTTGTGTCGGTGTGGTGCTGGGTGCGGTCGGTGTCCGGTGCCCCGGCGGTGAGGATTTCGGCGAGTTTGCCGAGGCTCTGGCCGAAGCCGATCTCGATGCCGGCGATGAAGTCGGCGGACTCGACGGTGCTGCCGTCGATCTGCCAGTGCACGTCGAGTTGTGTGCCTGTGTCGGTGGGGCGCAGGGTGAAGGCGACGTGGGCGGTGAAGGCGCGGTCGCCGTTGGGAAGCAGCGGAGACATCCGGTAGGTGAGGCGCTCTTGGGGGTGTACCTCCTCGATGACGCCTTCGGCGCGCCCGACGACGACGTCCGAGCTGTCGGCGTCTTCGGCGTCGCGGTATTCAAGGACGATCCGTCCACCCGGCTGTGCCTGGAAGACGAGTTCGGAGACGCGCAGGTCGTTGGGCGTCCACCAGCGGGTTAGCAGGGAGGGCTCGGTCAGGTGTCGCCAGACGGGCTCGGGACGTCCCGCAAGCGTCCGGCGGAACCCGAAGGAGCGGCCGTCGGCCCATCCCGGCTCCTCGGCGGCGCGCCGTTCCGCGTCGAGGGTGACCGCGTGGCGGTCGTGGATCTCGTGCGGGCCGCCGGGCCGGTCCGTGAGGTCGGCTAGCTGGTTGAGCGTGGCCGCCAGGTCCCGCAGGGGGCCGGGACGGAGTGTGTAGAGGCGGCGCTGGCCGTTTCGCTGGGACGTGACGACACCGGCGCGTTCGAGGGTCTGGAGGTGCTTGGTCGTCTGGGGTTGGCGCGCGTCCGCGAGCTGAGCCAGGACGCCGACCGATCGGGGCCGCTCGGCCAGCAGACAGACGAGCCGCCACCGAGCCGGGTCGGCCAGCGTTGCGAGGAGTGTTGCGTCCATGGCTAGGAAGTATTCACTACAAAGAATATTCGTGTCAAAGAATATCTTCTGGGCGGCCAGCCCCGCCAGGCCTCGATCTGGCTCAGAGGGACTGTCGGTAGGGCCTGCCACCATGGCCCGCATGACGGCAACCGACGTCCTAGCCCCGTTCCAGTGGCTCAACGTGCGCGAAGGGGAGGGAGGCGGCAGGCTGGGTGTGATGGCGGTACCGCGCTCCCGAGGGTGAGAACGCTGGAGAACTTTGTCCGGGCGTGCGGTGAAGATCCGGGGCCGTGGCTGGACGCCAGAGCGCGGCTGGTTGCCGCCGCGCGGGCAGCACGGGCGCGTCCTTCACCTGATCCCGCCCGGTCTGCCGGGGAGCCGCTGGGACGGGTGATCGGTGAGCTGGAGGAGCAGGACGCGCTGGTCTTGGAGGTGCACCAGGCTTTCGCGGCCGCGAGTCCGTCCTCCGGGGCGGCGCCGGTGCTGCCGCCGTATCTGGAACGGCCGGGGTTCGACGATCGGTTGTGGACGGCCGTGGCGCCCCCGAACGGCCCTTGGCGGTGGTGGAGGCGCTGCGGAGCAACCGGATTGCCGGACGGACGGTGATCTGGCTGAACGAGGCTCAGTTCTACCTTCAGGCACCGCAGGCCGGAGAACAGGTCGCCGCCGAGTTGCAGGCGCTGCTGGCCGACGACGATCGAGGCCCGGTGCTGATCCTGGGATCGATGTGGCCGGACTTCTGGCGGACGCTCACCACAACGCCCGAACACCCGTCCGCCCCAGACGCGCACCGGGCCGCTCGCACCCTGCTCGGGCGGGCCGAAGAGGTCACTGCTCCGTCCGCGTTCACCTCCGACCAGCTCACCGCGCTGGCCGCGACCATCTCGACCGATCCCCGGCTAGAGGCGGCGGCCGAGCGGGCGCCGGGCGGGCAGATCACCCAGGAGTTGGCCGGCGCGCCTGAACTGCTGCGCCGCTATCAGCATGGCGGCCCGGCTGAGCGGGCGGTGCTGTGGGCCGCGATGGACGCCCGCCGCCTTGGCCACGGCCTCTACCTGCCGGAGCCGCTGCTGCGCGAGGCCGCCCCCGGCTATCTCGATGATCACACCTGGGACCAGGTCGGCGGCACCTACTGGTTCATCACCGCGCTGGATCAACTGACCGCCCCACACCGCCGCCTTCCGGGCCCGTTGATCGAGCATCGGCCCCGTCCCGGCGAGTTGTCCCCGCCCGTCCCGCTGTACCGGCTGGCCGACTACCTGGACCAACACGGCCGTAGTGAACGCAAGCTCCTGTCTCCCCCCGCACCTTTCTGGGACGCCGCCACCCACCACGCCTACACGTCCGAGTACCTAGTCGCTCTCAGCAGGGCCGCAGAGTCCCGGGGCCGCTACCGCCACGCCGCCGACCTGTTCCAAAAGGCCGCTGACGCCGGGGAGAAATACGTGCTGGCGGAACTGAGCGAGTTACGCGAGCGGGCCGGTGACCGTGCGGGGGCCGAGCGGCTTGCGCAGCAGGCCGCTGACACCGGAAACACAGACGCGCTGATGGCTTTGGTCGGGTTTCGCGAGCGGGCCGGTGACCGCGCGGAGGCCGAGCGGCTGTACCGGCAGGCCGCTGACGCCGGAGAAGCCGACGCGCTGACGGAGCTGGCCAGGTTGCACGAGTGGACTGGTGACGCTGAAAGCGGCGAACGGCTCCGTCGCTTCGGCTTGGACGCAAAGGGGGAGATCGAGGGCCCCTGGAAATGAGCAGGTGGCCCGGTTGAGGAGGGTGGAAGATCTGGCGCCGGTGTGGATCACCCCGAAGGGCGAGAGCTTCCCATCAGGGCGATCGCTTCGATCTCGACAAGTTGGTCGGGGTATCCAAGGACAGCGACTCCGAGCAGAGTGCTCGGCGCATCATGCTCTCCGAATGCTGTCCTGATCGCGTCCCAGGCGGTTACGAGGTCGCTGCGGTCACTCGACGCGACGTAGATCGTCGTTTTCAGAACGTCCGTCAGAGCGGACCCTGCGTGCCCCAACGTCTCGACCAGATTCGCCATGGCTTGCCGGGCTTGGGCTTCAACGTCACCGACACCGACCGTCGCCCCATTCTCATCCAAGGGACAGGCCCCGGCGGTGTAGACCACGGCACCGGGCTGAGCGATCGAGGCGTACGCGTACGGAGCACCGCCGAACAGACGGTCAGGACGAAGGAGTTGCACAGGCATTCACCGAGCGTGCCCGATCGAACCGTCGCAGATCAACTGGATTACCACCGGATAGCCAGGCGGCGAAGGCGCGAGGTGTGAGGGTGATGCGGCCGGAGTCGGCGGCCTTGCTGTCACGGATGGCGATGGTGTGGGTGCTGTACGGGCGCGGATTCCCCAGGCCGCTGCTCTGGGTCTACGCGAGCGGTGTCGCCGAGGACGTCGGGTGATCGGGGTGCGTCTGTACTCCGGCCGGATCTGGGCCTACCACGACGTCCGGCGGGGGATGGCCGGCTACCTCTACCCGTGCGGGGACGCCAAAGCGGCGGCCGAGCAGGTCGACTTGCTCTTGAAGCACCGCTTGTACCCGTCCACCTGGTGAGTCAGGGCAGTAGGCGGCGGAGGCGGCGGGTTGTTCGGCGGAGGGGAGACGGGTGTGGTGTGAGGCGGGCTAGGGCTAGGGCTGCCTCTGCGCCTGCCTGGGCTGTCTCTTCGGGGGTTGGCGGGTTCGACTGGTCGATGTTGGGGCGTAGGTCGTTGATGTCGCCTATGAGGTGGGCGGGTGTTTGTTGGAGGGCGGTTAGGTCTTCTTCCGTCCAATCGGTTAGCCGGGGGTGCCATTCGGGTGGGATGGTTACCTTTCCGCCGCGGTGGTGGCGGGTCTGGAATCTTTCGGTGATGGTTTGTCTTATGCGGTCTGCTTCTCTTTTGGGGGAGTTCAGGGTTGCGTTGAGGGATGCGAGGATTAGGGTTTCTGGGGCTGTTAGGCCGGTGTGAGTCTCTTTGGCTAGGGGTGCTTGGGCTAGTGCGGGAGTGTTGATCGCCCGGGTGAAGCGTTGCCAGAGGAGGTGGGGAGGGGTGCCGGGTGTGGTTACCACCGAGATTTTGGTTGCGCCTGATTTTGACCAGCGTTGTACCAGTTTGTTTAGGGTGAATGCTCGCCAAATGTGGGCGGTCGGGTCGTCCTCCAGGTTCTTTTCTCGTTGGCGGGCGAGACCTTCCAGGTAGTCGTGGAAGCTGATGCTGTTGCCGTTGCGGATGTGCTGCTGCCATAGGGACGGCAGGGCGCGGTCCAGGCTCCGGGTTGTGATGACGACTTCGATCTCGTCGATGTCCAGGCATGTCAGGAGGTGGCGGATTGCAGGTGTCCGGATGACGGAGAGGGCCTCGGCGGAGAGGAGGGCCGTGCCGGGCCACGTTTTCACCTGGGTTAGGACGTTCTGCCAGGAGGTCGATTCTCTGGCTCCGCGCCGCTCTGACACCCATGGGTACTCGGTGCCCAGGAGGCCGTAGGTCGACCATTCGTGGTTGGGCACGGTTCGTTTTCCGCGGGTCCAGTCGCGGGGGATGGGGTAGCAGATGCCTGCTTCGGCTAGTTCCTTCTGGTTTGCGTGCAGCATGTGTTGCAGGAACGTTGTTCCTGACTTCTGCAGGCCGATATGCAGGACGATCTTCGAGGCCATAGGTCCATCCGGGATGGTGACACAGCGTTACCTACTGTGCCATCCGTTCCGGCTGAAACTGCGGAACCTCAGCGAAGTGCGGTCGTGGTGACCGTTTTGCCCAGGGCACTGCCGCTGGCCCATTTGGCGAAGGGGAGTTGCCAGTAGCCCCAGCCGTTCCACCAGGCGAGGCTGCGCTTGGTGCCGGTGATGGTGACGATGTCGCCGCGGTACGACCAGCTGTAGAACCATTTGGCGTCTTCGCCGGGCGAGCGGACGCAGCCGTGGCTGCAGTTGCGCCGCCCAAGGCAGGACGGGTCGTCCATGTTCTGGTGGATGTACTCGCCGCTGTTGGAGATGCGCGTGGCCCACGGGACCTTCTCGTCGTACCAGCCGGGGTCGCCCTTCTTCTTGCCGGGCGGGCGCATGCGCTCGATGCGGCTGCGGTCCATCGTGAGGTGGACGCCGCTGGTCGTGAGCAGGTGGTCGACGCCGTCCTTCTGCACGTCGCCGCCGCTGCCGAGGCTGACGCCCCACGTCCGGACGGTGCGCCCGTTCTTCTTGACGACGGCGCGGTGCGTCTTGGCGTTGATGTTGACGGTGTGCGAGTCGCCGATCTGGAACGTGCGGGTCACGTCGCGGTCGCCGAAGACGTCGTCGCCGATCTTCAGGCCCGCGTAGTGGACGGTGACCGTCACCTTCTGGCGCGGCGCCCACGGGCGCTTGGGGCGGAAGACGACGGAGGGGAGGCCATTGAAGGATTCGCCGGGCGCGAGCCAGCGCCACGCGCCCTCGGTCGGGGTGGACGACGAGATCTCGATGCTGCGCTCGATCGCGGCCTTGGCCTTCTCGGGGACGGCCTTGTTGAACTGGACGAAGACCGGCATTCCGGTGCCGACCGTCTCGTTCTGGCTGGGGACGAGGTTGTTGACGCGGGTCGCGGCGGTGGCGCGGGTGGTGCGGAACGCGCTGGTGGCGGTGGTGGACTTGCCCTTCGGGGACGTCGCGGTCGCCGACACCTGGTAGCTGCCGCCCGGCCTCAACGTCCAGGTGGAACGCCATTTCGTCTTGTCGGCGGAGAGGGTGCCGGGGACGTCCGCGCCCTTCAGCTTGACGGAGACCTGGCCGAGCGTGCCGCCCGCGGCGGTGACCGTCACGCCGCCGTCCGGACGGGCCTTCGCGTCGCCGTTCGCGGGGGCGATCGTCACCTTCGGGCTGCCGTCGTCGCCGCCCTTCGCGGTCGTCCCGCCGCCGCCTCCGTCACCGCCGCCGCATGCCGCCGCCAGGCCCAGGACCAGGGCCATCGCCAACGCCTTACCTCGCACCGCTCTCCCTCATATGCCCGCCGAGCCCGCGCCACGGCGGGACGGCAACAAGATCGTTTACGGAACGGCCCTCGCGTCGCCTGCCCCGCGCGGTCGCGGGCGGCGGGTTCTCGGCGTCCGACCACTTGTAACGTCCATGGTCCCGCGAAGGTTCGCCTCCGGTGGGCGGTTCTCAGATCTTTTCACGACCGGGCCGGGGGCGGGCGGCGTGCCGGGGCATCGCCGTCTCCTGGACGCGGGCGGATGAAAATGGCCCAATCGGGCCAAGAAGGAAATGCGCTGGAATTGGTTCCAGATTGGCGTTCCCTTTGACGCGCCGATGGGCATTCGCGGGGGCGTTCTCGCAGGTGGGCGGCCCGGTCTTGATCTTCTATTCAAGATTGTGGTGGCGGCGGTTAAAAGCGGCGATCCGTGTCGGGACGCGCTGCGATGCTGGGTCGTGGCCGCCCGCGACGGCCCCGTCAGGTCACCTCCCGGTGAGTTCTTGTCTGTGAAGGGACGCGCGATGAGAGCCCAGGGGCTGAGTCCTTCCATCGACTCGGGCGCCCCTGCGGATCTCATTTCGGTCGACGGGCCTGCGGTTCTCGCTCCGGCCGTCCCGTACCGGCGCGGCGTCACGGGGGCGCGGATTCTCGCCGTCCTGTATCCGGTGTGTCTCGCGGTGGTGGACGGCTGGGCCATGGCGGCCGCCGTGTTCTTGGTGTTGCCGGCTTCGGGTGCCGCGTTGCCCGGTGCGGCGGCGGTGATCGTGATCGTGTTCAACGCCTGCGGCGGGCTCTATCGGACGCGCCGCAGCCCTTCGCTTCTCGCCGATGCGCCGCTGATCCTCGTGCGGGCGCTGGTCGTGGGGGCGTTCGCGGTGGTGGTGGGCGTGGACGCGGCGGGCGATGCCGTTGTCGCGTGGTTGTGGATTACCGCCGTTGCCGGGACGTCGGCGCTCGGCGCGCGGGCGTTCGCGAACGCGGCGATGAGGACGTACCGGTGCCATCGGACGCGGGCGCGTCCGGCGCTGATCGTCGGGACGGGCGGGATGGCCGAGCACCTGGCCGGGATCCTGCGGGAGCGGGGGGAACTCGGGCTCGCGGCGGTCGGGCAGGTGGCGGCGGGGCAAGGG
>NZ_SMKT01000168.1 GCF_004348735.1 Actinomadura sp. KC06
GGCGGGGACGGCGGTGGCGGCGACGAGCGCGCCGGCCAGGGACGCCGTTCCGGTGAGAAGCGCGATGCTGCGTTTCACGGGGGTTCTACCTTTCTTCTGTGGGGGTGGAGGACTCGGTGGGGAGCCCGGCGGCGACCCAGTCCTCGATTCCTTCGCGGTACTTGCGGACGTCGGGGTAGCCGAGTTCGAGCAGCCGCGCGCCGACGAGGCCGCTGTTGCGGCACGGCACGTTGGCGCAGTAGACGACGACCGGCGCGGACTTGTCGGGCAGCACGCGCGGCGCGTACTCGTCGGTGAACTCGGCGGCCTGCTCGTAGGGGAAGCCGGGGATGTTGCGGGCGCCGGGCAGATGTTCCTTCTCGTAGTAGGCGGCCGGCATCGTGTCGACCACGACGACCGTGCCGTCCTCCAGGGCGGCGGCGAGTTCGTCGCGGGTGATCAGCGGGAGCACGTCAGGGTCCTTTCGGGCTCGTGGCGGGGACGGGCGACGGCGGGGGTTCGGGAGACGAGGAGGGGTCGGCCGCCGCCGCGGCGCCGCGCCCAGCGGACCACCGTCCGAGGACGGCGTGCACGGCGAACGCGACGGCGACCGAGGTCAGGGCGGCGCTGCCGAGGCCGGCGACGGCGGCGGCGGTGCCCGCGGCCCAGCTGACGAGGGCGCGCGGCATCCAGTCCGCGGGGTCGGGCGGCGGCGCGCCGGTGCGGCGGGCGCGGTCCAGGGCCGGGCGGCAGGCGCGGACGAGGTGGTACTCGGCGATGATGATCCCGGCGACGGGCGGCGCGAGCATCCCGATCGCGGTGAGGAACCCGCTGAAGGCGTGCACGATGCCGAGCGCCGACACGAGCGTCCCGGCGGCGCCGAGCGCGACGGTGACCGGCACCCGCCCGACGCGGCGGCCGGTGAGCACGTGGATCGAGTTGACCAGGCCGAGCGACGACGAGTACAGGTTCCAGTCGTTGATCTTCAGGATGGCGGTGGCGAGCACCAGCGTGCCGAGCAGCCCGGACGAGGAGGTGACGATCCCGACGACGTCGTCGGTGCGGGCGGCGTGCGCGAGCAGCACCCCGATCATCCCGATCAGGTACTCGCCGAGCGTGACCGAGATCAGCGTCTGCTTGACCACGTCCGCGGGACGCCGGTTGAACCGCGTCATGTCCGGCGTCATGATCGCGCCGAGGATGAACGCGCCGGACACCAGCGTGACGCCCGCGCCGAGCGTCAGCGGCTCGCCCGGCGGGTCGGACGCGATCAGCTCGCCGAGCGAGTGGTGCCGCAGCGCGTCCACGATGGAGACGAGCGCGAGCAGCAGGAACGCCGGGACGGTGAGGTAGCCGACCCACGCCATCGTCCGGAACCCGTACGTCGTGACGGCCGTGATGGCGGCGCCGCCGAGCACCGCCCACGCCCACTCCGGCGGGCTGCCGGCGAGGTCGTGCATGCCCTGCGCGAACACGCCGTTCTGGACGCCGAACCAGCCCGCCAGGCTGATCGCGACGAGCATCCCGACCAGCGCGGACCCGCGGCGCCCGAACCCGGCCCACCGCGCCAGGACGGACGTGGACAGCCCCTCCCGGACCCCGGCGACGCCGAGCAGGATCGTGATCGCCTCAAGCAGCACCGAGCCGATCGTGATGGCGAGGACGGCGTCCCAGAACGTCATGCCGTACCCGAGAATCGCGCCGACCATGAACTGCTGGAATGACGACACCTGGCCGAAACGCTGGACGGCGACGGAAATCCACGAGCGCCGCGCGGAATCGGGGACCCGGACGAGCGAGTAGTCGTCGTGGCCCACGGCGGCGGGCCGGGACGCGGGGTGGGTTTTCATGATCGTGCCGCCTATCGGGTATTGCCGAGCGACGAAAGCGTCCTTTCGGCCGCAGCCTCGCGGACGATCAGGAATCCCTGCCCGTGCCGCGGGCGCCACTCAAGTTCGCGTTCGAAGAACCTTTCAAGAAAGCGCACCCGCTGGTGGTAGGCGAACATCGAGTGCGGCGTCCCGACGATGTACCCGGACCCCGCGAACAGCGGAAGCTCCGCCAGGAAATAGCGCACTCCGAGGCGCAGCTGCTCAAGCGAGGCGGCCTGCCCGTCCGGCAGCTTGGGCTCCAGCACCCAGCGGGTGGCCTCCAGGCACGCGTCCCGGAACGCCTCGCTCTCGGTGTAAAGCACCAGCGCCTCGTCGAACAGCTCCTGGTAGCGGCGGTTCGCGTGCAGCCGCACCATGCTCAGCACATGTTCATCCGGGTTCGGCACGTCCAGCCTGGCCAGCGCCGACCGGATCTTGTTGTGCGTGTACCGCGACTGGCGGTGCGCCTTCTGCCGTGCCCGGCCCGGGGAGTAGCCCAGCGCCTCGAACGTGTACGCGGTGATCTCGTCCGGGACGAAGAAGTGGAAATCGGCGAAAGCGGCGGTCGCCCACCTGGCCAGGCTCGCCAGGCGTTCAGCGCTGAAGTAGCTGTTGAATGGGCTGACCCCGATGCACACATGATCGCATTTCCGCAGCGCCTTCACGCATTCATCGGAGAGCGGTTCGATCTCGTATGCCGTCATGACATCCTCCGGTCACAATTTCGGATGTCTGGGAGTGTCCGTGCCGACCCCCGCCCCCGCTAATGCCAGCGGGGTATACCTCGAATGCATAACCCCCGGAGAAGAATGATCTGGTCCCTACGATGGCCGCGTCCGTCAATTACCCGAGACGAGGTCCAGCGTGAAAACAGATCATGACGTCCGGAATCTGATCGTCATCGGTTCGGGCCCGGCCGGATACACCGCCGCCGTGTACGCCGCCCGCGCGAACCTCGACCCGCTGGTGATCGAGGGCGCCGAGTTCGGCGGCGCGCTGATGACGACGACGGACGTGGAGAACTTCCCCGGCTTCCCCGACGGCGTCATGGGCCCCGACCTGATGGACCGCATGCGCAAGCAGGCCGGCCGCTTCGGCGCGGAGCTGCTCGTCGACGACGCCGTCCACACCGAGCTGGCGGGCGAGACCAAGCGCGTGTGCGCGGGCGACCGCGAGTACCGGGCCCGCGCGGTGATCCTCGCGACCGGCTCGGCCTGGCGGCCGCTGGGCGTCCCGGGGGAGCGGGAGCTGCTCGGACGCGGCGTGTCGTCCTGCGCGACGTGCGACGGGTTCTTCTTCCGCGACCGGCACGTCGCGGTCGTCGGCGGCGGCGACTCCGCGATGGAGGAGGCGATGTTCCTCACCCGGTACGCGGAGAGCGTCACGATCGTCCACCGCCGGGGCGAGTTCCGGGCCAGCAAGATCATGGCCGACCGGGCGCTGGCGCATCCGAAGATCACCGTCCTGTGGCACACGGTCGTCGCGGCGGTGGACGGCTCGGGCGAGGTCACGGGGGTGTTCATCCGCGACACAAGGACCGGCGAGACCGGCAGGCTCGACGTCACCGGGCTGTTCGTCGCCATCGGCCACGACCCGCGCAGCGGCCTGTTCGCCGGCCAGGTGGACGTGGACGAGCAGGGATACGTCAAGACGCAGGCGCCGGGCAGCCGGACGAGCGTGCCCGGCGTGTTCGCCTGCGGAGACCTCGTCGACCACACCTATAGACAGGCCGTCACCGCGGCGGGCAGCGGCTGCATGGCCGCCATGGACGCCGAACGCCACCTCGCCGCCGCCGCGGCCCCGGCCGCCCGCTGATCAGTTGGTGGGGACGGGAAGGGTGCGGGGACGCGCGTCGGGGTGCTCGCCGAGCCACTTCAGCATTCCGGTGTTGCGCTCGACGACCGGCTTGTACAGCTCGTGGAACGTGCGGTGCAGGATGTCGATCTCGCTGGTCGGCATGGTGGCGGTGCGCCAGCGCAGCACCCGGTAGGCGTCCGTGGCGCGGCCGGCGAGCGCGACGACGGTGATGCCTTCACCCGGCACCCAGGTCGGCGAGGCGAGCGTGATGGCGAACCCGGCCGCGACGAACCCGACCATGCTGTTGAAGTCGACCCCTGCGTACCGAAAACGCGGCGTGAACCCGGCGGCTTCGCAGGCGGCGCGGAGCATCGCGGTCCCGCCGTCGTCGCCGCCCTGCGGCGGTATCCACGTCTCTCCGGCGAGGTCGGTCAGGCTGACCCGGCCCCGCGCCGCGAGCGGATGGCTGGAGGCGAGCGCGATGCCGCAGGGTTCGATGGTGATCACGCGTTCGGTGGTGCCGGGCGGGCACGGCGGTGCGTGGTGGTCGGCGACGCGTCCCATGAACACGACGTCGACCTGGTCGTTGGCCAACAGCTGGGTGAGGACGGCGCCGGAGTAGTCGAGGCTGGTGCTGACGGTGCGGTGCGGCATCTCGTTTTCGAGTTTGCGCAGCCATTCGCCCAGCAGGACGTGGGGGTGGGTGCCCAGCCGGATGCCGGTGCGCGTCCCGCCGCCGGGGACGGTGGCGAGCAGGTCGTCCATGTCGGCCAGGACGCCGCGGGCGCGGGCCAGGACGTGGCGTCCCAGCGGGGTGGGGGTGATGCCTTGTGAGTCGCGGGCGAACAGCGGCCCTCCGAAGGCCTTTTCTATACGGCGCAGCTGGTTGCTGAGGGTGGGCTGGGAGACGCCCAGGTTGGCCGCGGCACGCGTGATGCTGCCTGTCTCCGCGAGCTGGCAGAGCACCCTTAAATGCCGCAGTTCCACCTGCATAGCCGTGAAGCTATGCCCAAGTGGAAGGGTCCGCAACCGATCCGCAGATGTCACTCTCATTTTCGCAAGGCACGACAAACCGTCCACCCGCTCCTGGCGCCCCGCCCTCCTGAATCTCCTGCCCCCTGCCCGATCGTTCCTTCTGCCCCAAACCGAGCGCCCGAGCATGTAGCAGGCGTGCCCCCGCTGGCGGTGGACGGCATCGCCGTGCCTGCGGCCGCCCGTCCCCCCGCGGTGCGGTCTCCCCCCTCAGTGGAGGCATGCGGAAGTGAAACGCAAACACCTCTTGGCGACCCTTGTGGCCGCCACTCTCGGGATCGGCGGCCTGGTGCCGGTGGCCCTGAGAGCGACCCCCAGCGCGGAAGGATCGACTCCCGATCCGAAGACCGCCGCCGTCGTCTCGGCGGAACGCCTGATCGCCGGCCGGGTAGCGGACCTGCACCCGAGCAAGGGCGACAAGTACGTCCGGACGCAGGTCACCGGCACCCCGTGGAACCTGTACTACGTCGCCTACGAGCGCACCTACCGCGACCTTCCCGTCGTCGGCGGCGACTTCGTGGTGGCCACGGACGAGAAGGGCCACGTGCGCAACCTGTCGGTGGCGCAGAAGAAGCAGATCGCCGTCGGCATCGCGCCGAAGGTCGGCAAGGCGGAGGCCGCGCGGAAGTCGCGCGGCGCGGTGAGCAAGCCGGACGGCAAGACCCTGCAGCCGCGCCTGGTGGTGCACGCGCTGGCGAAGCCGAGGCTCGCGTGGGAGACGGTCGTCACCGGACGTGACGGCGCGCACCCGAGCCAGAAGAAGGTCTACGTCGACGCCCTGACGGGCAAGCGGTTCGCCGAGCAGGAGCTCGTCGTCGCGGGCACCGGCACCGGCATCTGGGGAGGGCCGAACCTCCAGTTCGGAACGACCCAATCCGGCGGCCAGTACACGATGCGGGACCCGGAGCGTCCCGGCATCAGCTGCGCCGACTACAGCACCAGGGCGGTCTTCTCCGGTCCTGACGACGTGTGGGGCAGCACGTCCAAGACCAGCAAGGAAGCCGGCTGCGTGGACGTCATGTACGCCGCCAAGGGCCACTGGGACCTGCTGAAGTCGTTCGGCCGCACCGGCCTGAACAACAGCGGCCAGTGGGCCCCGGCGTTCGTCGGCCTGAACGCCGTCAACGCCTACTGGCAGAACGGCCAGGCCCAGTTCGGCCACAACCAGCAGAACCAGTGGATCACCGGCGCTGACGTCGTGGCGCACGAGTTCGGTCACGGGCTCGACAGCTACACGCCGGGCGGGATCTCCGGCGGCAACACGCAGGAGTTCGTCGGGGACGTGTGGGGAGCGGCCGTCGAGGCGCTCCTCAACAACCCCGAGGACGTTCCCGACTACACCGTCGGCGAAGAGGTCAACCTCGTCGGCAACGGCCCGATCCGCAACATGTACAACCCCTCCCTGGTCAACAACGACCCGAACTGCTACTCCAGCTCGGTGCCGAACATGGAGGTGCACAAGGCGGCCGGGCCGGGGAACCACTGGTTCTACCTGCTGGCCGAGGGCAACAACCCGGGCGGCGGCAAGCCGTCCAGCCCGACCTGCAACAACAGCAGCATGACCGGCATCGGCATCATGGACGCGACGAAGATCTTCTACAACGCGATGATGCTGAAGACGTCCGGGACCAACTACCCCCGGTACCGGGTGCTGACGCTGCAGGCGGCGAAGAACCTCGACCCGACCTGCACCTACTACAACAAGGCCAAGGCCGCGTGGGACGCGGTCTCGCTGCCGCAGCAGTCCGGTGAGCCGACCTGCACGCCGACCGGCGGCAACGACTTCTCGATGTCGGTGTCGCCCAACACGGGCACGGTGAAGCCGGGCGCGTCGGTGCAGGCGACGGTCGCCACGACCGTCACCGGCGGCGCCTCGGAGGCGGTCGACCTGACCGCGTCCGTGTCGCCGGCCAACAGCGGCCTGACCGCGAGCTTCAACCCGGCGCGCGTCCAGTCCGGCAACACCTCGACGATGACCCTCACCGCGAGCGACACGGCGCAGACCGGGCCGTTCACCGTCACCGTCACCGGCAGGACCGCGTCGAAGACCAAGACCGCGACGTACTCGCTCAGAGTCGACGGCGGCGGACCGGGCACCACCGACCCGCCGAACGTCAACGTCGAGAACGTCAAGGCGCACCTGCAGCAGTTCCAGACCATCGCTCAGCAGAACGGCGGCAACCGCTACGCCGCGGGCGGCGGGTACACCGCCTCCGTCGCCTACGTCGAGCAGAAGCTGCAGGCCGCCGGGTTCACCGTGACGCGGCAGGCGTGCACCTCCGGGTGCACCGCGGGCTCCGGGCCCAACCTGATCGCCGAATGGCCTGGCGGTGACGCCAACAGCGTCTACATGTTCGGCGCGCACCTCGACGGCGTCCGGGCCGGACCCGGCAGCAACGACAACGCCACCGGCTCCGCCGCGCTGCTCGAGACCGCGCTGACGCTGGCGCAGACCAAGCCGACCATGCTCAACAAGGTCCGCTTCGGCTGGTGGACGGACGAGGAGCAGGGCCTCAACGGCTCGGAGTTCTACGTCGCCCGCCTCCCGCAGACCGAGCGGTCGAAGATCAAGGGTTACTTCAACTTCGACATGGTCGGCAGCCCGAACGCCGGCTACTTCATCGACAACCTCAACTCGCAGCTGTCCGCGAACCTGAAGGGATACTTCGACTCGATCAACCTCGTCCCGGACGAGATGGGCGAGTGCTGCAGCGACGACGGCCCGTTCCGCAACGCGGGGATCGCGACGTCGTTCCTGTCCACCGGCGCGTCCGCGACGAAGTCGTCCGCGCAGGCGCAGAAGTGGGGCGGCACGGCCGGACAGGCGTTCGACCGCTGCTACCACCAGGCCTGCGACGCCTACCCGGGCAACATCAACATGACCGCGCTCGACCGCAGCGCGGACGCCATCGCGTGGGCGCTGTGGAAGACGTCCGTGGGTCAGACGAACCCGTCGGACGACTTCTCCATCACGGCGAATCCCACGTCCGCGAGCGTCGAGCCGGGACAGTCGGCCACGGCCACCATCAACACGGCCGTGACCGAGGGCGCCGCCCAGTCGATCAACCTGACGGCCACGGTGTCGCCGGGCGGGCCGAGCGTCACCTTCAGCCCCGCCACCGTCCAGGCCGGCGCTTCGTCCACGATGACCGTCGCCACCACGTCGGCAACCCCGGCGGGCGACTACGTCGTGACGGTCACCGGCGCCGGTGAGTCCGCCACGCACACCGCGAGCTTCACCCTGCGGGTGCAAGGCGACGGAACCGACGACTTCTCGGTGTCGGTGGACCCGTCCAACGGGACCGTCGAGGCCGGCAAGTCGACGCAGGCCACCGTCCGCACCGCCCTCACCCAGGGGACGGCGCAGCAGGTGGCCCTGTCGGCGACGGTCTCACCGGGCGGCCCGACGGCCACCATCAACCCCGGTGAGGTCAAGGCGGGCGGAACCGCGACCCTGACGCTGGCCACCACCGCGAGCACGCCCGAGGGCAGCTACACGGTGACGGTCACCGGACGGGGCTCGGTCACCCGCACGGCCACCTACACCCTGAACGTGACCAAGTCGCCGGGTGGCGACCGCACGTTCACCAGCGAGACCGACTACCCGATCCGCGACTACACCTGGACGGTCAGCCCGATCCAGGTCGGGATCGAGGGCCAGGCGGCGACGACGGTGAACCTGTCGATCGACGCGACGCACACCTGCGCCGAGGACCTCGGCATCTGGCTGCGCTCGCCCACCGGCGGGGACTACGTGGTCAAGCGGCAGGGAACCGGTCAGTACCAGTGCACGCCGTGGAACGGCGCGCGGACCTTCCAGGTCCCGGGCGTCAACTCCCAGGCGGGCGGAAACTGGCAGGTGTACATCTACGATTACGGGCCCCAGGACATCGGGACCCTTAGGGGCTGGAGCATCACGCTCTAGCCGCCGGCGGTAAGTGTCCGGTCCGGTCTCCTCCTCGGGATGGGGGTGGAGGCCGGGCCGGACATCCACATATCCCCCCATCCCGCCAAGCGCAGCTCGACCCCCAGAGGAGGTGCGCAAATGTCCAGAAGGTCACGCTTCCTGGCAGCGGTGATCCCGCTCGCCGTGACCCTGATCCTGCCCGCCGCCACGGCGTCGGCCACTCCCGTGCGGAGCGGCGACGCCGCCAGGCAGGCCCAACCCCGCCTACCCGCCCCCAAACCAGATGCGGCCGGAGAGAAGAAGGCCGCGAACACCGAGCTCCGGTACTCGCCTAAGAGCCGAACCACTCAGGTGACCCTCCGCGAGCCGGGCTCCAGTTACGTCAAGGTGCATTTCGCGTCCGTGCGGCTGCTCCCCGGTGACCGCGTCACCGTCGCCTCGCCGTCCGGCCGCGAAGTGCACACCTACTACGGCGACCCGACCGTCCGGAAGCAGGGCGGCGACTCCCCCTTCACCGTCCACGGTGGGACGGGGTTCGCCGCGATGTCGATCGACGGGGACACCGCCGTCGTCACCCTGCACTCGTCCGCGAAGCGCGGCGACGCCGCGGCGCTGACCCGGCAGGGGTTCGGCGCCCGGATCGACTCCTATTTCCGCGGCTTCACCCAGGCCGAGTACACGGCGGCCAATCCCCGTCCGTTCAGCGTCTGCGGCACCGACGGCCGCCGCGACGTGACCTGCTACAAGGAGAGCCATCCCACCGAATACGCCCGCTCCCGCTCGGTGGCCCGCCAGCTTCTGAACGGCCTCGGGCACTGCACCTCGTGGCGTGTCGGCGACACCAACACGATGCTCACCAACCAGCACTGCATGGAGAACGAGGCCGACCTGCGGGGCAGCGAGTTCCAGTTCGACTACGACTGCGCCACGTGCGGAGGCCGTAACCCGGGGGCCGGCACGAAGGTCAGCGGAGCGCAACTGCTCAAGCTGAGCCCGCTGAGCGCCCTCGACTACGCGCTGTTCTCGGTGAACAACTTCGAGAGCATCAAGCAGTTCGGGACGCTGTACCTGGAGACCCGCGAGCCCACGGCGGGTGAGCGGATCTACATCCCCGGCCACGGCGACACGCTGCCGAAGCGGCTGTCGGTCGTCGAGGACGGCGGCGGCAACTGCGTGATCAGGACGCCGTCGTCCGGGGTGAACACCGGGTACATGTGCGACACGTCGGGCGGGAACTCCGGTTCGCCGGTCCTCGCCGGGTCCTCGCACAAGGTGATCGCGCTGCACCACCTCGGCGGCTGCCCGAACTGGGGCACCCGGATCAGCCTCGTCTACAAGGAGATCTCCAGTCTGATCGACAACGAGCCGGGAACCCCCGACTCCCGCGTCCTGAGCGGTTGACCCGCTGATCCGCTCAGGGTGAATGACCTCTCGTCCGGGACGTTCTCCTCCCGTGGGTCCCGGCCGGGAGCGCTGTCCGGCGATCCCTTGGCGGGGAGGACGCCGGGCGCCCGCCGGTACCGCACCGGCCGTGACCTGGCCCACGGGCCGGTGCGGTACCGCGACGGGACCCGTCCTTCAGGCGGCCCGGACGGCCGCCAGCTCTCCGCGGCCCTCGTCCGCGCGGCCGGGGATGAGGAGCAGGGTGCAGGCCCGCTCGAACCGCGCGCCGATGCGCTCCCACGCCCGGACGGCCGCTGAAAGCTCGTCCTCGTCTCCGTGCAGGCGGCCCGCGGCCCGGGCCAGGCACGCGGCCGCCCAGTCGTTCTCGGCGGCCTCCGCGGCGGCGGAGGCCAGCCGTCCGGCCGCGTCGGGGAGCCCGGCGGCGACCGCGAGTTCCGCGCCGGCGGCGCGTGCGTAGGGCCGGTACCAGTCCTGCGGCGGGAAATCGGCGAACGCGGCCGCGACGAGACGTCCGTCGGCCTGGCTTCCGCGTCCGTCGGCCCGCTCCGCGCGTTCGTCGGCATGGCCTGCGTGAAGGGCGGTCCGGGCGTCCACGAACGCCGCGAACGACGCGATGTACCGGGCCCCGGCGCCGCCCGCGACCCGCTCCGCGCGGGCCCGCCACAGCCGGTAGCCGTCGTCGTCGCCGAGAAGCCCGTGTGCCAGCGCGACCGCCGCCACGGCCGGGGACACCCACGCCAGCGGGCTTTCCGCCCGCTCGCAGACGTCCCACAGCGCGGGCGCGCGGCGGAGCGCACCCGCGAGGTCGCCGGTCAGGACGAGCGGCGGGATCAGCGTGCTCAGCGCGACCGGGGACCGGTCGCCGATCAGGTCGTCGGACGCGGCGAGGCGGGCCGTGGACAGCGCGGCGGGCAGGTCGCCCGCCGCGACGGCGCAGGACGCGCCCATGTGGAAGACGTCGGTGATCTCCGGCGCCGTGTACGGGACGTCGCGCGGCATCGCGGCGAGCAGGCCGACCCGCTCGGCGGCGATCCGGTGCGCGTCCCGGAACCGTCCGGCGGTGAGCGCGGCGTTGCCGGACGCGTCCAGCGCGGCGGAGACCAGCACCGGGTCGCCGGTCGCGCGGGCCGCGGCCACCGCGTCGCCGATCAGGGACGGCTCCGGCGTGACCTTCTCCTCGCGGGCGGCCCAGACCCGCGCCGCCGCGAGATGCGCGGCCACGAGCGGGTCGCGGCCGTCGCCCGCCGACGCGGCGGCGTCGAGTAGCGTCCGGAGGCGGTCGTGCGGGACCTCCGTCTCGAACCCGGACGGGTGCCGTGCGGCGGTCGCGACGGCGAACGCGAGCGCGACCGCCTCCGCGTCGCCGTCCCCGGCGGCGCGGGCCCGCTCCGCCGACGCGAGCAGCAGCTCGAAGGCCCGGCCCGTGTTGATCAGGGCGTGCGCGGCGTCCGCGGCGTCGCGCAGGTCGGCCGCGGCCTCGCCCGGGGCCGGCGCCCGCCGCGCCGCTTCCTCGTAGTGGCCGGGGACCTCGTGCAGGAACCCGCGTGCGTACGCCAGATGGGCGAGCGACCTGGCTAGACCGTGCGGCAGGGGCGCGCGGCCCGGCGGCGCGCCCGCGAGGGCCGAGCGCAGGTCGGGGGCGACGGCGTCGAAACCGTCCCGCCAGCCGTCGGCGTCCTCGCCGAGCGCGCGCTCCAGGCGGGCGGCGGTCGCCGCGGCCCAGCGCAGGTACCGGTCGCGGGTCGCCTCCCTGTCCGCGCCCGTCTCCAGCTTCTCGGCGGCGAAGGCGCGGACCGTCTCCAGCAGCCGCCACCGTCCCTCCGCCTGCCGCACGACCAGGCTCTTGTCCGCCAGCCGCCCCAGCAGATCGGCGGGGCGGGGGAGGCCGGGCGCGACGGCGGCGGCCGCGTCCAGGTCGAACCCGCCGGTGAACACCGAGAGGCGGCGGAACAGCACCTGCTCGTCCTCGGTGAGCAGGTCGTGGCTCCAGCCGAGCACCGCGCTCAGCGACCGGTGCCGCTCCACCGCCCCGCGCCCTCCCGCCAAGAGGTGCAGGACGTCGTCCTGATGGCCTTTCCGGGGGGTGTGGGGGGTCGACCCCCCACCATGAAGCGCGGAGAGGAGGCCGGAAGCGCCCAGGGACGCGCTGCGCGCCGCCGCGAGTTCGATGGCGAGCGGCAGCCCGTCCAGGCGGCGGCACAGTTCGGCGACGTCGTCGCGGGCGGCGCCGAACCCGGGGTCGGACGCGGCGGCGCGGTCGAGGAAGAGGCGCTCGGCGTCGGAGCCCAGCGGCAGCGGCGGCACCGGCACGGTCCGCTCGCCCGGTATGCCGATCCGCTCGCGGCTGGTGGTCAGGACGGTCACGGTCGCGCAGGCGGAGAGCAGCCTTTCGAGGAAGCCCGCGACGGCGTCCAGCAGGTGCTCGCAGTTGTCCAGGACGAGCAGCGACCGGCCGCGCCCGAGGTGCTGCGCGACGGCGTCCGCCGGCGCCTGTCCGGGCCGCTCCGGCACGCCGAGCGCGGACGCCGCCGCCTGCGCGACGACCCCGTCGCGGGCCTCGCGGACCGGGACGAGGTCGACGAAAGCGCCGCCCAGCGGGAACGACGGCGCGGCCGCTTCGGCGACGGCGGCCGCCAGGCGCGTCTTGCCGATCCCGCCCGCGCCCAGCAGGGTCACGAGCCGCGCGTCCGCGAGCAGGCCCGCGGCCAGGTCCGTTTCGGCGGCGCGGCCGAAGAACGCCGTCCGGGCGGACGGCAGCCCGGCCAGGTGGCCGGGCGGCGGGGTGCGGCGCTCCGCCTCGTCGGCGAGGGCCCACCGGTCGGTGACGCCGTACTTGCGGAGCAGTGAGGAGATGTGGCTCTCGACGGTCCGGACGGAGATGTGCAGCCGCCCGGCGATCTGCGCGTTCGACAGCCGCGCGCCGAGCGCCGCGAGGACCTCCGCCTCGCGCCTGGAAACCTCCGCCGGACGATCGAGGGGCACGACGACAAGTGTGGCGGACCGGGAGAAATCGGTGGGCGGATTCCGTGGCGTCTCCGTGGCGGCACGGATGACCGGGCGGTGGCCGCGGGCGCAGTGTTGACGTCACCGGCCAAGACCGGCACATCCCGGAAACGAAGTGGAGAGAGCCATGCGACGCATCATCAACTCGACGTTCGTGTCGATCGACGGAGTCATGAAGGACCCGCAGGACTGGCCCCGGCTGGGCGACGCCGAGGGCGACTTCGCCGCGCAGACCGAGGTGCTGCTGGGCTGCGACGGCGTGCTGTTCGGCCGGCACACCTACCACAGCTTCGCCTCGGTGTGGCAGGGACGGTCAGGCGACCCCTACACCGACAAGATGAACGCCGTGGACAAGTACGTCGTCTCGTCCGCGATGGACAAGGCCGACTGGGACCGCACCACCGTCATCGGCGGCGACGTCATCGGCAAGATCTCCCGCCTGAAGGAGGGGCCGGGCGGCGACATCCTGCAGTACGGCTTCGGCAGGCTCTCGCACGAGCTGATGGAGCACGGCCTGCTCGACGAGCTGCGGCTCTGGGTCCACCCGTTCTTCGTCGGGACGGGCGGCGGCGACGGGCTGCTGTTCCGCGAGGGCACCCGCGCGATGTTCGAGCTCGTCGAGGCGCGGACGTACCCGTCCGGCATCGTGCTGCTGTCCTACCGCCTCAAGCCCGCGTCGGCGGCCTGAGTTCCGGTCATCGGGACCCGCGCTTGGCCGGGCGGTCCGGCGGCCTCTACTATCGCCGCACCTCAGGTCGCCCTCGCGGCGGCGCCGATCGGGCCAGGCGCGGGCCCCTCACGAGTGGTCGCCCGGCCGTGCCCTCCCGCTGAAGGGCCCCGGCCGTCCGCGTCCGCTGGGAGGAACAGATGGAGCGGACCGCTGACTACGTCGTCGTGGGTGCCGGAAGCGCGGGATGCGTGCTGGCGCGGCGCCTGGCCGAGTCGGGCGCGGACGTCGTCCTGGTCGAGGCCGGCGGCCCGGACCGGACGCGGCTGGTGCGCAAGCCCGGCCTGATCGCCGTCTTCCACAACGTCCCGCAGCTGAAGAAGAAGCTGGACTGGGGCTTCTACAGCACCCCGCAGAAGAGCGCCCTCGACCGGAGGATCCCGCAGACGAAGGGACGCGTCCTCGGCGGCTCCGGGTCGATCAACGGGATGCTGTTCGTGCGCGGCAACCGGCGGAACTACGACGACTGGGCGGCGGACGGCTGCACCGGATGGGGCCACGACGACGTCCTGGACAGCTTCAAGCGGATGGAGAACTGGGAGGACGGCGCCACCGCCCTGCGCGGCGCGGACGGGCCGATCCAGGTGACGCGGCAGCGGGACCTCACCCCGGCGTCGGAGGCGTTCATCGAGGCCGTGATCGAGACGGCGGGCGTGAAGCGGAACGACGACTACAACGGCGAGGTCCAGGACGGCGCGGGGATCTTCCAGCAGAGCGTGCACGAGGGGCTGCGGTACAGCTCGTCCGTCGGATACCTCGACGATCACGGCCTGCCGAACCTGACGGTCGTGACGGGCGCGACGGTGGAGCGCGTGATCGTCCGCGACGGGCGGGCCACCGGGATCGACGTCGTCACGAAGAAGGGGCGCGGGACCGTGCGCGCGTCCCGCGAGGTGATCCTGGCGGCGGGGACGTTCGGCTCGCCGCAACTTCTGATGCTGTCCGGCGTCGGACCGGCCGCGCACCTGCGGGAACACGGCATCGACGTGCACGCCGACCTGCCCGTCGGGGACAACCTGCACGACCACATGTTCGTCCCGATGACGTACGTCATGGACACGGCCCGCCACCGGGGCACCGCGCCGTACTTCGCGTCCGGCGTCGTCCGGGAGTGGACGAAGGGCGGGACGTGGGTCGCGCGCAGCGTGTTCGAGGCGGTCGGCTTCGTCCGCACCGGGCAGGCCGGCTCCGGCGACGTCCCTGACCTGCAGCTTCACGCGCTGCCGTGGTCGTATCCGTTCCCGAACCAGGACGCGCCCGTCCGGCACAAGGTGGACAAGCGCTCCGCCCTCACGATCATGCCGACGCTGATCTACCCGAAGAGCCGCGGGACGCTGCGGCTGGCGTCCGCCGACCCGTCCGCCGCGCCCCTCATCGACCCGGCCTACCTCACCGACCCCGACGACGCGCGCCTGCTGCTGGACGGCATCGAACTCGTCCGCGACGTGATGGCCAACAAGACCATCGCCGGCGACGTCAAGGAGGAGCTGTCACCGGGCCCTGGCTTCCCGGACCGGGCCGCGCTGGCCAAGGAGCTGCCGAACCGCGCGACGACCGTCTACCACCCGGTCGGCACCTGCCGGATGGGCGCGGACGAGCGGGCCGTGGTCGACCCGGCGCTGCGGGTCCGCGGCATCGAGGGCCTGCGGGTCGCGGACGCGTCGATCATGCCGTCCATCACGGGCGGGAACACCAACGCGCCGAGCATGATGATCGGCGAACACGCCGCGAAACTGATCCTCAGCGACTGGCCGTAGCCGGGAAGGCGGCCACCCACCGGCGCTGCCACGGGGTCTCGACGGCCCGCGGATGGTGATGCTCGCGCGCCCAAGCGACGGCTTCGGACGGCTCCACCCCGGACAGGACGGCCAAGCACGCGATGACCGTTCCGGTGCGTCCGACGCCGCCTCCGCAGGCGACCTCGACCGCCGCACCGGAACGGGCCCGCTCGTGCAGGGCGCGGATGTCCCGGACGGCCGCGTCCCGGTCGCGAGGCAGCAGGAAGTCGGGCCATTCGATCCAGGCGGCGGGCCAGCTCAGCGCCGCCTCATGCCGTCGGCGAAGACGCCCCGAGCCCAGGTATAGCCCGAAGTCGGGCGCGGGCCCGTCCGGCAGAGGATTGCGCAGCCCCCGCCCCCTGACCCACACCCCGTCGGGAAGCTGCAGCGCGCCCGTCAGCGGAGATGTCATCGCGCCAGCCTACGTCGCCGGTTCCTTCGTGGTGACGTGGAAGTCGAGCCCGTCGCCCACGGCGGAGACCTCGACGTGGCTGCCGTGCCGCAGATCGCCGGCGAGCAGGAGGTCGGAGAGCCGGTCGTCCACCTGCCGCTGGATCGTCCGGCGCAGCGGCCGGGCGCCGAACTCGGGCTGGTAGCCGCGCCGCGCCAGCCAGTCCACCGCCTCGGTGGTGAAGGACACGTCGACGTCCTGCGCGCGGAGGCGGCGGCGCGTCTCGTCCAGCAGCAGGTCGGTGATCTGCCGGAGCTGGCCCTCCTCCAGCCGCTGGAACACGATGATCTCGTCGATCCGGTTGAGGAACTCGGGCCGGAACGACTCGCGCAGCCGCCGCATGATCCGGTCGCTGAGCGCGGAACCGGGACCGTCGGGGTCGCCGCCCGGCGTGCCGAACCCGACCTCCGTCCGCCCGGTGATCAGCTCCGAGCCGAGGTTGCTGGTCATGATCACCACGGTGTTGCGGAAGTCGACCGTGCGGCCCTGCGCGTCCGTCAGCCGCCCGTCGTCCAGCAGTTGCAGCAGGACGTTGAACACGTCCTGGTGCGCCTTCTCGATCTCGTCCAGCAGGATCACCGCGTAATGCTGCCGCCGGACGGCGTCGGTCAGCTGCCCCGCCTCCTCGTAGCCGACGTACCCGGGCGGCGCGCCCATCAGCCGGCTCACCGTGTGCCGCTCCTGGAACTCGCTCATGTCGAACCGGATCAGCCGGTCGCGGCTGCCGAACAGCGCCTCCGCCAGCGCCTTCGCCAGCTCCGTCTTCCCGACGCCGGTCGGCCCGAGGAACAGGAACCCGCCGATCGGACGGTCCGGATCGCCCATCCCGGCCCGGGACCGCCGGACGGCCCGCGCCACCGCCGCCACCGCGTCCTCCTGCCCGATCACCCGCTGGTGCAGGTGCTCCTCCAGCCGGGTCAGCCGCTCGCGCTCCGCCTGCGTCAGCTGCGTGACGGGCACGCCGGAGATCCGCGACACGACCTCGGCGATGTCCTCCGTGGTGACCTCGGGGACGGTCGTCGGCCCGTTGTCGTCGCGCGTCTCCGCCAGGTCCTTCTCCAGCCGGACGATCTCGTCGCGCAGCTCGGACGCCTTCTCGTAGTCCTCGTCCGCGACGGCCTGGTCCTTCTCCCGGCGTCGCCGGTCGAGCCGCCGCTCCATCTCGCGGCGGCCGCCGTCCCGCGTCCCGGACCGCAGCCGGACCCGCGCGCCCGCCTGGTCGATCAGGTCGATCGCCTTGTCCGGCAGGAACCGATCGGTCAGATACCGGCTCGACAGATCAACGGCCGCGAGAAGCGCCTCGTCGGTGAACCGCACCTGGTGGTGAGCCTCGTACCGGTCGCGCAGCCCGCGCAGGATCTCGATGCTGTCGTCCGGGCTCGGCTCCGGCACCAGGATCGGCTGGAACCTGCGCTCCAGCGCCGCGTCCTTCTCGATGTTGCGGCGGTACTCGTCGATGGTCGTCGCCCCGACGACGTGCAGCTCGCCCCGCGACAGCGGCGGCTTCAGCATGTTCCCCGCGGACATGGCGCCCTCCGCGCCGCCCGCGCCCACGATCGTGTGGATCTCGTCGATGAACACCACGAGGTCGTCGCTGTGCTCGCGGATCTCGTCCACGACCTTCTTCAGCCGCTCCTCGAAGTCGCCCCGGTACCGCGTTCCCGCGACGATCCCGCCGAGGTCCAGCTGGACGATCCGCTTCCCGCGCAGCGTCTCCGGCACGTCATCGTCCACGATCCTTTGCGCGAGACCCTCGGCGATCGCGGTCTTCCCGACGCCCGGATCGCCGATCAGCACCGGATTGTTCTTGGTGCGCCGCGACAGGACCTCGACGGTCTCCTCGATCTCGTCCTCGCGCCCGATCACCGGGTCGATGCGGCCCTCCCGGGCGAGGGCGGTCAGGTCGCGTCCGAACTCGTCCAGCGTCGGCGTGTCGGACGCCTGCCCGCCGCCGGGCCCGCTCGGCGGCTGCTGCCCGCCGGTCGCCGCCTGCTGCAGCGTGTCGGGCGTCACATGCTCATGATCAAGAATGCGCCCCGCACTGGACCCGCGATCCAGCGCCAGCGCGAAAAGCAGATGCTCAGGCCCGATATAGGACGACCCAAGCGCCCGCGAAACCTGATGCGAATCCAGCAGCGCCCGCTTAGCCGACGGGGTCAGCTCCGGCGGGACGTCTCGCGGCTCACCCCGCCGCGCATGCTCTTCGATCTCCCCTTTGATCTTGTCCGGGTCGGCGCCCGCCCGCGCCATCCACTGCCGCGTGCCCTGCTGCCGCGTCGCCGCCCACAGCAGATGATCGGTGTCCAGATCGTCGCTGCCCCACTCCGCCGCCTGCGCCGCCGCGTCCCGCACCAGCTCCCGCGCGGGCTCGCTCATCAGCCGCGCGATGCTGATCCGCTCCATCGGCCGCCGCTGCGCCCGCGCGCCGAAGAACCGGGCGAGCATCTCCTCGAACGGGTCCATGCCGCCGGATCCGTACCACCCCGAGGTCATCTCCGAAACCCCCTGCCCCCGTTGAAGACGCCTAATCGCAACGGTCAGGGACCTGCCCATGGCAAGCCCCGGAAAACCCCAGCTCCGAGCGGGCACACAGCCCGGCCCCAACAACCCCGCACCCGAGGCTA
>NZ_SMKT01000169.1 GCF_004348735.1 Actinomadura sp. KC06
GGGCCAGGGGCGGCGCAGGGCGAGCAGGTGCAGCGGGACGGTGACGACCGCCAGCACCACCGCCAGCACCAGGTAGACGCCGCGCCACGAGAGGTGGGCCGACAGCGCGTCGGTGAGCGGCGCGAACACGGTGCTCGACAGCCCGGCGACCAGCGTGAGGGTGGTGAGCGCGGCGACGTGGCGCGGGGCGTAGTAGCGGGTGAGGGCGGCGAAGGCGGGCTGATAGAGGACGGCCGTCATCGCGATCCCGGCCAGCAGCCAGGCCGCGACGAACCAGGCCAGGTTCGGGGCCGCCGCCAGCGCGAGGACCGCCACGACGGCGAGCACCGACCCGCCGGTCATCAGGGCGCGCGGTCCGCGGCGGTCCAGCAGGCGTCCGGCGGGGATGCCGCCCAGCGCGGCGACGATCAGCGCGGCGGAGAACGCGGCGGTGATCGCGCCGGTGGACCAGCCGGTGTCGCGGGTGATCTCCGGGGCCAGGACGGCGAAGGCGTAGTACAGCACGCCCCAGCTGGTGATCTCGGTGACGCACAGCGCGACCAGCGGAACGCGGGAGACGGAGCCGTCGGCGCCGGCGGCGGTGTCCGCCGCCGCCGCCGACGCGGGAGTTCCACAGGTCATACGGTCTTCGCTGCTCGGGGACGGTCAGGCGTCGCGGCGTCCGGTCTCGCCGGAGAGGCCGTGCACGAAACCTGTCGCGAAGCCGACCCCGGCGGGAGCGCCGATTCCGATGCTAAGCGGTTCGGACGGCGCAGCACCGCAGCAGGAGCCGTCCTGACCAGCGGACGAGCCAGCGGACGAACCGGCGGACGAACCGGGCAGGAGGTCGTCGGTGACCAGGTCGGTGGAGCACACGCCCGTCTCGGGCAGGTCGAGCTGGACGGCGTCGGCGGCCTCACGGTCCCCGGCGAGCGCGGCCACGATCGAGCGGACCTGCTCGTAGCCGGTCGCCATGAGGAAGGTGGGCGCGCGGCCGTAGCTCTTCATCCCGGCCAGGTAGAAGCCGCTCTCGGGCTGGGCGAGGTGGCGTTCGCCGTGCGGCGGGACGGTCCCGCAGGAATGGAAATTGGGGTCGATCAGCGGGGCGAGCTTCGTCGGCGCCTCGGTGGCGGGGTCGAGGTCGAGGCGGACTTCGCGGAGCATGTCCAGGTCGGGCCGGAACCCGGTGGCGGCGACCACGGTGTCGGCCGCGACGACGTGCTCGCCGTCCGGCGTCCGTCCAACGACCCGGACGCGCTCCCGGGCGGGCTCGTCGGCGGCCGGAGCCTCGAAACCGGTGATGGTGAAGCCGCGCACCAGGGTGATCGCGCCGGCCTCGACGGCCTGCTTGAGCCGGGTGCCGAGCGCTCCCCGGGCCGGGAGGCCGTCGGCGTCGCCGCCCCCGTAGAGCCGGGCGACGGACGCGCCGCGCACCGCCCAGGTGATGCGGGTGCCGGGCTCGGCGGCGGCGAGTTCGGCGAGGGCGAGCAGGGTGTTGGCGGCCGAGTGGCCCATTCCGACGACGAGGGTGTGCCGTCCGGCGAAGCGGTCGCGGTCGCGGCCGAGGACGTCGGGCAGCGGCCCGGTCAGGTGGGGCGCGGCGGCGTCCTCGCCGGGGGCGGGCAGGCCGGAGTGGCCCAGCGGGTTCGCGATGCCCCAGGTCCCGGACGCGTCGATGACGGCGCGGGCGGCGATGTCGCGGGCCTTCCCGTCCGGGCCGGTGGCGCGGACGAGCAGGGGGCGCTCGTCGCGGCCGATGGTGCGGGTGACGTCCACGCCCTGGCGGGCGACGGCGGCCACGCGGGTGCCGGTGCGGATCCGTCCGGCCAGCGCGGGCACGCGGGCGAGCGGGGCGAGGTAGTCGCGGACGAGCTCGGCGCCGGTGGGCAGCTGATCGGCGGGCGGCGGCGTCCAGCCCGTGGGCTCCAGCAGGCGGCGGGCGGCGGCGTCGGTGTTGTACCGCCAGGGCGAGAACAGCCGGACGTGCCCCCACTCGGAGATCGCGGCGCCGGCACGCGCCCCGGCCTCCAGGACGAGGAAGTCCTGGCCGCGTTCGGCGAGGTGCGCGGCGGCGGCCAGGCCCACCGGACCCGCGCCGATCACCACGACCGGCAGCGCGTCCTGCCCGCTGCCGTCGCCGTCCTGTTCGGTGAGGCAGGCGCAGCCCGCCTCGGTCTTGGCCCGCTCGACGGTGCTCGCGGGGTCGACCGCCTGCTCGGCGCCGGTGCAGCAGGCGTTGACGCCGCAGCAGCTCGCCCCGGTGGTGTCGGTCACGATGGCTCCTCGGTCCGCTCGACACTGTTTCGACGTTCGTCTAATCAGGCGCCAGTTTGCATCCTGGATAGATGGATGTCAAATTAGAGGGGTGTCGAATCAGAGCGAGTGCATGGACGCCGTCGAGCGGGTGTGCTGCCCGCCGCTGAGCAGCACGGCGCTGACCGAGGCGGAGGCGGCCGCGCTGGCGGCGGTGTTCAAGGCGCTGGCCGATCCCGTCCGGCTGCGGCTGCTCAACATGATCGCCTCGATGGACGGCGGTGAGGCGTGCGTGTGCGACCTGACCGGCGCGTTCGAGCTGACCGCGCCGACGATCTCCCACCATCTGAAGGTGCTGCGCCAGGCCGGGCTGATCGAGGGCGAGCGGCGCGGGACCTGGGTGTACTACTGGGCCGTCCCGGAGGCGCTGACGCGGCTGTCGGGCCTGTTCGCGCTGCCGTCCCTCACCCCCGCCTGACCCGCGTCCGCCCGCGGGCCGGGCTCGTGGTCCGCGTTGGGGACGCCGTCCTGAAGCTGGGCGACATCGACCACGGCAACCTCGTGGACGGTCTGCCACCCCCCGGACGCGCTCTCCCGCTCGAAGATGTAGCGGGAGCCGGCGTGCCTGCACCTGTCGGCCGACAGGTCCCGCCGCGCGCCGTCGACGAGGTAGATGCGATATCCGGCCAATGCCCCTCCTCGGCGTCACCCGGCCCGATCCGTAAGGTCACGATCACTGTCCGTGACGATCAAACTCTACCCCACCGCGGAATCCGTGCCGGACGATGTCGGATCCGGCCGCCGCCCGATCGTCTAGGGGGTGAAGACGCACACTCCCGGACGCGGACGCGTCCGGTGGCACCGAGAGGAGCGGGTCATGAACCCGACGCTGAACGTCATCGACATCGTGGTCTCCGACATCCAGGCCGCGATCGACTTCTACGCCCGGCTCGGGCTGGAGTTCAAGGTCGACGCGCAGTACCCCGACCACGCGGGCTGCGACCTGCCGAACGGGCTGCACCTCATGCTCGACACCGAGAAGTTCCGCGGCGGCACGCTACGGGACGGGTGGAGCCGTCCGACCGGCGACCCCCGCACCTACCTGGCGTTCGAGTGCGCCGACCCGGCCGCCGTCGACGCCAAGTACGCGGAGCTGACCGAGGCCGGGTACACCGGCGCCCAGGAGCCGTGGGACGCCTTCTGGGGGATGCGGTACGCCGTCGTCCTCGACCCGGACGGCAACGGCGTCGACCTGTACTGCCCGCTGCCCGCCGAGTAGCGTCCACCAGGCCGTTTGCGGGAAGGAGCGGAAGATGAAGTACGTCCTGCTGTTCGTGGAGACCGAGGAGTTCGCCCGCGAGCTGGAGTCGATGGACGAGGCCGCGCGGGAGGCGGCGTTCGAGGCGGTCGGGCGCTGGTTCGCCGAGCACTCGGCCGTGATCACGCACCACGCGCACCTGCGCCCCGCCGAGACGGCGACCACGGTTCGGCTGACCGGCGGCGACGCGCTGGTCACCGACGGCCCGTTCGTGGAGGGCAAGGAGGTCGTGTCCGGCTACGCCGAGATCGAGGTCGCCGACCTGGACGAGGCGCTGGCGGTGGCGCGGACCTGGCCCGCCTGCCCGATCGTCGAGATCCGCCCGCTCACATGACGGACGCTCCACAGGAGCACGTGCACGCCGAGCTGGCCCGCGTGGTGCGCGAGCACGCGGGCCGGCTGACGGCGTGCCTGGTGCGGGTGCTGGGCGACTTCGCCGCCGCCGAGGACGTCGTGCAGGACGCCGTCGAGACCGCGCTGCAGCGCTGGCCGGACGACGGCGTCCCCGAGCATCCCGACGCGTGGCTGCTGACCGTCGCCCGCCGCCGCGGCCTGGACGTACTGCGCCGCCAGGAGCTCTACCGCGACAAGCTGGCCCGGATGCGCTGGCCGGTGCCGTCCGAGCCCGACGACCGGCTCAAGCTGATCTTCACCTGCTGCCATCCCGCGCTGCCGCGGGCCGCGCAGATCGCGCTGACGCTACGGGCGGTGTGCGGGCTGACGACCGCGCAGATCGCGGCGGCCTTCCTCGTCCCGGAGCCGACCGTGGGGCAGCGCATCACCCGCGCCAAACGGAAGATCAGCGAGGCGGGCATCCCGTACCGGATACCGGCCGGCGCCGACCTGCCCGACCGTGTGAACCAGGTGCTGGCCGTCATCTACCTGCTGTTCAACGAGGGCTACCTGTCGAGTGCCGGGGACCGTCCGCACGCCAGGGACCTCGCCGACGACGCGGAATGGCTCACCGCGCAGCTCGCGTGGCTCCTGCCGAAGCAGCCCGAGGTGCTCGGCCTGCTGGCGCTCATCCGCCTGCACCAGGCCCGCACCAGCGCTCGCTTCACCGCGGACGGGCGGCTCGTCCCGCTCCGCGACCAGGACCGCGGCCTCTGGGACCACGACGCCATCACCGAGGCGACCCACCTCATCGAACGCGCCGCCGCGCTGCGCCGCCCGGGCCCCTACCAGCTGCAGGCCGCCATCGTCGCCTGCCATGCCGAGGCCCCCACCTGGACGGACACCGACTGGCCGCAGATCGTCGTCCTCTACGACATGCTGCTGGCGCTGTCGCCGTCACCCGTCCATCGGCTCCAGCGCGCCATCGCCCTGCGCCACCACGCCGGTCCCCGCGGCGGCGCCCGCAACGCGCTCGCCGATCTGGACGCCCTCACCCCCGCCGACCGCAAGACCCTGGAGCGCTACCCGCTCTACCACGCCACCCGGGCCGAATTCCTCCGCGCTCTGGACCGGCCAGAGGCCGCGCAAGCCGCCGACCAGCAGGCCCTGGCCCTCACCACCAACCCGGCCCAACAGGCTCTGCTGGAAGAACGCCTCACCAACCCCTGACTCAGATCACCGAATTGCCATGACCATGGATTTCAGAATGGCCAGAGGTTCGCCCGGTCATTTGCCGGTGGCGCCGGCGGGGGGCGCGCAGAGCGCGTAGATCAGCAGGACGCACAGCGCGATGGTGAGCACCGACCAGAGCGGGAACGCCTGGAGAAAGGCGAGATGCCCGATCGCGGCGAGGACGGCGAGCACGACCCCGGCGGCCCGGGCCCACATCTTGCCGGCCATGATGCCCGCGCCGATGCCGATCTGGATGATGCCCATCACCAGCCAGATCCACCCCCAGGCGGTGTAGTCGAACACGAGGATCTGGTTCTGGCCGACCAGGTAATAGTCGTCCTTGAACAGGGCGACCAGACCGTCGATGACGTTGAACGCGCCCACCACCAGGGCGAGAGTGCCGGCGAACGTCAGCCACCCGGACGTCCGGTGCCGCTCCCCGGCCGGAACCGATGCAGAACCATGGGTCATCCTGGCCGTCATCGAACCTCCCTAAATCGAGCGCAGCTTCATTCACCAATTCCCTTCGGAAGAAGAACCCCAAACCGAGATCAATACTCGTTTAACCATTTCTTTTGGGGTATTTGGCGGTGTGCTCGGCCAGTCGGGTCAGGAGGGCGACGAGGTGGGCGCGGTCGTCCTGGCGGAGCCAGCCGAACAGGCGGTCGCCGACGTCGGTGGCGACGCGGCGGGCGCCCGCCAGCGTCCGTTCCCCGGCGGGGGTCAGGGTGATCGAGTAGGCGCGGCGGTCCTGGGGGGCCCGTTCGCGGCGGACGAGGCCGGCGTCCTCCAGCTCGTCGATGATCCGCACCATCGTGGACTTGTCGATGCCCGACAGGTCGATGAGGCGCCGCTGGCTGGACGGCCCGTACAGCTCCAGGGCGAGCAGCATGGAGAGCCCGCGGACGTCGACGTCGAGCGGGCGCAGCCCGTCGTTCATGACCTCCCGGCTCTGGTTGTGCGCGGTGGCCAGCAGCATGCCGAGCCCGACGTGCCGGAGGGCGGCGTCGCCGTCCTCGGCCAGGATCCGTGCGACCAGGTCATCGAGCATGGGGCCCATCGTAGGCCCATCTGATATAGTCTCATCTGAGACTTTCTCGTGAGGTCTGAAGTGGGCGGCGCCACAACGACCGACAGGAGACGCGCATGCCCGAGATGACCCGCCGACGTGCACTGCAGGTGTCCGGCCTCACCGCCGCCCTGGCCGCCGTACCGGCGGCCGTGCCCGCGGCCGGGGCCGCCGCCGGCGATCGGCGGCCCGCCCGCGGCAGGATCGACGTCCACCACCACGCCGTCCCGCCCAAGATGCGGCAATGGCTGGTCGACCTGGGCATGATCCCGCCGACCGGCGGCCCCAGCTGGTCGCAGTGGAGCCTCAAGGAGACCCTGCGGACCATGGACGCCAACGGCATCGCCGTGGGAGTCGCGTCCGCGCCCGCCCCGGCCGAGGTGTTCAAGGACCGCAAGGTCGCCGTCTCGGGCGTGCAGGTGTGCAACGAGTCGCTGGCCGAGCTGGTGCGCGGCAATCCCACCCGGTTCGGCTTCTTCGCCAACGTGGCGATGCTCCACCCGGACCTCGCCCTCCGGCAGGCCGCCCACGCCCTGGACGAGCTCGGCGCAGACGGCGTCCTCCTCAACACCTCGGCCGACGGGCGCTACCTCGGCGACCGGATGTTCGAGCCGCTGTTCGCCGAGCTGAACCGGCGGCGGGCGGTCGTGTTCACCCATCCGGTCGCGCCGAAGGGCATCGTGGAGGTGCCGAACGTCGGCGACTGGCTCGGCGACTTCCTGCTCGACACCACCCGCACCGCGCTCAGCCTCATCGCCGCCGGGACGCTGGAGCGCTACCCGCACGTGTCGATCATCCTGTCCCACGGCGGCGGGTTCCTGCCGTACATGGCCGGACGCGCCGAGCGCTGGGGCCGGGAGGACGGTGGCCCCGACCCCGCCAAGATCCGTCCCGCGCTGCGCCGCTTCCACTACGACACGGCGCTGCCGACGTCGCCGTACGCCACGCCGTCCCTGCTCGGCGCGGTCGGCGCGGACCGCGTGCTGTTCGGCACCGACTGGCCCGCCAACTCGGCGCGGGAGGTCGCCATCAACACGGCCGAATTCGACCGCGACCCCGGCCTGAACGGACGAGCGCATCGGGCCATCACCCGGGGCAACGCCCTGCGCCTGTTCCCGCGCCTCGCCGCACGCGTCGGCGGCTGAGCGGCGCCGGGGCGGCAATCCCAGGTCGTGGCCATTTCAGGACGTACTGAAATTTCAGTTACGGCTTGAAATCTGGTTGTTGACACCTCATCGAAGTACGTTGCTGCCACGCAACGCCTTTGTCACACGGGTCATACCAGCCATTCACGTGACGGAGGCGCCTGCCCCCCGCCAACCCCCGAGATGCCGCCTTCGCCTACAGGCGAAACGGCGGTGAAAGGTGGACCAGAGTGAACCGTGGATCGCACCTCAAACGCGTGGTACCCCCACTTTTGAGTGCCGCGGCGCTGATCACGCTCCCCGCGCTCGGAGCCGTCCCCGCGACGGCCCAGGCCACCCCCGCGAACACGAACGTCGTCAAGCTCGCTCACCTCCCGCAGGTGGCGCTGGCCAACAAGGTGCAAGGCCGGCTCGGCTCCCAGCACGCGGGCTCCTACGTCGACGGCGCGGGCAACCTCGTCATCAACGTCACCAACGCCGCCGCCGCCGAGCAGGTCAAGGCCGCGGGCGCCAAGCCCCGCATCGTCAAGCACGGCATCAAGCCGCTGACGGCCGCCAAGACCAACCTCGACCGGCACGCCGGCACCCCCGCCGTCACGGGTCTGACCTGGGGCGTCGACGTCATGACCAACTCCGTGGTCGTCACCGTCCCGAAGGCCGACAACGACGCCGCCACCAAGGCGTTCGTGAAGCGCGCCAAGGCGATGAGCGAGACCGTCCGGATCCAGCGCGTGGACGGGTCGCCGCAGCTGGCGCTCGGCCCCGGCGACGCGATCCACACCAGCGGCTCGCGCTGCTCGGTGTCGGCGATCGGCACCGCGGGCGGCACCGAGTACGTCATGACCGCAGGCCACTGCACCGCCATCGGCGCCACCTGGACCTCCGGCGGCCAGACGGTCGGCACCCGGCAGCTCAGCAGCTTCCCCGGCAACGACTACGGGACGCTCCGCAGCGCCGGACAGGTGCAGCTGACGAACGCCAACCTCACCGAGGTCGGCCGTCCGGCGGTCGGCACGCAGATCCAGAAGAAGGGCTCCACCACGGGCACGACGTCCGGGACCATCCGCGGCTACGACCGGACCGTCAACTACCAGCAGGGTGCTGTCACGCAGCTCGTCGCGACCAGCGCCTGCGCCCAGCCCGGTGACAGCGGCGGCTCGCTCCAGGGCGGCAACGTCGCCATCGCCATCACCTCCGGCATCAGCAGCCAGAACTGCAACGCCGGTGGCTTCGAGTCGTTCTTCCAGCCTCTGGACGAGGCACTGCAGGCTCAGGGCGCGACCCTGAAGCAGGGCTGAAGCACGATCCCATCCTGAAGTGGGCTGAACTCTCTCCGCTCATGTGGGGCTCCCGGTTCGCCGGGGGCCCCACATCTTTTCCGCCTCACTCACCGGAGCCGAAGATCGGACGAGTCGCCGACCCCGCCTCTTCGTCGGGGACGCCCGTGTTCTGGCAGGCGGTCAGGCGCCATTGCCCGTCCTCCTTCGTCATGACCCACAGCGGGGTGCCCACGTCCGGCCCGTCGGGGGTCTGATAGATCTGCCGCACCTTGACGGCGGCGACGTCCGGACGGATGAACAGCACGTGCTCCAGCTCGAACGTCACCGTCATGCCCCGCATCCCGCCGGGGAGCACCTGGCGCGTGAACGCCGAGATCTCATCGAGGCCGTAGAGGCGCTTCCCGGCGCCCGTCGTCCAGATCGCGTCGGACCGGAACAGGCCGAGGAACTCGTCGGGGAGCTCGTTGTTCTGCGCGTGTTCGACCACGGCGACGATCTGCTTGATGGCGTCGATCTCGGTCTCGCGTGCTCGTGCGTCGATCTCCGTTGCGCTCATGGTCGTCAGTCTCGGACGTCAAGTCGACTTGAGGTCAAGAGGCGTCAGGCGTAGAGCCAGTCGATGTGCCGGGGGTCGCGGGGGTCGCGCTGCCGGAACAGCTCGTTGCGGAGCAGCCTGGCGACGCCGTCCACGTGCCAGATGTCGCCCCAGAGCCGCGCGTTGGCCTGGACGCGGGCGGTCCGCCCGGTGCGTTCGGCCTCGTACCGCTTGACCGCGCCGCCCCAGTCGGGCGGGGCCGCGCCGCCCAGCTCGGCGGCGAGGCAGGCGGCGTCCTCGATCGCCTGGCAGGCGCCCTGCGCCAGGTACTGCAGCATGGGGTGCGCGGCGTCGCCGGTCAGGACGAGCCGTCCGTCCACCCAGTTCGGGATCGGCAGCCGGTCGTACATCGCCCAGCGGCGGTCGCGCCACAGGGAGCCGAGGCCGTCGCGCACCTCCCGGCAGGCCCCGGAGAAGGCCGCGTCGAGTTCGTCCGGGCCGCCCCAGTCCTCCTCTCCGCGCTGGTAGGCGGGGGATTGGAAGACGGCGACGGTGTTGAAGATCTCGCCTCGGCGGAGCGGGTACTGCACCAGGTGGCAGCCGGGGCCGATGTAGCAGACGACGTCCTGGAGGGCGTCCTGGCCGAGGCGGGTGTCGAGGTCCGCCACGGGGAACGCGCCTCGGTAGGCGACGTAGCCGGAGCAGATGGGCTCGTCGTCGCTGAACTTGGCGCGGAGGGTGGAGCGGAGCCCGTCCGCGGCGACGGCGAGCCGCCCGTGGTGATCGCCCAGGCTGCTGTGGACGGTCACGCCGTCCGGCTCATTGGTGACGTCCCGGACGTCGCAGTCCGCGACCAGCGTCACACCGGCGCGCTCGCACGCGCGGGTCAGGATCGCGAGCAGGTCGCTGCGGTGGATGACGACGTACGGCGCGCCATAGCGGCGGACGAACCCGTCATCGAGGTCCAGATGGGTCAGGTCGCCGCCGTCCAGGACGTCCCTGAACAGCAGCCGGCGCGGGGCCACCCCGGCGTCGAGGACCTCGTCGAGCAGGCCCCAGTCCGCCAGGACGCGGGTGGCGTTCGGCGCCATCTGGAGACCGGCGCCGACCTCGGCGAACTCCGGCTCCCGTTCGAGGACGCGGACCGAGCGCCCGGAGCGCGCCAGCGCGTAGGCCGTGGACAGCCCTCCGATGCCGCCTCCGGCCACGACGACATCGACGGGATCGGATGCTGAGTTCATGCGGCTTCCCTTCAGACCTTCAGACCTTCAGAGCCAGGGGCCGAGCGCGGGCGGGCGGTCGGCGCGTCCGGTCAGCCACGCGGCCAGCGCGGCGGCCTGCCCGTTACCGGCGGCCTGTCCCTGGCCCGCGTGCCTGGTCACGGCCTCTACGGCCAGGGCGGTGTTGAAGTCGGCGGGCAGGTCGGCGAAGGTCACGCCATGGTCCAGGTCGACGGCGTGGACGCACACCTCGCGGGCGCGCATGAACGGGATCTCCCGGGCGGGGACGGTCCGTCCCTGCGCGGTGATCACGAGGGCGTCCCAGGCGTCCTGCGGGAGGGCGTCCATGTCGGCGGCCAGGGCCTTCGCGGAGCCGTGGACGAGCGTGCGCAGCTCGCTCGCAGGCAGCGCCGACAGCTCCTCGATCTCCCTGGCGCGCTGGTCGGCGTCGGCGTACATCCGGTTCTCCACGCCGGTCGCGGCCCAGGTCAGCAGCCTGCGGAGCGCCTCGGCGTTGCCGTGGACGTGGGCGATGACATGGCGTCGCGTCCAGCCGTCCAGGGCGGTCGGCGCGGAGAACTCGTCGTCGGTGAGGCGGTCGACGGCGTCCAGGAACAGCGCGGTGCCGTCGTCCATCCAGGTTCGGGCGCCGCTCATGGCGTCCTCGCCGTGTTCTCCAGGCGGCCGATGCCCTCGATCTCCGTGACCACGGTCGTGCCGTCCGTCAGGTAGCGGGGCGGTTTGCGGGCGTGGCCGACGCCGCCGGGCGTGCCGGTCGCGATGACGTCGCCCGGCCGCAGCGTGAGGATCGTGGACGCGTACCGCACCAGCGCCACCGGATCGAACACCAGGTCGGACGTGTCGGCCTTCTGCGTCACGGCGCCGTCCACGCGGCAGGTCATCGTCAGCGCGGGACGGACGCCGCCGGGCAGCTCGTCCGGCGTGACCAGGACGGGCCCGAGCGGCGTCGTCCCCTCGAACGTCTTGCCCTGGAGCCATTCCTTGGTGCGGAACTGCCAGTCGCGCATGGTGACGTCGTTCATGACGGTGAATCCGGCGATCGCGACCGCGGCCTCCTCCTCCGACGCGCGCCGGACCGTCCGGCCGATGACCAGCGCCAGCTCCGCCTCCCAGTCGACGGCGGACGACTCGGGCGCGAGCTGGACGGCGTCCCGCGGGCCGATGAGCGCCTCGGCGAACTTGGCGAACAGCGTCGGATGCTCGGGCAGGTCCCGTCCCATCTCCAGGATGTGGGCGCGGTAGTTGAGCCCGACGCAGAGGATCTTGCCCGGACGGGGCACCACGGGCGCGAGATCGGCGTCGTCCACAGGACGGGCCTCCCCTTGCGCGGACGCCGCCGCACCGGCCCAGCCGTCGCGTCCGAGCAGCCTGCCGACGTCGGGGTCGTCGAGGAGGACGGCGCCGTCAGGGGTGAGGCGGGCGGCGCGGGTTCCGCCGTCCGTGCGGATGGTGGCGAGCTTCACTACGCATTCTCCTGGTCGGTGTGGGCGCGGTGCTGGTGCAGCCGCTCGAAGATCGGGGTGTCGCTGAACCGGAAGAGGTCCAGGCCGTGCTCGGTCGCGAGCGCCATCGGCTGCCACGAAGGGACGACGAACAGGTCGCCGCGCTCCACCGTCCAGCCGTGGTCCCCGACCGTGACCTGCCCGGTGCCGTCGAACACCTGGTAGACGGACGAGCCGACCTCGCGGGACGCCGCCGTCGCCGTGCCGGGCGCCAACCGGTGGAACTCGGTGCGCAGGGTCGGCATCACGTCGCCGCCGGTGGTGGGGTTGGTGTACCGGACGGCGGCGTGCCCCGGCTCCACCGTCGCCCGGTGCCCGTCCGCCTCCAGCGCGAGCTGCTCGGACAGCGCGCGGTCGGTGTGCTCCCACCGGTAGGCCAGCAGCGGCGTCGCCGGAGTGGGCTCCAGATGGGTGAGCGGACGGAGACCCGGGTGACCCCACAGCCGTTCCGACCGTGACCGTTCGGGGGCGTCGCGGGTCTCGACCTCGTCCGGGCCGAGCTCGAAGAACGTCGAGTCGGCGAAGTACTGGAACGGGATGTCGAGCCCGTCGATCCACGCCATCGGACGGTCGGAGACGTTGTGGTGGCCGTGCCAGTGCCAGCCGGCCTGCGGGAGGAAGTCGCCGCGGCGCATGGCGACGGGGTCGCCGTCGACGACCGTCCACACGCCCTCGCCCTCGACGACGAACCGGAACGCGTTCTGCGTGTGCCGGTGGACGGGGGCGTCCTCGCCCGGGTTGAGGTACTGGATCGCGGCCCACAGCGTCGGCGTCGCGAACGGCCTGCCGCCGAGTCCGGGATTGGCCAGCGCGATCGCCCGGCGCTCGCCGCCGCGCCCGACCGGGACCAGCTCCCCCGCCCGCTCGGCCATCGGCAGCAGCGCGTCCCACCGCCACAGGTGCGGCAGCGCCTTCGACCGCGGGGACGGCGGCATCAGGTCGCCGATCTCCGTCCACAGCGGGACGAGCAACTCGGCCTCGAAGCCGCGGTACAGCGCCTCCAGCTCCGGCGTGCGCGCGGGCTGGTCGTCGGCATCGGTCGCGACGATGCTGAGCGTCATGATGAGCCCTTCGTACGGGGGACGGATGGTGCGTGCCTGCGTGTCTGCCTGCCTGTCTGCATCCAGAATGCCGACATTTCCAGATAGCGGATAAGCTCTTTCTTCTATGAGGAATAAGCCGCCGTACGCGCTCAGCTCCGTGGACCACGCGCTGCGCCTCGCCGCGCTGCTCCAGCAGGAGGGCCCGATGCGGGTCACCGACGCGGCGGAGCGGCTCGGGGTCGCGGCGTCGACCGCGCACCGGCTGCTGGCGATGCTCGTCTACCGGGACTTCGCCGAGCAGGGCCCGGACCGGCGGTACGGCCCGGGAAAGGTGCTGCGCCCGGCGGAGCCGTCCGGCGCGCCCGTCGCGCTGCTGCGCGAGGTGTCAGCCGGCCCGCTGCGCTCGCTGGTGGAGCGCACCGGCGAGTCCGCCAACCTCGCGGTGCTCGCCGGGACGGAGGTGCGCTTCATCGTCACCGCCGAGTCCGACCAGGTCCTGCGGGTCGGCGACCGATCGGGCGTGTCGCTGCCCGCGCACCGGACGTCGGGCGGCAAGGCCATGCTCGCCGCCCTCGACCCGGCGGACGTGACCGCCCGCTACGGCGATCCGCCCGAGATCGATCTCGGACGGCTGCGGCGCGAGCTGGCGCTGGTCCGCGACCGGGGCTTCGCCATCAACGATCAGCTCACCGAGACCGGGCTGTCCGCCGTCGGCGTGGCGGTCAAGGACCGGTCGGGCGCCCCGCTGGCCGGGCTGTCCATCGCGCTGCCGACCGCCCGGTTCGACCGCGACCGCCTGCCCGGCTGGGTCGGCGCGCTGTCCGCCGCCGCCCGGCGCATCGAGACGGCCCTGGCCGTTAGAGGGGAAGGGGCTGGTGGCGGGTGAACGCGGCCACGTCGGCTTCCAGGGCGCGGGCGGTGGCGCGCAGCTCGGGCAGGAGGCGTTCGCGCATCTGCTCGACCGGTTCGCGGGCGGCGGGGGCGGCGATGTTGAGCGCGGCGACCACCCGTCCGGACGCGTGGATCGGGACCGCGATCGACCTCAGCCCCGTCTCAAGCTCCTGGTCGACGACGGCGTACCCGTCGTCGCGCGCCGTGGCGACCTCCCGGCGCAGGTCGTCGGCGCCGGTCAGCGTCCGGCCGGTGAAGGCCCGCCGGTCCGAGCGGACGATCAGGTCGGACGCCTCGGCCTCCGGCAGCCCGGCCAGCAGGACGCGTCCCATCGCGGTGGCGTAGGCGGGGAAGCGGGTGCCGACGGTGATCTCGACCCGCATGATCCGGGACGCCTGGGCGCGGGCGACGTAGCGGATGTCCGTGCCGTCCAGCACCACGACGGACGCCGAGTCGTGGACCCGCGCCACGAGATCGCGCAGATGCGGGCGGGCCAGCTCCTCGAACGTCAGCCCGCTCACCTGCCGGTATCCGAGGTCGAGGACGCGCGGCAGCAGCGCGAACCGGCCTCCGCTCTCGCGCGCGTACCCGAGGACGGTCAGCGACAGGAGCGCGCGGCGGGCGGTGGCGCGGGCCTGGCCCGTGAGGGCGGCGGCCTCGGAGATCGTCCTTCCCTCGGCTCTGGTGCCGATGGCGTGCAGGACGGCCAGGCCGCGATCGAGTGACTGGAGGAACTCCGCTCCCAGCCGCGCCTTCAGGTGGCCGTTCGCGCCGGGGGTCCGCGCCTCGTCCGGATGCGGCGGGTGGGCCGCGACCTGCTCCATCTCGGCGACGCACGCCATCAGGGACGACCGCGCATGCTCCCGCAGGGACACGGCCGAGTGGCGGCTGGCATGGCTGACGACGATCAGCGCGAACGGCCCCACGGCCGCCTGGACGGGTACCGCGACGGCGACGAGCCCAGGCTCCAGGAAGTCGTCCTCCAGCTCCCACCCGGACGCGTTGAACGGGTATCGCAGCAGATCACCGACCTTGAACACGATCGCCAGGGACCCGCGGGGCCGCGACTGGCCGACGATGCGGACGCCGTCCCGGTCGTCGGCCCGGTCGGGCACGGCGAGCACGACCGACTCGTCCAGGTCGCCGGCGAGCCGCGCGACCCGTCCGGCCAGGACGCCTTCGGGGTCGAGGCCGGACAGGTAGAGGTTGCCGACGTCCATCGTCCGGGGCGTCGCGACGACGTCGCGGCCCTTCCAGCGCAGGTATCCGGTCTCGGTGAGCGTGCTCAGCACGCGGTCGACGGTGGAGCGGGCCAGCCCGGTCTCCGCGACCAGGTCGGCCGGGCGGACCGGCCCCCCGGCGCGCCCGACGACCTCCAGGATCTCCAGGCCGCGCTTCAACGGCCCGACCGGATCGACGTCCCGCATCACCCCTCCTGTTGACATCGCCCTGACGACCACCGACACTGCATCCACATTTATGAAGCAAAGTTCACTAGGCGAACAGGATGATACCGTCATGGACAAGGTGGTGACGAACGCCGCGGCGGCCGTCGCGGACGTTCCGGACGGGGCGTCGCTGGCCGTGGGCGGGTTCGGGCTGAGCGGCGTGCCGAACGTCCTCATCGAGGCGCTGCACGAGGCCGGACCCGGCGGGCTCAGCGTGGTGTCGAACAACTGCGGCGTGGACGGCGGCGGTCTCGGCATCCTGCTGGAGGCGGGGCAGATCGTCCGGGTGACCGGCTCCTACATCGGCGACAACAAGACGTTCGCCCGCAAGTACCTGGCCGGCGAGGTCGAGGTCGAGCTGATCCCGCAGGGCACGCTCGCGGAGCGGCTCCGCGCGGGCGGCTGCGGCATCCCCGCCTTCTACACCCCGGCCGGGGTCGGGACGCCCGTCGCCGAAGGCGGCCTGCCGTGGCGGTACGGCGCCGACAAGTCCGTCGAGGTGTCGTCCCGGCCCAAGGAGGTCCGCGAATTCGACGGCACGCCGTACGTGCTGGAACGCGGCATCCGCACCGACTTCGCGCTGGTGCGTGCGCGGCGCGGCGACCGGCACGGGAACCTCGTGTTCGGCAAGGCGTCCCGGAACTTCAACCCGCTCGCCGCGATGGCGGGACGCGTCACGGTCGCGGAGGTCGAGGAGCTGGTGGACGCCCTCGAACCCGACGAGGTGCATCTGCCGGGCGTGTTCGTCCAGCGGGTCGTGGAGCTGACGCCCGAGCAGGCCGCGGACAAGGGAATCGAGAAGAGGACGGTGCGAGCCTGATGGCCTGGTCCCGCGACGAGATGGCGGCCCGCGCCGCCGGCGAGCTGACCGACGGCTCGTACGTGAACCTCGGGATCGGCCTGCCGACCCTCGTCCCCGGCCATGTGCCGCCGGGCGTGCACGTCGTCCTGCACTCGGAGAACGGCATCCTCGGCGTCGGCCCGTACCCGGGCGAGGACGAGGTCGACCCGGACCTGATCAACGCGGGCAAGGAGACCGTCACCGTCCTGCCGGGCGCGTCGTACTTCGACTCGTCGCTGTCGTTCGGGATGATCCGCGGCGGCCACATCGACACCGCGATCCTGGGCGCCATGCAGGTGTCGGCGGCCGGTGACCTGGCGAACTGGATGATCCCCGGGGCGCTGGTCAGGGGGATGGGCGGGGCGATGGACCTGGTCCACGGCGCGCGGCGCGTGATCGTCCTGACCACGCACAACGCCAAGGACGGCACCCCGAAGATCGTCGAGGAGTGCGACCTGCCGCTGACGGGCCGCGCGTGCGTCGACCGGATCATCACGGACCTGGCGGTCCTGGACGTCACCCCGTCCGGCCTCGCCCTCGTCGAGACCGCCCCCGGCGTCACGGTCGAGGAGGTCGTCTCCCGGACCGGCGCCAAGGTGACTACCTGAGACCACCGGCTCCGGCCTTTTCGGCTCCGGCCTTGCCGGTTGCGGCGAGCCACACCTGCCAGTCGGCGTCGTAGCGGGTGCCGATGGTGCTGGTGAGGAACGTCCGGGCGGCGTTCCAATTGCCTGTGCGGTAGTAGCCGAGCACTGTGGCGATATCGCCGGGATGTTTCTCGAACATGTAGCGGACCGCGAGGTAGCTCCAGAGATAAACGCGGGACGTGTCGTGGCTGTAGTTGGTGTCCCACAGCGTGCTCAGCGCGTACGTGTGCTGTGCCGCCTCCGCGATCGCCGCGGTGTAGGTGACCTTCCGGTACGAGTAGGAGACGTATTCGGCGAGCCCTTCGATCCACCATATGGTCGGTGTGCTGATATTGGCCCTGAAGCCGCCGTACAGGTTGAATCGGCCGTCGAGGTAATGCGTGTACTCGTGGTTGAGGTTCCGGATCTCGAATCTGGGACGCACCCACTCCGCCTCATAGGCGATGAACCGGGCCTGATTCCCGGGCGCAGCCGGATCGCCTTCCAGATACATGCCGCCCGTATTGGGGTTGATGCCGAACATCGCGCCCGCGTAGGTCCGGTAGTCGGCGCGGGAGTCGAAGACGCACACCTCGATCGTTGAGTTGTAGTCGTTCGCGACGGGCTGGTTCCCGTCCTTCACCAGGTTGTGGAAGTGGGCGTCCTGTCCCATCAGGCTCGCGCACGTATCGGATAGCTGCTCGGCCGTCATCTCCTGCGCGCGGATCCTGATGCCGGCGCTGCACGTGTGATGGACGGTCAGGACGCCCCGCGCCAGCCGCTCCTTCAGATCGCACGTGTCGTAGTAGGCGCAGTTGGCCCTGTCGTAGTGGTCGGTCATCTCGGCGATGCCGACCCACAGCGGCGCTGTTCTACCGGTCATCCCGCTCTTGCCGAGCAGGCCCTTGGCCAGCGGCCTCACTTTGGCCTGCAGCGAGACATGCTGCAGGAAGCGGCCCAGTTCACGTCCCGCGTTGGACGTCAGGTGGCTGCGGTTGGTGCCGAGCAGATCGAGATGACCCTCGGCAAAGGAATTGAGCGTGTCGAGGACGCTCGGGTCGGCTTGCACCGCGGCCACGAACTCGGGCACCTGGTGGCCGCGGAACAGGATCACATAAACATTGTTGACCGCTTTGAGCATCCACCAGTATTTGTCATAGGCGCTGTTATAGCCGTTCAGCAACCGCTCGATGACGTAGATATAGCGAGCATTCTCCTGCGCACTGTCGACCAGCGTGACAGCCTCGGCGAGAACTTCACCATTCGCATCACTGACCACCGACGAGTTCGGGTTCCCGAAGAACACGTCCAGCCCCGCCCGGACGATCCCCTTCAGCGTCGCGCCGTAAGACCCCACAGTAGACGGGCTGTACCACTGGACGTAGTAACCGGCACGCAGATACAGCACCAGCTGAGCCGTACTCCCCCTGCTGTCCCCCGGATAGTGCACCGCGTCATCGCGCAACGCATGAGCGACCGTCACCATCTGAGCTTCACGGAACGCGCGGTAGGCGTCCTGACCGCTCAGCCCGAACAGCGTATTGATGCACTTGGTCGAGGACGCTTTGATCTGCCGCACCAGCTCGCTACCGGACCGACCCGCGAAGTCTCCCGGACTGCAC
>NZ_SMKT01000016.1 GCF_004348735.1 Actinomadura sp. KC06
GGAGCGGGAGTGGGGGATCCGGGTCAGTTGATGACCGATGTGGGTGGGCTGTGGCGGCGGACGGCGCGGCGGACGCGGGCCTGGTCCTGGGACTCGACCGCGTCCACCAGGGCGACGTGGATGCGGAAGGTCTTGCTCGCCGTGAAGAGGGCGTCGGAGCTGACTTCCTCGATCTCGTTCTCGATCATGTCGAGCATCGTGGTGTAGATGACGCGCAGGACCGCGTTGGGGGTGATCTGGGCGATCCGCCGGTGCACGGCCCAGTTGGCGCGCAGGAAACCGGCGGCGTCGCCGCGCTGCTCGTCCATGCGCTCCAGCAGGCGGCGCAGGTCGGTCAGGTCCTCGTCGGTGCGGTGGACGGCGGCGTCCATGAGGATGGGCTCCTCCAGCGCGTCGCGGACCGCCAGGCACTGGGCGCTGGCCACGCCGTTCTCGCGCAGCCCGAGGATCAGGTGGTTGACGCGCACGTGGCTCGGCGTGCGGAGGGCGAAGAGCCCGCCGCCCGGGCCGGGCTTGGCGGACACCACACCGCGCATCTCCAGGAGCCGGACCGCCTCGTTCACGGTCCCGACGGCGACGCCGTACTCCTGGCGCAGATCCTCCTTGGTGCCGAGCCGGCTGCCGTCCGGCAGCGCGGTCTCGATGATCTTGCGTTCGATCTCGCGGGCGATGGTCTCGGCGCGCGACAGCCGCCACTCGGTGCGGCCAGGACGCTCGGGAAGACTCACCGGTCGCTCTCCAGGAATGTGGGTCGGGTAACGGTCGTCCGGAAGATGGCAACAGGGACAGCCGTCACATCTTGACAGATAATCATCATGCTCAATATATTCAGTTTGAGGCTGGATTGCAATCTGGTGGCGACCGCGCCGGCCATGCGAGCGGTACGCGGTGCGCCGGCGCGCCCGAAGGTCCACGATGTGCGGCCGACCCCGGCCGGCGCGACGACGCGGGAGGCGACGAGGAGCCGCCCCCAGAAGGAGTTTTCGTTGACCCGGACTTCGACCATGTCGACGCCGATCATTCCTGGCATGAGACGGCGACTCCCGCGAACGCCGAAGTTCATCGATGGGCTTCTCGGCGCAGCGGGGCTCGTGGCGGTGCTGGCCGTTCTTGAGCTTTCCACGATAGTCGGATTGCTGCCAGAGAAGACGTTTCCGCGCATCTCCGCTGATCTGCGGGAGCTCGCCGGATTGGCCACCGGCTCGGAACTGTGGACGGCCATCGGCGAGACCCTGCAGGGCTGGGCCGTCAGTTTCGGTCTCGCCGTGGTGATCGCGGTCCTGCTCGGGCTCGCGATCGGCTCGAACGCCGTCCTGCACGCCGCCACCAGCGCGGTCATCGAGTTCCTGCGCCCGATCCCGTCGGTCGCGTTGATCCCGCTCGTCGTCCTGGTGCTCGGCACCGGCATGCAGAGCAAGATCTTCTTGGCGACGTTCGCCGCGAGCTGGCCGATCCTCGTCGCCACCATCTACGGGATGCGGGACGTCGAACCGGTCGCCCTCGACACCGCGCGCTCGTTCCGGGCCCGTCCGCTCGACACGCTGCGGTCGGTGGTGCTGCCGAGCGCGGTGCCCTACATCGCCCCTGGGCTGCGGGTGGCGTCGACCACCGCGCTGATCCTCTGCGTCACCGCCGAACTGGTGATCGGCGCGCCCGGGCTCGGCCAGTCGATCACCGTGGCCCAGGCGGGCGGACGGTTCCCGCTGATGTACGCGTTCATCATCGCGACCGGCCTGCTCGGGGTGCTGCTCAACCTGGTCTTCGTCGCCATCGAGAAGCGGCTGCTCCGGTGGCATCCGTCGCAGCGAACCCAGGGAGGCGCCCAGTGAGTCCAGGGAGGGGCATGATGAACCGCCGCGCGGTGCTGCTCGGCATCCAGATCGGGGCGCCCGTCCTCGTCCTGCTCGGCTGGGGGCTGTGGTCGGCCGGCAGCGTGAACATCTTCTACCCGCCGCTGACGACGATCCTCGACGTCTTCCAGGACACGTGGCTCTTCGAGCGGGTCGGCTCGGACGTCGTCCCCAGCCTGGCCAACATGCTCGCCGGGTTCGCGCTGTCGATCGTCATCGGCGTGCCGCTCGGCATCCTCATCGGCCTGCGGCGCACGTTGCGCACGGCGCTGGCGCCGGTCATCGAGTTCGTCCGGGCGATCCCGCCGCCGGCGCTGATCCCGTTCGGCATCGTCGTGCTGGGCGTCGGGACGAGCATGAAGGTGTTCATCATCCTGATGGTCGGCCTGTTCCCCGTCCTGATGCACACCATCGACGGGGTGCGCGGGGTCGACCCCGGGCTGCTCGACAGCGCGCGTGCGTACCGCGTCGGACGTCGCGACCGGCTGGTGCGCGTCGTGCTCCCGGCCGCCGCGCCGCAGATCTTCGCGGGGATGCGCGTCTCCCTCTCGCTGTCGCTGATCCTGATGGTGATCAGCGAGATGGTCGCCAGCACCCGCGGGATCGGCTATTTCATCCTGGAGTCCCAGCGCACCTTCGCGATCCCCGAGATGTGGTCGGGGATGGTGCTGCTCGGAATCCTCGGCTACCTGTTCAACCTTGCCTTCGGCACCATCGAGCGTCGTGCGCTGCGCTGGCACCACGGAGCACGAAAGGGAGCATCCTGATGACCGACGAAAAGCCGATCCTCGAGGTCGACGGCCTCGGCAAGACCTACGGCGGCGGCGCCGGGGCGGTGCACGCGATCGACGAGATCGGCTTCACCGTCGCGCGCAGCGAGTTCGTGTGCGTGGTCGGCCCCTCGGGCTGCGGCAAGACCACGCTGCTGCGCTGCCTCTCGGGGCTGATGCCCGCCACGAAGGGGCAGGTGCGCGTGGACGGCCGGAAGGTCGACCGCACCCCCGACGACATGGCGATCGTCTTCCAGGACTACAGCAGGTCGCTCTTCCCGTGGATGTCGGTGACGGAGAACGTCGCGTTCCCGCTGCGGCGCAAGCGGCTGGACCGTGCCAAGCGCCGGAAGCTGATCGGCGACTCGCTGGAGGCCGTCGGCCTCGCCGACGTCGGCAAGCAGTACCCGTGGCAGCTCTCGGGCGGGATGCAGCAGCGCGTGGCGATCGCCCGCGCGCTCGCGTACGAACCGCAGATCCTGCTCATGGACGAGCCGTTCGCCGCTCTGGACGCCCAGACCCGCGCCGACCTGGAGGACCTGACCCTCGGGCTGCGCCACGACTACGGCGTGACCGTGGTGTTCGTGACCCACGACATCGACGAGGCGGTCTACCTGGCCGACCGCGTGATCGCGCTGACGCCGCGGCCGACCCGGGTGCGGGAGATCATCGACGTCGACCTGCCGCGTCCCCGCGACCAGCTGACCACCAAGGAACTGCCCGACTTCGCCCGCCTGCGGAGCCACGTCTACCGCCAGGTCCGCCAGCTCGGCGACGACGCGGGCCGGGACGACGCGTCGGGGACCGCTCAGGCCGCCGACCTGGACGCGTCCGCCCGCGCCTCCTGATCGCGTCCGCCGCGCCTCGTGGTCGTAGATGGTTTCGACCTATTGAATATATGGATTAGGCGGATTATGTTGGGCGTGACGGACACGTCCCACCGGTGACGTTCCCGGCGCCGCCGGTCGGCGTCCCGCATCCGCACCGGACCACATCGACTCGCGCGCCCCTCGCGCACCCCCGAATCCTCTGGAGTTCCGAGATGTTCTTTCTCCACCGCGGCCGGTGCGGACGCCCGGTCCGCCGCCGCACCGCCGTCGCGGCCGGCGCGCTGCTGGCCCTGACGCCCCTCACCGCCTGCGGCTCCGGAGACGGCGCGAAGGTGAGCGCCACCGGCACGGCGGAGGTGACGCTCGGCGTCATCCCCATCATCGACATCGCGCCGGTGCACCTCGGCATCTCGAAGGGCGTGTTCGCCCGGCACAAGCTGAAGGTCACCACGCAGAGCGCGCAGGGCGGCGCCGCGATCGTCCCGGCGGTGGTGAGCGGCGACTTCGAGTTCGGCTACTCCAACCTGGTCAGCCTGTTCACCGCCCGCGACAAGCGCATCCCCGTGACGATGGTCGCCGTGGGGGCGCGGGCGTCCGACGACGTGCTGGACGACGGATCCGGGCAGCTGATGACCCGCGATCCCGCGATCAAGGGGATCGCCGACCTCAAGGGCAAGAAGATCGCGATCAACACCCTGAAGGGCATCAACGAGGTCGCGGTGAAGTCCAGCCTCAAGAAGCAGGGGCTGTCGCCCGACGACGTCTCGCTCACCGAGGTCCCGATCCCGAACATGCCGGAGACGCTGAACTCCGGCAAGGTGGACGCCGCGATGATGAGCGAGCCGTTCATCTCCATCGCCAAGGGACAGGGCGCCAAGCCCCTTCCGGTCAGCTACGCCAGCATGGGCCGGAACCTGCCGTTCGCGGGGTGGTTCACGTCCAAGCAGTTCGCGGCCAAGAACCCCGAGGTCGTGAAGCGCTTCACCGCCGCGCTGAAGGAGTCCCTCATCTACGCCGAGGCCCACCCGGACGAGGCCCGCGCCGCCCTGAACGGCTACCTCAAGCTGGACGCCGGCCTCAGCGGCAAGGTGACGCTGCCCGGCTGGAACCCCGAGGCGGGACGGAACGAGATCGCCCCGCTGGCCCAGCTGGCCGTCGACGCCGGGCTGATCGGCAGCACCCGTCCGCTGGACGACCTGCTCGCCCGCTGACACCACCGAACCTCGGGACGACCATGAGCTCACAACCGCGCACCACCGCCGGACCGGCCGCTGGCCAGGACTTGTCACGCGAACCGTCCGGAGCGGCGGCCATGACCAGCGGCGAGGCCAAGGGCGGCGACGTCTTCGCCGGGACGCTGGCGGAGCTGACCTGGTACGAGGTCGACCACGCCGCCCGATCGGGAGCGGTGCTGCTGTGGGCGTTCGGGGTGATCGAACAGCACGGCCCGCACCTGCCGACCGGCACGGACGTCTACGTGCCGAGCGCCCGGCTGCGCGCCGTGCAGGCGCTGCTGGCCGAGCGCGGCGTCCAAGCGCTGATCATGCCTCCCTACTACTGGGGCGTGAACGTGGTCTCCGGGTCGTTCCCCGCGTCCTACAGCGTGCGGCCGGAACTGATGCGGGAGGTCATGGTCGATCTGCTCGCCGGGATGGCCCGCGACGGGTTCCGGCACGTGTTCTGCTTCTCCGGCCACGGCGACGCCCTGCACAACCGCACGATCCACGACGGTGTGCGGGCCGCCCGCGACCGCACGCCCGCGGACACCAGCTTCGTCACCGAGCCCGCACTCGCCCGCCGCATCGGCCTCGACCTGGACGACCCGTCCCTCACCCTGTACGGCCCGGACGAGCCTCCGCCGCCCGGCCCGGCCGACGTGCACGCCGGACGATGGGAGACGTCCCTGATGATGCACTCCCATCCCGAACTGGTGCGCGAGGAGGTGCGCGCCCGGTTGGAGCCCAGCGGATTGGGCGCGTCCGACCTGGCCATCTGGCGGCAGGGCTTCGACGCCGCCCGCCGCGTCACCCCCGACGGCTACTTCGGCGACCCCGCCGCGGCGGGGGCCGGAGAGGGGCATCGCCTCCACGCACTCGCCGCCGAGCAGGCCGCCGACGCGATCGCGCTTCGCCTGCGGCGGCCGCCTCGCCTGCGGCCGCCCGCCCAGACCGCTCACCCTTCCCGGACGGAGGAATGATGGCTGAGATCAGCCTCGCCGTGGCCGCGAGCCACACTCCCGGTCTCACCGGCTGGTTCGACAAGGCGCCCGAGGCCGACCGGGACACGGTCCGCGCGGCCTACGCCGAGATCCACGACGCCGTCGTGCGATCCCGTACCGACGTGCTCCTCATCATCGGCAACGACCATGTGGAGAACGCCCCGGTCAGCGACTACCCCGACTTCACCTTCGGCCTCGCTGAACGGCACACCGGCCCGGACGAGTGGTTCAAGCCCTGGCTACGCGTCGCCGACTACGCCGTGCCGGGCCGTCCCGACGTCGCCGACGTCCTCTACAGGAGCGTGCAGGAGGCCGGGCCGCGCGTCCGCGCCGTCCACGAGAACCTGCGCTACGACGACAACCTTTCCGTGCCGATCACCCTCGCCGGTCTCGTCGACGCGGGTGTGGCGGTCGTGCCCGTGCTGCAGAACTGCACGGTCCCGCCCATCCCGGACGAACGGGCCTGCTACGCGTTCGGCGCGGCTCTCGGCGACGCCATCCGCACCCGCCTCCCGGCGGGCCTGCGGGTCGGCCTGTTCGGCTCCGGCGGCCTGTCGCACGAGCCGGGCGGGCCGCGCTATCTGGAGATCGACGAGAAGTTCGACCGCTGGTGGATGGACCTGCTGGTCGAGGGCGACCACGAGAAGATCCTCGCCGAGGCCACGTTCGAGCGCATGGAGCAGGCCGGCTCGGGCGGCACCGCGGAACTGCTCTCCTGGACGGTCGTCATGGGCGCGATCGGCCCGCGCCCCTGCAGATCCCTGGGCTACGCCGCCGTCCCGCAATGGCGCTGCGGCGTCGGCGCCGTCCGCTGGGACCTGTCCTGACCCGCCGACTACCCGAATGGACGCATCGGACATGGCACTCGAACACTTCGATCCGCTGCTGCGCACCAACGACCTCGTCCAGGACCTGAAATGGGACCGCGAACTGCGCGCCCGCTTCGAGTCCGCCGAGAAGGAGGTGCTGGACGGCTACCCGCTCACGGACGAGGAGCGCACGGCGATCCTGGCCCGCGACTTCAGGCGGCTGTTCCTGCTAGGCCTGCATCCGTACCTGCTCTCCCAGCTCGCACGGCTGGTCTACGGCATGGGGGAGAAGGCCGGCACCTCCGAGGCCGCGACCGCGCTGATCAAGTCGCTGCTGGGCGACCAGTACGAGACCTACATGGCGGAGCGCGGTGGCGATTCATGAGCACTTCGCAGACGGCCCTGCTCGTCATCGACATGCAGAACGACTACTGCCACCCCGACGGCGTGTTCGCACAGGCCGGACTCCGCGTCCGCGATCTTGACGAACTGGTCGGCGAGGTCAACACGCTCGCCGCCGCCGCCCGCTCGGCGGGCCGCCCCGTCATCTGGGTGCGGATGGAATGGGACGGCGACGCCGACGTGGGCCTGCTCGCCGACCGCAGCCCGTTCCTGCGGACGCAGGGCCTGCGGCGCGGCACCTGGGGCTCCGAACTGCTCGCCGGGCTGGACCGCGCGCCGGACGACCACGAAGTGATCAAGACCCGCTTCGACGCCTTCCACCGCACCGGCCTGCGGGAACTCCTGCACGACCTTGACGTCGGGACGCTCGTGGTCGCGGGCGTCCGCACCGACTTCTGCGTCGAGTCGACCGTCCGCCAGGCCTTCTTCCACGACCTGCGGGTGATCGTGCCCCGCGAGGCCGTCGCGGGATATGTCGACGACCTCCACCTCGGCAGCCTGCGCCTGATGGGCACGGTCTTCGCCGAGGTCGGCTCGGTCAGCGACGCCGCCGCCGCGCTCGCCGAAACCGTCCCGGCCGCCTCACCGTGACCGTCCGGACGGCCGCGCCCGGCGTCATGCCTTGTCGGGCGTGGGCACTGTTTTCGTGATGAGCGGGGCAGAACGGAAGCCCTTGGTGACGAGCCAGATACCGAGCGACAATTCCCAGACGATTCGGCCCCGGATCGCCGGGCCAGTCGTAGAGAACCACGCTGGAACAGGCGCTGTCTCCACCTCCCGATGGCCACTTCAAGCCGCGCCGTACCCAAGCCCCCTCGTCTACCGCGGCACGGTCAAGAACCCTGGTGCGTCCGGCTTAGGCGGTGGTCTTGGGGTCGCCGGTCAGCGGGGCGAGTGCGGCGTCGATGGCGTCGGCGAGGCGGTGGGGAGTCGGTTCGGCGCGGGCGACGACGTGGAGGCCCTGCATGAGCGCGAGGAGGAGGCGGGCCTGGGCCCCGCAGTCGACGTCCGGACGGACCTCGCCTGATCGCTGCGCGATCTGGAGGGCCTGCGCCAGGCCGGTCTCCAGCGCGCCGAAGCCGTCATGGACGAGCCGGGCGGCGGTCTCGTCCGCGGGGAGCAGTTCGGCGGCGGTGTTGCCGAGCATGCAGCCGCGTCCGGGGGTCGCCCGCGCACCCTCCAGAACGCTCAGGAGAAGTGCCCGGATCCGGGGCAGGACGGCCCCGTCGCCGGCCCCGTCGCCGCTGAGTTCGGCGGCCTGCTCCCGGGCCGCGTCCACATAGCGCTCCAGCGCGCGCAGGAAGAGCCCGTGCTTGTCGCCGAACGCGGCGTAGAGGCTGCCAGGCAGGACGCCGAGCTCGTCCTTGAGATCCCGGAGCGAGGTGGCCGCGTAGCCGCGGCGCCAGAACAGCTCAAGGGCCTCCGCGGCGACCTGGCCGTCGTCGAAGGAGCGCGGTCGTCCGGTGCGTGGCATGCCTGGATCCTACCGACTTCTTGACAGTGCGTTCAAGAATTGCGAGGGTGCTCGCATCAACTTCTTGAGCGGCCATTCAAGAAGAACTCGTGAGGAGACCCCGTGAAGCGCCTTTTCCTGCACATCAACGTGTCGGTCGACGGCTACATCACCGACCCGGAGGGCGACATCGACTGGCGGTTCGCCGACCAGGAGTTCCAGGACCACATCGACGCCCTGCTGGAGTCGATCGACGGGATGGTGTTCGGCCGGGCCGCCTTCGAGCAGCTCGCCGGATACTGGCCGACCGCCGGCGACGAGGTGTCCGCCACCCAGCGGCGCCGGATGCACGAACTGCCGAAGTACGTCATGTCGCGCACCCTTCGCGTCACCGAATGGCACAACTCCTACCCGCTCGGCGACGACCCGGCGTCCGCGCTCGACACCCTCAAGCGGCAGGACGGGCGCGACCTCGCCCTGTTCGCCGGCGGCCGGGCCGCCACGGCCGCCATCGGCCTCGGCGTCCTGGACCAGTTGCGGCTCGTCGTCAACCCCGTCCTCCTCGGAGGCGGGACCCCGCTGTTCAACGGCGAGTACCCGAGGCGGGACCTCCGCCTCACCGACACCCGAAGGTTCGCCTCAGGCGCCCTGCTCAACACCTACGACCTCTGAGGCCGTGCGCGGGTCGGCCTACGTCCGCGTACTGCGCGGCGTCCGGTCGCCCTGCGCTGATCAGGATCGCGAGGCCGCCTTCGGGCGGGCGACCGCTGGTGTGAGGGTTTTGAGGGCTTGGAGGATGTCGTCGACTCGTTCCTTGGCGTCGCCGAAGAGCATGTGGGTGTTGTCACGGAAGAAGAGCGGGTTCTGGACGCCCGCGTACCCGGTGGCCATCGAGCGCTTGAACACGACGACCTGCCGGGCGTTCCAGACCTCCAGGACGGGCATGCCCGCGATCGGGCTCGCCGGGTCCTCCTCGGCGGCGGGATTGACGATGTCGTTGGCGCCGATCACCAGGACCACGTCGGCGGCGCCGAAGTCGTCGTTGATCTCGTCCATCTCCAGCACCAGGTCGTAGGGCACCTTGGCCTCGGCGAGCAGCACGTTCATGTGGCCGGGAAGGCGGCCGGCGACCGGGTGGATGCCGAACCTGACCTGGACGCCGCGGTCGCGCAGCCGCGCGGTCAGCGCGGCGACCGGGGCCTGCGCCTGGGCGACGGCCATGCCGTAGCCGGGAACGATGATCACCGAGGAGGCGGCGGCGAGCGCCTCGGCGGTCTCGTCGGCGGTGATCTCCCGGTGCCGGCCCTGCTCGCCGCCGGACGCGGCGGGCGCCTCGAGGCCGAAGCCGCCGGCGATGACCGAGAGGAACGAGCGGTTCATCGCCTTGCACATGATGGCCGACAGGTAGGCGCCCGACGCGCCCACCAGCGCGCCGACGATGATCAGGAGGTCGTTGCCGAGCAGGAACCCGGACGCGGCGGCCGCCCAGCCGGAGTAGCTGTTCAGCATGGACACCACAACCGGCATGTCGCCGCCGCCGATGGACGCGACCAGGTGCCAGCCGAGCAGCAGCGCCACGGCGGTGACCGCGATGAGCGACCACAGCGCGGGCTCGGCGACGAACGCGACCGTGAGACCGGCGAAGGCGACGAGCGCCGCGACGTTGAGCAGGTTCTTGCCCGGCAGCATCAGCGGCGCGGACTTCATCCTGCCCGACAGCTTGCCGAACGCCACGACCGAGCCGGTGAGGGTGACGGCGCCGATGAAGACGCCGATGAAGACCTCGGCGCTGTGGATGCCGAGCATGTCCTCGCGGGCGAGCTCGGCCGCCTCCGCCCCCTCGGGGTGGTGCTCGACGTGCAGGTAGCCGCTCCAGCCGACCAGGACGGCGGCCAGCCCCACGAAGCTGTGCAGCAGCGCGATGAGCTCGGGCATCGCGGTCATCTCCACCGCCCTGGCCCGGTTCAGGCCGATCACCGCGCCGGCCGCGATCGCCGCCACGAGCAGCGCGAACGCGGGGACGCCGATGTCGCCGTCGATGGTCAGGGCGACGGTCGCGACGAGCGCCACCGCCATGCCGAGCATGCCGTAGGTGTTGCCCAGGCGGGCGGACTCGTGCCGGGAGAGCCCGGCCAGCGCGCGGATGAAGAACAGCGCCGCGACGATGTACGCGGCGGTCGCCGTGGTTGCGATCGTCATCGCCTAGCTCCTGACGAACATGGCGAGCATGCGGCGGGTGACCGCGAATCCGCCGAAGACGTTGATGCTCGCGAGCAGGATCGCCGCGAGCGAGAGCACGGTGATCGCCGCGTTCCCCGTGCCGATCTGCAGCAGCGCGCCGACCACGATGATCCCGGAGATCGCGTTGGTCACCGACATCAGCGGGGTGTGCAGCGCGTGGTGGACGTTCCCGATGACGTAGTAGCCGATCACGATGGCCAGCGCGAACACGGTCAGGTGCACCTGCAGCGCCGCGGGCGAGATCGCGATCAGGCCGAACGTCCCGGCGGCCGCGACGGCGGCGCCGAGCCTTCGCAGCGCCGGGTTCGCCTTGCGGGACGGAGCGTCCGGCTCGGCGTCCCGCTGCTCCTGCTGGACGGCCGCGGGCGCCGCCGAAACCGCCACCGGGGGCGGCGGCCAGGTGAGCTCGCCCTCGCGGACGACGGTCATCGAGCGCTGCACGACGTCGTCGAAGTCCAGGACGAGCACGCCGTCCCGCTCCGGGGTCATCAGCTTCATCAGGTTGACCAGGTTGGTGCCGTACAGCTGGGACGCCTGCGCGGGCAGCCGTCCGGCCAGATCGGTGTAGCCGAGGATGATCACGCCGTTCGCGGTGACCACCCGCTCGCCGGGCACCGTGCCCTCGACGTTGCCGCCGTTGGCCGCGGCCATGTCGACGATCACCGAGCCCGGCCGCATCGTCGCCACCATCTCGGCGGTGATCAGCTTCGGTGCGGGCCTGCCGGGGATGAGCGCGGTGGTGACGACGATGTCGACCTCACGGCACTGGTCGGCGTAGAGCGCGGCGGCGCGGACGTTGTAGTCGTCCGACATCTCCTTGGCGTAGCCCGTGTCCGGGGCGTCGTCCGGATCGGCCTCGGCGACCGCGAGGTAGTCGCCGCCGAGCGAGCGCACCTGGTCGGCGACCTCCGGCCGCGGATCGGTGGCCCGGACGATCGCGCCCAGGCTGCCCGCCGCGCCGATCGCCGCGAGCCCGGCGACGCCGGCCCCCGCGACCAGCACCTTCGCCGGCGGCACCTTGCCCGCCGCGGTGACCTGGCCGGTGAAGAACCGCCCGAACTCGTGCGCGGCCTCGATCACCGCCCGGTACCCGGCGATATTGGCCATCGAGGAGAGCACGTCGAACGACTGCGCACGGGAGATCCGCGGCACCGCGTCCAGGGACAGCGCGGTGATCGGACGCTTGGCGAGGTCGTCCACCAGTTCCGGCTTGAACCGGGGGTTCAGCAGGCCGATCAGGGTGGTGCCCGGTCGCAGCGCGTCCAGCCGCTCGGGGGAGGGCGGATTGACGCCGAGCACCACGTCGGCGGCGGCCGCGTCCCCGATGGCCGCGCCCGCGGCCTCGTACCGGTCGTCGGGGAAGCCCGATCCGGCTCCGGCGCCGGGCTCGACGACCACTTCGTACCCGAGCTTCTGCAGTTGGGTGACGGTGTCCGGTGTCACCGCCACCCGCCGCTCGCCGGGCGGATCCTCCTTGAGAACTCCAACGATCATGACAACCACCTCACATCTGGCGCACGTCAGCGGCCTGCGGGCGCGGAACGGGCAGCGCGCCGCGGGGCGTCCGCCAGTGCGGGCGCGGGCGAGCGGACGGCGTCGGGTATCTCGACATCAAGTTAATTCTGCCACGCGCACGGCCGCTTCCGCTTTGCGCTGTGTGCCAGTCTTGGCCATGAAAGTTTGGGCACTTGGAATAAGTGCCGCTGCGGACAGTGACGAGAAGGACGCGCTCAGCCCTCCCCGTCGCGCGACGGAGGCGCGACGGGGGAGCGACAGCGGCGGGACGGGCCGGCGACAAAACCTGACAACGGGACGGACGGGCGTCGGCGGATAACGACACCGGTTTCTCTTCTTTGAGACGGCTTGGACAATTACAACGGTCCATAACGCGGCGCGCTGATGTGATCAGCGGAAATGCCGTTCGGCGGGATGGCGTCCGGGGCGTCATAGCAGAATTCGGCATTAGCCGGATCGCTACAGTTATGGTTGCGTTCAGCTGACGGAAGTGGGTCGAGCGCCCGTTTGGTCCGCGACGCCTCCGGCTTCGGGCTTCCCAGCACCAAGGACGGCTCATGATGGATCCGAACACCGCACGGTCGCGCGCCTCCCGGCGCGACCGGATCAGTGTCGCCGCGGCCATCGCGCTCGGGGCCGGGCTCCTCCTCGGAGGCGGCGGCTGGGCGCTCATCGCGAACGGCGAGGAATGCGAGTCCGGTGGCGCGTCCCTGGTCGTGAAGGCCGATCCGGCGATCGCGGACGCCGCGTCCTCGATCGCCGCGCGGCAGGGGTTCGGCGGTTGCGCCGGTGTGCGGATCGTGCCCGAGGCGTCCGCCGACACCGCGGCCGCGCTGGCGGCCGGGCGGGGCGTGCCCGACGTCTGGATTCCGGACTCCGAGCTGTGGCTGGACCTCGCGCGGAGCGGCGCGTCCGGGCGTACGGTCCTCGGACGCTCGGTCTCCGTGGCCGTGTCACCGCTGGTGTTCGCCTTCCCCCCGGCGGCCTCGCCAGGCCGGAAAGGCCGGACGTGGGCGGGCCTCCTCCCCGGCGGGACGGGCGGCGAGCGGCCCGAGGCGGGGAACGACCTGCTGATCCGGATGCCCGACCCCGCGCGGACGGCGACCGGAATGGCCTCCCTCCTCGCGCTGCAGGACTCCATCGGGAACGGGCACGGCTTCAGCACACTCAAGAGGTTCGCGGGCACGCTGCGCACGATCGAGATCCTGGAGCCGGGGCAGGACCCGGCCGCCGTGCTGAACGGGCCTGCGCAGGGCGCGTCCGCCCAGGTCGCGGTCGTCTCGGAGCAGCAGGCGCTGCGCTGGGGCGGCACTGGACGGGCCGGGGTCCCCGGCACGGTGTACCCGTCGTCCGGCACGCCCGCGCTGGACTTCCCCTTCACCGTCACCACGGCGGACCTCGGCAAGCAGCGCCGTGCAGACGAGTTCCTCCGGGCGTTTCGCGCTCCTGCGGGCGTCACGGAGCTGAACCGCCGCGGGCTGCGCTCCGCCGTGACGGGTGCGGGCGGTGTGGGGCGAGGTGGCCTGTCCATGCCGCTGCCGCGGATCCAGGCGGTGGCCAGCCCGGGCTCGGCGTCCTGGGTCCAGCAGACGTGGCGGAGTTTCAAGCAGGAGATCAACGTGCTCGCGCTGGTCGACCCGTCCGGTCCGGCGGGCGCGGCGATGACCGGCGCGGCCTGGCGCGGCGCCATCGGCCCCGGCGGCAACCGCCTGGACGCCATGCTGGTCTCCCTGAACAGGGGCCTCAACCTGGTCGGGGACGACTCCGAGTTCGGGCTGTGGACGACGTCCGGCGGGCAGAATTCAGGCGCACGAGGCACGCGCCGCTCGCACCGTCCCATCGTCGGGATCGGCGAACTCGGCAGCCGCACCCGGATGGGCACCACCCACCGGCTCTTCCTGGAGAAGCAGCTGAACGCGATCCGGCCGCAGCGCGGCGGTGGGGGAGCCGTTTACGACTCGGTGGTCGCGGCTTACGAGGAGATGAAGCGCCGCTACGACGCCGACCAGCTCAATGTGGTGCTGGTGCTCAGCGCGATGGGCGCGGACGGCCGCCCGTCCGCGCAATTCGGAAAGGCGTTGGCAAGGCTTCGGCAGCAGATCGATCCCGCGCGTCCGGTCGTCTTCGTGGTCGTCGCCTTCGGCGCCGGAATCGACCCGGGGCTGAAACAGATGACCGGGGCGGTCCAGGGGCATTCATTCCAGATCAAGAACCCGGAGGGAATCGAGGAACTGTTCAGGAATTCCGATCTGATGCGCGTCTGCACCCCGCCCAAGTGCTGACCGTCAGGGAATCCGGCGACGCGGGCGCGGCTCCCGACCGCGAGCGGCTCGGCGTCGCCTTTCGCGTGCTCCTGGTGTTGCGCGGGCTGGTGCTGGCCATGACGGTCATGCTCGTCCCGGACGACTGGCGCGACGCGTCGCTCATGCTCGCGGTCGCGGCCGTGGGCGCCGGGACGGCCGTCGCCTGCCTGGCCTGGCGCGGCGTCCCCTCCCTGCTGCTGCGCCATCCGACGCTGTGGTGCCTGGACGCCCTGCTGATGTGCCCGGTGCTGGTGTCGGGCGGGGCGCTCGGCCCGTACTTCCTGGTCACCGTCCTCACGTCCGCCATCGCCGGGGTCCTGTACGAATGGCGGGCGGTCCTGGTCATCTGCGCCGCGCAGACGGCGCTGTTCTTCGCCGCCGCCGCGGGCGGGGACGGGCAGGAGGCTGCGGCCAGGACACCGGCCTTGATCGGGCTGCCCGCGTTCTATCCGCTCGCGGCGTGCGCCGGGGTGGCGCTGCGCCGGTTCCTCGACGACTACGCCGACCTCGAAGAACGGCATCGGCACGCCGCGGCGGCGCTGTCGGCCGCGGAGGAGCGCGCCCGGCTGGCCCGCGAGATGCACGACTCGCTCGCCAAGACGCTGCAGGGGATCAGCATGTCGGCCGAGGCGCTGCCGATCTGGGTGCGCCGGTCGCCCGAGCAGGCCGAGGCGGACGCCCGCGCCGTCGTCGCCGGGCTGAAGGTCGCCGCCCGCCAGGCCCGCGCCCTGCTGTCCGACCTGCGCGACGACGTCTACCAGCAGCCGCTGGACGGCGCGCTCGCCGCCGTCGTAGCGGAGTGGAGCGCCCGGACCGGCATCGCGGCGGTGACCCGGCTGCCGGGGGGACCGGACGAGACGGCTGCGGTGCGGTACGAGATCATCTCGATCGTCCGGGAGGCGCTCGCCAACGTGGAGCGGCACGCGGACGCGCGGCACGTCCTCGTGGTCCGCGACACCGCCGCGTCGACGCTGCTCGTCCGCGACGACGGTCGGGGGTTCGTGCCGCCCGAGGGCGACCGGCTGGACCTGCTGGCCCGGGACGGCCACTACGGCCTGATCGGCATGCGCGAACGAGCACACCGAATCGGCGGCCGGCTCACCGTGGACGCCACACCAGGCCAGGGCACGACCGTAACCCTCCAAATGCCGCCCACCGACCACCGACCAGCACCGAGCCCCCCGCCGAGAGCAGCACCGAGCGCTTCGCCGGGGGCGGTACGGTGAGCGCGCCTGGGCGGCGGGCGACGGGTGGGGCGTCGCCGCACATCCGTGTCATGGTCGTCGAGGACAATCCGATCGTTCGCAGCGGGCTCGTCACGCTGCTGCGGGCGTCCGGTATCGACGTCGTCGGCGAGGCCGTGGACGGGCGGCACGCGATCGAGCTGGCCGGACGCCTCCGTCCGGACATCGTGCTCCTCGACGTGCGCATGCCGGTGCTGGACGGCGTGGCCGCCGCCGGGCCGCTCAGCAGGATCGCCAAGGTCCTGATGCTCTCCTACGACACCGACGCCGCGGTGATCGGCGACGCGATCCGCAACGGCGCGTCGGGGTACCTCGTCCACGGCGCCTTCGACATGCCCGAGCTCGTCGCCGCGATCCGGGACACGGTCGGCGGGCGGGACAGCCCGCTGTCGCCCGAGGCGAGCATGGCGGTCGTGGCGGCGATCCGCCGCACACCGCCCGCCGGGACGCCCGCGCCCCACCGCGCCCGATTCGGTCTCAGCCCGCGCGAGAGCGCGGTCATGGACCTCATCGCCCGGGGCCGCACCAATGCCGAGATCGCCCGCGAGCTGTTCATCTCCGAATTCACGGTGAAGAACCACGTGAACCGCATATTCGCGAAACTCGCGGTCGACACGCGCGGCGCCGCCATCGCCCGCTGGCTGCGCACGGACGAACCGCCCCCGGCGCCGGAAGATCCGTGAAAGAACCGCGACAGGAAAAGGACAGGTCAGCTCGCGACACTTCTCGCGTACGTCAGTTCACGCGCGAGAAAGGTGTGCGAGATGCAGTACCAGAAACTGGCCCGAATGGTGGCCGTGCCCGGACTGGCACTCACCATGGCGGCGACCCCGGCCATGGCCGCGACCGCCCAGGCCACCCCGGCGAAGCCGGCGACGCAAACCGCGGCCAAGCAGACCGATACCGCGGCCGCCGCGGCCGCCGTCAAGCGGATGAGCCGGAAGTGCTCCAAGCCCAAGGGCAAGAAGCTCAACATCTCCTTCGCACCCGGCAAGCAGTCCACGACCTTCTACTTCAACAACCACTGCAGCCACAAGGGCTACATCAAGGTCCGCACGTGGACCACCGGTAAGCCCAACTACAAGACCACGTGCATCCGCGTCAACGCCAAGACCAAGGGGAAGAAGAGGATCTGGCACGTCGGCGGGTGGTGGGACCGCACCCAGCTCGTCGGCAAGTGCTGACCCCTCTCCCGTTCCCATGCCCGTCGAGCCGGCCCGGGGGCCGGCTCGGCGGGCATGCGAGGCACGGCCACCGCTAATCGATACCGGCGATTCGCGATGCGATGGGTGAGAGATCGCCGTGCAGAATGCGCCGATGAAGTTCATTGATCGAGGCCCCCGGCTCCACGCCGAGGGCCCCGACCAACCGCGTGCGAACCGTCGTATAGCGTGCGAGCGCTTCGGCCTGCCGTCCGCAGCGGTATAACGCGACCATCAGCAGGCCCGCGATCTGCTCGTCCAAGGGATGCTCGTCGGCGAGCCCGGCGAGCAACGGCACGGTTTCGGCGTGCCGCCCCAGCCGGAGCCTCGCCTCGGCGCAGGCGAGCACCGCCGCCAGCCTTTCCTGGTCCAGCGTCATGCGGACCCGGTCGGCCCACGCGCCGGTGATTCCGGTGAGTTGCGCGCCCCGCCACATCCCGATCGCACTGTCGAGAAGTCGGACGGCCATTGCGTCCGCGCCATTCCAGACATTCTCGCGAGCCTGCGCGACGGCGCTCCGGAAGCGATGGACGTCGATGTCCTCGGGAGCGGCGACCAGCACATATCCTCCGCACCGCCGGATCACGCGCTCCCGCTCGGCGGCGTCCCCGGACGCCTCGGCGAAGGCCGCCCGTAATCGCGCCGCAAGTGTGTAAAGCGCCGCCTGCGGATGGCGGGGGAGCGACTCGTCCCAGATCCGGTCGATCAGCGCGGCGTCGGGAATTATCTGGTTCGGTTCCCAGGCCAGCACCGCCAGCAGCCCTCGCACCCGTCCCGACCTCAAGACCGCTTCGCTCCCTCCGAACCGCGCAGTCACCGAACCCAGCAGTCGCACTTCCACGGCCACTCCCCACAGCTCCGGCAAGGACAAGGCTCACCCTGACGGCCGCCGCTCCAGGCCGTACAGGTGCCAGAGACCTAACCCGCCGAACGAAAGACCACCCACTAGTGCCGCAGCACTACCCGCGCCGACGCCGCAGCCGCCCGGTATCGGTCACGCTCGCGGGTGGAGCCGCCGGGCGGCGGTGGTATGCCGGGCCAGGACGTCCGACCGGGGTTCGACGCCGATGCCCGGCCCGGCAGGCACGCGCATAAGACCGTCGTGCAGGACGAACGGCTCGGTGAGGTCCTCGGCGAAATAGCGGTTCGAGGCCGACAGGTCGCCGGGGAGGGTGAAGCCGGGCAGTGCGGCCAGCGCCAGGTTGGCGGCGCGGCCGATGCCGGTTTCGAGGTTGCCGCCGCACCAGACGGGGACGCCGTGCGCGGTGGCGAGGTCGTGGATCCGCCGGGCCTCCAGGTAGCCGCCGACACGGGCGGGCTTGACGTTGACGGCCCGGCAGGCGTCGAGCGCGATCGCGGCGGCGGCGTCGCGCGCGGTGTGGATGGATTCGTCCAGGCATATCGGGGTGGCCAGGCGCTGCTGCAACTGCGCGTGGGCGTACAGGTCGTCCTCCTGCAGCGGTTCCTCGATGAGCAGCAGGCCGTACTCGTCCAGGCGGCGCAGGTGCCCGGCGTCGCCGAGGGTGTAGGCGGTGTTGGCGTCCACCTGGAGCGGCAGGTCGTCCCCGAACCGCTCCCGGACCGCGCGCACCGGGTCCAGGTCCCAGCCGGGCGCGATCTTGAGCTTGATCCGGGCGTAACCCTCGGCGAGATACCGCTCCACCGTGTCGAGCAACTCGCCGACCGAGCCTTGGATGCCGACGGACACGCCTACGGGAACGGCCTCCCGCGCCGCGCCCAGGAAGGTGCCGAGGGACATCCCGTAGGAGCGCAGTTCGGCGTCCAGCAGCGCCGTCTCGAGCGCCGCCTTGGCGAGCCGGTTGCCCTTGACCGCCGCGAAGACCGGGCCGAGCGCGGCGACCCGCGGCTCGGGCAGCGCGAGGACGCCGGGCAGCAGGAAGTCGCGGACGACGATCTCCGCAGCATCCGCGAACTCGGGGTAGTAACCGGGTTCGGGGTCTCCGGCGAATTCGGCCCAGCCCTCGGCGGCGTCGGTGACCACGTGCAGGAGGAACGTCTCCTTGGACGTCATCGTCCCGGACGACATTCGGAAGGGGCTCACGAGCGGCAGTGCGACCTCGATCAGGTCGACGTGCTCGATCCTCATCGGCCGGCCATCGCTGAGCTGTCCATCGGCCCCCTTCTCCGGTGCACGGCCGGGCGGGTCGAACCTTCTGTGTCCTGCACCACCTGAAATGGCGGGTATGTGTTGGTAACTTATCTCTATGGGTCGACGTGGACCAAGGACCATAGAGATCGCTTTGTCGGACGAAGAGCGCCCCGACCCAGTTTGAGCCGGCTGCGATGACGGTGGGTAAATGGCGGGACCGGTCCACCGTCCGGCGATTCGCCGAGCCGTCGGACGGTGAGCGCAGCGGGTGACCGAAGGCCGCACCGGTGCCGCCGGGAGGCGGACCGGGCCCAGTTGACTCGGTGGGCGGCAGACGAAGGCGGCGCAGTTCTCGGGACGCGAGGGCCGCGTCCGGAACGGCAGCCGGCCGGATCTCAGGTGAGTTCGATTTCAAATCCCGAATTCGGGAATGCTACGAGGCCATTGCCCATCCATTATTCCCCGGGATCGGGCGGCTGGTCGTCCCGTCGCCGCGGCGGCGCTGAATTCAATCGATTACCGACCGCTGACCTTAAGATCATCTCCGCCCGCACCGGCCTGGCACTCGGGCATTCAGCCGTTTACTCGGCAGCCAATGCGGTGCCGCGCGCCGCCGTACCTCCACGTGAGCGCCAAAAGGTGACATATGCGACATAACGCCGTCCGGGGCACCCGCTCTCAACTCTGGGCAAGACCGTTCGATCGCTCCGGCGGCGCTTGCCGAGTCACGACATCATCCCCGTCGGCGCGAAAAAGTGCCCAAGCTAGACTAACCATTTAGGTACAGCGAGCGGCCGGTGATATAACTTCCTTTCGGGATGCATCCATCGGCGATGCCCGCTTTGGCTGATTCGCGCTCGGAGCCGCTCTCTCCGCCGTGGGCGTAGCCAGGGGGCGGCGCTCCGGAATCAGCATCGACGATGGGCACCGCGCCGAGGTACCCGCCGTCCTAAGAAGACCTCGGTGTCGAAGGAGTTGTGATGATCCCCACCCACCACGATGTGATCATCGTCGGCGGAGGCATCATCGGAGGTGGGATCGCCGAACAGCTGCGATGCGGGTCGCGACTGCGAGTGAGCATAGTGGAGCAGGAGCTCCGCGCCCGCGTCAAGACCGGTGCCTCGCAAGCCGCGGCCGGTGGGATCAACCCGCACCTGTACGACGAAGGACACGGCGCCCTCGGCCCCATGGCCCAACGCAGTCGAGACCTTTACCCGGATTGGATCGAGCGGCTCCGCGTCGCCTGGGGGCAGCCGATCGAGCTCCGCCGTTCCGGGCTCCTGTGCGTGGCGATCGAGGAGAAGGAGCACGATCGGCTGATCAACGATGTGCTTCCGCTGCTCCGCGAGCGCGGCGTACCCGCCGAGGAACTCGGCGCGGACGAGGCGCGCAGGCGCGAGCCGCTGCTCGGGTCCGCCGTCACGGGAGGGCTGTGGCTGCCGGACGACCTCGCGGTGGAGCCCCTGCGCGTGATGGCCGCGCTGGAGGCGCTCCTGAAAGCCGACAACGGCTTAACCTGCGTGCCCGACCATGCCGAGGACATCAGCGCGGACGCGGACGGTGTGCGGGTCGTCCTGAGATCCGGGCGCGTCCTGCGGTCCGACAAGGTGGTCGTCGCCGCGGGGCACCTGAGTCATGAGCTGGTCAAAGACTTCATCGACTGGCGGGACGGCGACTTCAGCCCCGTCAAAGGCCAGATTCTCGAGGTCGAGGCTCCCGTGAACGGCGGGCTGCGCACCCAATGCGACGCGCTGGTGCGCGACGACAACAAGACACACATCGTCCGCGCGACCCCCTACGCCGAGGGCCGGGTGGCCGTGGGCGTGACCCATGACCGGGGCGACGCCTCGACGGGGACGTCTCCGCGGGCCAGTGAGTCCATCCTGCGGAACCTGCGGCGAATCCTGCCGGACGTCGCCGGCTGGAAGGTCATCGGCGCCCGCGCCGGAATCCGGCCGGGAACGTCGGACGGGCTGCCGGTCCTCGGCTACGTCGATCCGCACCGCCGCGTGCTGGCCGCCAGCGGGCACAACGGCCTGGGGATCACGCTGGCGCCGCGCACGGCGCAGCTGGCCGTCAAGCTGCTGCTCGACACGCCGCTGACCGAGGAGGACCGCGCCGACCTGCATGTGAGCAGGCCAGAGCGGCTCGCCGCGAGCCCCTCGCGCTAGCCCCTCGCGGCTAGCTCCGGCCCGTCCCCGACCACTCGCTCTCCGTTCGCAGCACCAGGCGCAGGCTGTTGAGCGCCACATGGTCGCGGATCCGGTTGATGGTCAGGTCCCACTGCCGGGTCAGGCCCTGGAAACGGTCGAAAGCGTCCCACAACCCGTACAGGCCGGGCTGGACCCGGGCCTTGGGCATCCAGTGGTGAAGCAGGTGGTCGATGACGGGTCCGATGTGCTGGAGCGTCCGCTCCAGGTCCCCGGAGCCGGGCCGCGCCCGCTCGATCTGGCGGCCGACGAAGTCGAGCAGCCAATCGTGCAACGCCAGGTCTTCGACGAGGTCGAGCAGGTCGGACACGTCCGGCCACGCCACCGAGAGCCGGATCAGGCGGGTGCCCTCGGGCAGGACGGTGAAGCGGTAGAGGCCCGGGTCGCCGCTCTCCCGCACGGGCTGCAGCGCCCATCGCCACCGTCCCAGCGGAGCGTGCAGCGGCTGCCTGCCGTCGAGCAGCCTCGACCGCTGGAGGTTGAAGATCGTGGACTCGGCGGTACGCCCCATCTCGATGTTCAGATGGCCGTGCTCGGCCTGGGCGAAACCCGCGGCCGCGTCCTCCAGGCGCAACCGGCCCAGATACTCGACCATGCCGGGGTTGGCCAGGTAGTGCGACCATTCTCGCCGGTACTGCCGGGACGACGGCACGAGCGTGGTGTGCGAGCAGGTCTGCACGATCAGGCCGCCCGTCAGGGTGGCCCGTGTCGCGAACGTGCCGACGCCCCGGACACGACGTCCCGAGTGTGAAGGCATGAAGCAGTCGATGCCGGCCAGCCGCTGGGGCGAGACCGCGTAGGCGCGCGGATACGCGGCGTGCCGCACCTGCTCGCCGGGCACCAGGTCGAGCAGCCTGACCGTCTCCGCCATGGACAGCTGCGTGGAGTGCCCGAGGAGGCCCGTCCGGATCTCTCCGATGGAGAGGGTGCTCTCAGAAGCCGTCGCTGAAGACATGGGAGATCCTGCCGACGACGTCCCCGGGTAGATCGACCTTCTGGGCCGTGGCCTGGGCGGCGGTCTGCTCGGTGACGGCCGGATCGACCGAGACCTGGTCGAGGATGGTCCGGACGGCGGTCTCCACGTCGGCGAACCGGGTCTCGAGCAGCGACATCGTCTGGAACGCGGCGAACGGCTGCGCGCCGTCGGCGAGCTGGACGAGCGGCGGAAGGTCCTCCCAGTTGTCCGGGTACTCGCCCGTCCACCGCGCGGGCGAGACCACGGCCCTGCCCTGATGACGGAGAAGCCCCAGCCTGAGCAGCTGCCAGACGGCCGAGAGCAGCGCGCAGGACCAGCGCCGCTGACCGTCCTGTTCGTCCCAGAGCTGGACCTCCATGCAGATGGAGTGGCTCCGGGCGCCGTTCTGCTCGGGCGGCCGCCACGGCCGGGTGGCGAGCGCCTCGTCCAGCCCGTCCGGCCTGAGCCTGTCCTTGCTGTTGGAGACCCAGCCGGTCATGTGGACCGGCGGACGAAGGCCGTTGCTGCCCCGCGGGGGGTCGGAGACGATGCGTCCCAGGACCAGCTCCGCCGGAGACACCTCGCCGACGGAGGCGCACGCGGACTCCCGCACCAGGTAGTCGATGCCGAGCCCGGCGTCGTGTGCCGCGTCGAGCAGTTCGGGCACGAGCTTCTTCGGCGAGGCGACCTGGCTGAAGTAGTCGTCGACGAGGAAGCAGGTACTGATCCGCAGAGGCGCCGGATACCGAGCGCGGACGAAGCCCGCCCACGGGCTGATCCGTGCGAAATGGCGGCGCAGGGCCTCCGGGCCGTCCAGCAGGTCCTCCATGTACAGGTGGCCGAGTTCGAGTGACAGGTGCGAGCGCGGCACCAGCGCCACCCGCGGCTGGCTCGTGAGGACGTCGACCTCCAGCTCGGGTTCCGTCATATCCGGCTCCATGCCGCCGGATCGTCCAGGCTCGCGGCGAGCCCGGCGAACGCCTCGACGGTGCCGTCGTTGGCGATCTCGGCGTAGACGTCCTCGTCGGTGATGAGCTGTTCCCGCCACTGGAGCACCGGGTCGACGGGCACCGTCGCGATCACGGAGGTACGGCCCAGGCCCGCGATGTTGGCCTGCTCGTTGAGGCCCTTGTCCACCTGCCGCAACCATGCCTCCTGCTCGGCACGCAGCCCCAGCACGCCCTGGTCGCTCTTCGGGTCGATCACCGCCGTCCGGACGAAGCGGATGCACCGGCGCAGCTCGTCGCGGTCGTGGCCGAACAGGTTGCCGAACTCCAGCAGCCCGCGGTTCTCGAACACCAGGTCGGCCGCGGCCGAGATGTGCTGCCTGGTCCAGCGGTGGAAGACCAGCCAGCGTGTCTCCGAAATCCGCCGCTCCCGCGCGGTGACGGTGAGGATCATCTCCGCCGCATGGGACCGCCCGGCGCTCAGATCGATGAAGATCACCGAGAACTGGCTCTGCAACAGCAGCAGCAGCTCGGCGCAGCGCTCGATGACCTCGGGCTTGGCGGTGAACTCACCGCCGCCCAGGTCGCCGGGATACAGGACGAGGTTCCCCGCGCCCGTCGGCCGGGGACCGGAGCCCGGCGGACGGCGGCTCTCCGACCACACGTCGACATGGCCCGGCGTCACCGTCTTGCCCTGTAAATACCGGTGCAGCCCGTCCTCGTCCTGGGTTCCGTGGGCCATCCGCTCGATCCCGAAGATCGCTCCCGCGGTCGGCGAGCCGAAGTCGAAGTCCAGGTAACAGACGTCGTCGCCCTGCATCGCGCGCCGGTAGGCGACGTTGCACGTGGTGACCGAGCGTCCGGTGCCGCCTTTGTCGGAGGTGGCTATGACGAGCACGTCAGCCGGTCCCTTCCGCGGCGTTCTGCCGGGCCACGCCGACCCTCTCCAGCATGCGCAGGATCTCCATCGCGATCCCGATGGCGGTGGCGGGCCGCAGCGAGGCGATCTCATGAGCGTGGTTGAGGTTGAGCCGCGCCTCCTCCAGCTGGGCGCGCAGCGCTCCCCGGTCGACCACGTTGGCCTCGAGCAGCTCCAGATCGAAGAGGTTGTCGGTCTCGCTGAGGATGCCGCGGGCGTAGGAGTGGATGCTCCCGCTGCGCGGCAGCGGATCCCGGATGAGGCTGATCGCCATGACGATGCACTCGACGATCCGCTCGGTGTAGTACCAGGACGGGCGGTCGTTGTGCTTCTTGAGGCCCTCGAAGACGTTCGCGGCGTCGTCCCAGAGCCCCGCGTGGATCGAGTGCTCGATCCGGCGCCGGAAGACGTGCTCCCAGATCTCGTCCGCGGTCTGCACGAGGTCCTGCCGCAGCTCGGGGTCCCTGGACAGCCTGGCCAGCCGCAGGACGTTCTTGAGCAGCAGCGGGGAGAAGTCGTTGAGCCGCCAGAGCAGGTCGGGTTCCTCGGCGGTGCCGCTGCCGCCGAGCTGGATCTCCGTCCCCGGCGTGTGGTACCGGACGGCGGCGTCGTCCCGGGTGGCGCGGCTGGTCACGCGGCCGCGCTCGCCCAGCTTCGTGAGGATGTCCGCCAGCCGCGGGAGCTCCATGGTGCTCGTGCCGCGGACCTCCTGGTCCTGCAGCACCAGGGAGACGATCAGCAGGCTGAAGTGGTCGGACTCCCGGTCGTCGGTGGTGCGCCACGGCAGGTCCTCGAGCGGCCACCTGCGGGCGTCGCCGAAGGTCGCGATCGTGCCCCAGTACCGCTGGGTGAGCTCCCACCGCAGCTTGAGCGCGCTGGCGAGGCGCTGCTGCTCCTCGTTGAGGAGGCCGAGGACGGTCGTGCGCCCGGAGAACAGGTCCGCGATGCCGTCCAGCGCGTTCACCGTGAAGTAGAGGAAGGGCGCGCTTTCCGCGATGCCGCTGCGCTGGTTCGTCACCGAGGGAGCGATCTCCACCTCCGGGGCGTCCTCGGCGATGCCCCAGGTCCAGCCGATCTCGAACAGCCGGTTGCGGTTCTCGATCAGCTCGGTGGCGCGCTGCTGGCGGAAACCGAAGGTCACGTCCCCGAGGGAGGCCCGGATCTCCTGGAGCGAGGAGCGCAGCTCCTCGGCGACCTGGCGATTCGAGCGGCCGGCCCGGTTCACCGTGCCGAGCAGGGCCCGGCCCTCGGTGGAGTCGGGGGTGAAGACGTTGATGACGAAGCTGCGCAGCAGGCCGACCATCGCGGCGGTGAGCCGGACGTTCGCGATCCGCTCGAGGTGGCGCAGGCGGCGTTCGACCTCCGGGTTCATCACCGTGGTGCCGAAGCCGCGGACGAGCGACAGCGTGCTCAGCATGAGCGAGACCGCCATCGAGAACGAGTCGACGACGTCGACCTGCATCTGCTCCGGGGTGGGTTCGACGCCCTCCTTGGAGCTCTTGAAGTAACTGCCTCCTGTAAAGGAGGGGCCGTCGTTCTCGGTGTAGTACTCGATGTGCTCGATGAGCAACTCGATCAGGCGCTGGGGGATGTCCAGTTCGTCGCCGAACGGCCGGAGCACCTCGAGGATGTCGTCGGCGGTGTCGTCGGGCTGGTCGATCCGGAAGTAGGGAAGAACCGTCGCCGGATAGATGATGCACAGGAGCTGCTCGGCATCACTGATGGAATTTCGGTCGTACCGGCCGCCCCATTGCCACTTGTCCCCATCGAGCGAGACCTTCACGACGGAGCGCCAGAGGTTGAGGAGTTCTTCGCGTGGCTGAATCCTCATCGTGCTCAGCTTTCAGTTGATCTTTTGATACCGCAAGCCAAGATCATCCCAGTATACCCTGGTCGGATCGGCTCCTCCTCCGCACTCAGCCGTTTCACATGGTGCAGTTGTGTGCAATAAGGCATGGACGAGATGACGTCCGCGATGGATACTGCCACGGCCGGAAAATCTTGATCGCCGACCCGCCAGCCCTCGGAGTTCTCCATGAACGCCACCGCGAACGGAGCGCCCGGCCGGAGTGCGTTGACGAACCTCGCGAGCGCCGCTCTGAACTCCTCCCTGTCCCCGGATATGGATTCGGCGACGAAGAACATCGTGCCGACGTCCCACTGCTCGTCGGGGAGGGTGAAGACCGACGCCTGCTTGATCTCGATCCGGGTGCGGGCCCCGATGGCCTCGTGCAACGGGCCGGCGGCCGCGTACGCAGGGATCTTGGCGAACTCGTCCCAGAAGGGGGTCCAGGCCGCCAGCGAACCGCCGAGCTCGCCCGTGAGCCAGTCGATACTGGAGGGAGACAGGTCGATCAGTGTCAGTGCGGAGCAAAAGGGGAGCATGGAGAAGGCGGGATAGAGATTGGCGCCGGTGCCGACGTCGACGCCTTGGAGGTCGCTTCTGCCCTGAAGATGATCGACCATGAAGGCACCGATCATTGCGACGAAGCTCAGGTCGTCCCCGTGCGGATCCTGGTAGTTGGACTGCCAGTACGTCGGCAGGTCCATCTGGTGCCACGAAACGTCTCGGTTGAAACTCGAATTCGCTGACCGTTCCTGGCCAAGATCAGTCTCGCGGTGCATGGGCAATAGTCCTCCCGAAACGTCCCGCATTCATTGTAGAAATGTATACGTGATCGCGCATCTTGGATCAAGAGCGCACCCGATCCCAGGCAGGTGGGCATGTCCGCTTTTGTAATCCGGGAACTACGGGAGCTCGACGAGCTGGCCGCGGCCTGCGACTTGTTCGACCGGATCTGGGGGTTCGAGGACGGCGCACTCTCGATCCTCCGCGAGATCATGCGCGGTTACGCGTATGAGGGGAACTACGTTGCCGGGGCGTTTCTCGGAGACACGCTGGTCGGCGCATCGGTAGGCCATTTCGGCCCGCCGCATAGCCGGGCGCTCCTGTCCTATGTGACAGGCGCGGTCAAGCCGCACGCGGGCCTGGAACTCAAGCTGCACCAGCGGCGCTGGGCGATGGACCACGGGATCGAGCGGATCATCTGGACCTTCGACCCGCTCGTCCGCCGCAACGCGCACTTCAACCTCGCGAAGCTCGGCGCGCGCGCCGAGGCGTACCTGGAGAACCACTACGGCCAGATGCCGGACGCCATCAACGGGCACGACCGGTCCGACCGGATCAGGGTCGTCTGGCACATCACGGAGCCGGACGTGAGAGAGGCGGTCCAGCGCGGCCGTCCGGCGCCGATCAAGGTTCCGGACGATGCGGAGCGGCTGCTCGTCGTCCGGCCGGACGGGGGACCGGAGGTCCGCCCGACGGAATCCGAGACGGTCCTGCTGGAGGTGCCCCCGGACATCGAGGGAACCCGCATGGACGCCTCCGATCTGGCCGCCCGCTGGCGCAGCGCGGTGCGGGACACGCTGGGCCGGCTCGTCGCGGACGGCGGAGCCGTCCTCGGGTTCCACGACAAGGCCAGCTACGTGGTCCAGCAGAAGTGATCAGGGACGGCCGCGCGGAGCTCATATCTGGAGGTAGTTGAGCGTGCCGAGAGAACCCTTACCGTCCATCACCACCGGCGCCCTGATCAGACGGATCGCCGCCGCCGCGGGCGCCGGGGCCTTCGCCTTCGTCATCACGAACTACGTCGCCGACCAGCCCGTCGCTCAGTCGCTCACGCTGTCCGTCCTGATCGGCGGCGTGATCATGCTGGTGCAGTTGCTGATCGACTTCGACGGCCGGGTCGAGGGGATCGAACGGTGGATGCGCGCCACCGATCTGGCCATCGAGTCGTCCAAATGGCAGCAGGCACTCGGCGACTCGGCCCTCGACCGCGAGGCCTTCACCCGGTTCCGCGAGGCCGTGGTGAACTTCGGCCAGGACTGCCCGCCGCTGATCAGGCGGTTCACCGAGATCGTGGTGAAGGGCGACACCGACCTGATCGACAGCCTCAGCCGGGGTGAGGGCGAGGCGACCTGCGACGGCGAGGACCACAACTGGATCCTTCAGCTGACCAACGCCGCCATGAAGACCCTCGACGCGACGAGCACCACCACGGTCGACGGCAAGGGGGAGAACTTCAGCGGCGGCTTCTGGACGAGCGAGCACGGCCGGCGCTACCTCAAGGCCCAGGTCGAGGCCAAGGCCCGGGGTGTGATCATCCGCCGCCTGTTCATCATGGAGGGCGAGCCGGACTTCAACGACGAGGACTTCCGGTCGATCACCCAGGAGCAGCGCGGCGCCGGGATCGAGGTGAGAGCGCTTCGCTACAACCAGATTCCGGCCATCCTCGACAGCCCGACCGATTTCATCCTCTTCGACGAGGAGGTCGCCTACGAGGTCGTCCCGGCCTCCAACCGCCAGCTCGGCTTCTTCATGACCCGCCTCCGGACCCGGACCGACTACACCCGCGAGTGCAAGGAACGCTTCGAACTCCTCTGGCAACTGGCCGAGGACGGCGCCCCGGGCCGTGTGGACCACTGACCGTCCCCTGGCCGGCCACGGCCCCCGAGCAGCCGACGCAGCGGTTTGGGGGGAATGGTCGTGGATACTTGGCAGATGCCGGGAGTACGGCGGTGATCCGCGTTCCATCGTCCTGGACGGCCGCAACGCGCACCTGACCGACGGGGTGCAGCAGGCGGTGGGCCGTCCACCCACCGACTTCGCCGAGTACGCCAGGCGCACCGCCGCCAGCGGCGTCTGGAACGAACCCCGTCCTGGCGTGGCGCTCACGGCGGGAGCGTCATATCGGCCGAACTCCTAGGGCCGTATCGCGCGGGTGATGAAGGCGTTCGCTGCCGGGGTCGGGCCGAGCCGGCTCCAGATCAGGTGCTCGATGCGGTGCGAGGTGTTCACCACGGGGACGACGGACACCGCGGGGAGCCGTACCGCGTAGGCGGAGGCGAGGAGCGCGACGCCGAGTCCTTCGGTCACCAGCCGCGCCATGATGTGGGGGTCGGTGACCTCGAAGGCGACCGTGCGCTCCAGGCCGGCGGCGCGGAAGGCGTGGTCGGCCTGGACGCGGCCGGAGGTGCCGCCGGGAAAGTCCACGAATTCCTCGGCGGCGATCTCCTCCAGCCGGATGCGGCGGCGGCCGGCGAGCCGGTGGCCGGGCGCCAGCAGCGCGGCCAGCGGGTCGCGGGCGAGCGGCCGGCTGTTGAGGCGGGGGATCTCGACGTCCTCGGCCAGGCCCAGGAAGGCGACGTCGAGCGCACCGTCGCGGACCTGGTCGGCCAGGGCGTCGCTGCCGGCGGTGAGGAGACTGATCCGCACCTTCGGGTGTTGCTGGTGGAAGGATCGCAGCACCGCCGGGACGTCGACGGCCGCCACCGTCGGGATCATGCCGACGGCGAGCCGGCCGCGGATCTCTCCGGTCGCCGCGTAGACCTCTGCCTGCGCCCGCTCCGCGGCGGCGAGGCAGTCGCGCGCCGCGGGCAGGAAGGCCGCGCCCGCCGGGGTCAACGCCACCGATCTGCTCGTGCGGTGGAAGAGCCGGGCGCCCAGTTCCTGCTCCAGCTTCGCGATCTGGTGGCTCAACGCCGACTGCACGACGGAGCACCGCTCGGCGGCGCGGGTGAAGTTGCCCAGCTCGGCCACGGCGACGACGTAGTTCAGCTGCTGGAGGTTCACGCAGCGATTGTGAAACACGATCGGTCGCATGACAACAATGCATTGGACTCATCGCTATCGCTGCCCCAGGCTGGTGGGCACGCGAACGTCCACCGGCCGCCGAGCGAGATGGGAATCGACATGACCGCTGTCTACACCTGGGACGTCTTCTCCACCCTGGACGGCTACGGCTCCTACATCGAGGGCGCCGACTGGGGCGGGTACTGGAGCAAGCAGGGCCCCGAGCTGCTGGCGCACCGCGCCGCCCAGTTCGACACCGAGCAGCGGATGGTCTTCGGCGCCACCACCTTCCGGGAGACCGCCCAGATCATGACCTCGGGCATCGATCCCAACACGCTCGACGAGTGGAACGTCCGGACGATGCGCATGCCGGCGACGGTGGTGTCCTCCACGTTGCGCGACACCCTCGGCTGGCCGGACGCGACCATCGTCAGCGGCGACGCCGTGGACATCGTCGCCCGGCTCAAGAAGGAGTCGGACGTGCCGCTGCGCTCGCAGGCCAGCCTGTCGCTGAACTGGGCGCTGATGGCCGCCGGCCTGGTCGACCGCCTGCAGGTCACGATCTTCCCCGTCGTCTCCGGACGGACCGGGACCAGCCCGATCCTCGGCGGCGCCGGCGACTTCGACCTCGAACTGCTCCAGAGCCGCACGCTCGACGGCCACACCCTGGAGCTGGTCTACCGCCCGACGCCCCGGTGACGGCGTCCTCCCGCGGCGTCCTGCAGATGCGCCTGGTCGTCGAGGCCGGCGACTACGAGGAAGCCGTGCGGTTCTACCGCGACGTCCTGGGCGCGGCCCAGGAACTCCAACTCCACCAGGACGGCGGCGAGCGGGTCACGATCCTCGACGTCGGCCGCGCGACACTGGAGATCTCCAGCCCCGAGCAGGTCGACATGATCGACCGCGTCGAGGTGGGACGGCGGATCAGCCCGAGGCTCCGGGTGGCCTTCGAGGTCGCGGACGCCCAGCAGGTCACCGATCATCTGTCCCGAGCGGGCGCTGAACTGCTCGCCCCGCCGACCCGCACCCCGTGGGAATCCCTCAACTCCCGCCTGGACGCTCCCGCCGGCCTCCAGATCACCGTGTTCCAGGAGCTCGCACGTAGCGAAGCGAGCGAGGACCGACCCGACGGTCAGACCGTTCGATCCTGACGGCGGACGGAACTCAGACCTCGGTCACAGCCGGGTCACAGCTTTGGGCACCGTGCTGTGACCGTCCGCTCGCTAGAAAAGTGGGGAAGGTGATCGCGAAAAGGAGACGGGCATGGCTGATGACGGGGAATGGAACCGGCGTTCGCTGTTGCGGGGGGCCGCTGTAGTGGCCGGTGCAGCCGCGGCCACGCCACTGCTGGGCAAGGCGGCGACGGCGCGAGCCCGCGGCGGTGACGCGGACGCGCTGTTCAAGGCTGGGAAATTCGAGCAGGCCGGCCGCGCGTATGAGGAGATCCTGAAAACAGATCCCAAGAATATGCACGCGGCCCGGCGGCGCGGCTATGTCGGGCTCCTGTCCAACCAGTTCCCCGTCGCAGAAAAGTATCTCAAAATGGCGCTCCAGTTGGCTCCGGCCGACAGGGACACCAACTACTACCTGGCCGACTGCTACATCCGGCAGGACAAATTCTCCCTGTCCGCGCCACACTGGCAGGCGATCGGCGAGGACGCCTACGCCAAATGGTTCGCGGCCGTCCGCGGCGAGGCGTATCAGATCCACGGCGACATCGCGCGGCTGCCGTTCCAGCAGATGGACCCGATGCCGCTGGTGGAGGCGTCGGTCAACGGCGGGCCGCCGAAGCGCTTCACGTTCTACACCGGCGCCCCGAATCTGGGCATGCGCGCGTCGGTGGCCAAGGAAGCCGGGCTGAGCCCCGTCTCCAGCCAGAAGATCGATTTCGAGAACGGCGCCGTGTGGGCCCACTACGGGATATTGGACTCGTTCAAGCTGGGCGGCATCGAACTGCGCAACGTGCCCGTGGGCTGGTCGTCGACGGAGTCGGGCGAAGACGTCGACACCGACAGCGACGGCATGATCGGCACGTGGGTCTTCTACCATTTGCTGACCACGTTCGACTACGCGGGCCGCTCGCTGATCCTGCGCCGCCGTACCGCCGAATCGGCCAGGAAGGCACGCGCCGCCGCCATTCGGGTGGGCGCGAAGCCCCTGCCGCTGTGGCTGGCCCGTGAGCAATATGTGCACAGCTTGGGCAGCATCGCCGGCTCCGGCACGCGGGTGGTGGGTGTGAACCTCGGCGGAAGCGGCGAGAGCGCCGCCGTCCTGCGCGGGGACACGGCCGAGCGGTTGAAGATCCGCACCGATTACGACCGTCCGATCGGGACGTTCGCCCAAAGCCACCCGGCCGTCACCTATCCCTGCTACCCGACGGAGATCCGCCTCGGTGACGCCGTCGCAAAGGAGGTGTACTGCCAGACGCACCCGAACGGCACACTCGACCCCTTCGGGTTCGATGTGCCGGGCGCCTTCTTCCACTGCTTCCACAAGCCCTACAACATCACGCTCGACTTCACCGACATGAACCTCTACATCGCCCGCGGCAAGATGCAGCAGTGACCGGACGTGAGCCAGGACAGACGATGACGCAGGTGGACACGGTCGAGATCGGGCAGGGCGACGCCGGTGTCCAGGAGGCGGATGCCGGGACTTGGCGCGGGGGTGTCCGCCGCGTGATCAGCATCGGCTCGCGGCCGGGGCCGTGGAAGCGCGGCTTGGTGCTCGCGGCGCTGGCACTGCTGCTGGGTCTCGTCATGCTGCTGCACGCGCACATCCCGAACCGGATCGGGAACCTCGGCAGCCTGGCGGAGACTCTCCTGCCGTGGTTCGGCTTGTTCGTCCCGGTACTGCTGGCCGGGGCGCTGTGGCGCCGCTCGGCCTCCGCGGTGGCCGCGCTGCTGCTGCCGGTCGTGGTGTGGCTGAACCTGTTCGGCGGGCTGCTCAACGACAAGTCCCAGGCGGGCGGCGACCTCACCGTGGCCAGCCACAACGTCGGCGCCGACAACCGCGATCCGCCCCGTACCGCCCGTGACCTGCTCGCCTCCGGAGCGGACGTGCTGGCCCTGCAGGAGCTGACAGAGCAGGCCCGGGCCACTTACGAGAAGGCGCTGGAGAAGGCGTACCCGCACCACACGGTGCAGGGCACGGTCGGGCTGTGGAGCAAGCTGCCGCTGTCGGACACCCGGCCGGTCGACACCAAGATCGACGCCGGGCCGCTGGCGGACACGAAGCCCGCCCACGTCAAGCTGGCCTATACGCGAGCGCTGCGCACAACGGTGGCCACGGACCGGGGTCCGCTGGCGGTGTATGTGGCCCACCTGGGGTCTGTACGGGTGAATCCCAGGGGCGGCTTCTCGACGGGCCACCGCGACAGGGGCGCGCAGGCGCTCGCCGAGGCCGTCGCCGCCGAGCGGAACGAGCGGATGGTGCTGCTCGGCGACCTCAACGGCACCACGGACGACCGCGCGTTCGACGGCATCACGGCACGGATGCGCTCGGCCCAGGACGCGGCCGGGGACGGCTTCGGCTTCACCTGGCCGGCGTCCTTCCCGGTGGCGCGGATCGACCAGATCCTCGTCCGCGGCGTGGAGCCTGCGAGCTCGTGGGTGCTGCCGGCCACCGGCAGCGACCACCTGCCGGTGGCGGCCGGAATCAGCTGGTGAGCACCGGTCCGGTCGGGCGGCCGGGCTCAGATCGTCGACCGTGGCCGGAAAGGGTTGGACGGGGTCACAGGCGGGCTTGTAGCTTGCAGTTGACCGTGCCACCGCCCAAGGAGGTGAGACCCATGAACGCTGTATCGAAGTGGGTGCTCCCCTTCCGGTCACGGTCGGGCGATTGACGTAGGTGTCGCCGGGAGCGCCTTTCTGACAAGGCACTCCCGAAAGGCACCACCAATGCCCCTCGAATTCGACGTGATCATTGCCGGGTGCGGGCCGACCGGCGCGATGCTGGCCGCCGAACTGCGGCTGCACGATGTGCGGGTACTCGTTCTGGAGAAGGAAACCGAGCCCGTATCGTTCGTCCGCATCGTCGGCCTGCATATTCGTAGTCTCGAACTGATGGCGATGCGCGGACTGCTGGATCGCATTCGCGAACACGGAAGGCAGCGTCCGGCCGGCGGCTTCTTCGCCGCCATCCCCAAACCCGCGCCCGAGGGCCTGGATTCCGCGCACGCCTACCTGCTGGGCATCCCGCAGCCTGTCATCGTTCACCTGCTCGAAGAGCACGCGATCGGACTGGGTGCGCAGGTCCGGCGCGGGTGTGCGGTGGCCGGTTTCGAGCAGGACGGCGAGGGCGTGACCGTCGAGCTGGCCTTCGGGGAGCAGCTGCGTTCGCGCTATCTCGTCGGTTGTGACGGCGGGCGCAGCACGGTCCGCAAACTGCTCGGCGTCGGCTTTCCCGGCGAGCCCTCGCGGACCGAGACACTGATGGGCGAGATGGAAGTGGGCGTCCCGCAGGAGGAGATCGCCGCCAAGGTGACCCAGATCAGCGAGACCCATAGGCCATTCTGGCTCAGGCCCTTCGGCGAAAGGGTCTATAGCGTCGTCGTCCCCGCTGCCGGAGTCAGCGACCGCGCCGAACCGCCCACCCTCGAGGATTTCAAACGGCAATTGCGCGCCATCGCCGGAACCGATTTCGGCGTGCACTCCCCGCGCTGGCTGTCCCGCTTCGGCGATGCCACCCGGCTGGCCGAGCGTTACCGGGTCGGGCGGGTGCTGTTGGCCGGCGATGCGGCACACGTCCACCCGCCCATCGGCGGCCAGGGCCTCAACCTGGGCGTGCAGGACGCGTTCAACCTCGGCTGGAAACTGGCCGCGCAGATCCGCGGCTGGGCCCCGGAGACGCTGCTGGACACCTATCAGGCCGAACGCCATCCGGTCGTTGAGGACGTGCTGGACAACACCCGCGCCCAGATGGAACTGCTGTCCACCGAACCGGGCCCGCGGGCCGTCCGCAGGCTGCTCACCGAACTGATGGACCTCGACGAGGTGAACCGCCGTCTGATCGAGAAGATCACCGCGATCGGCATCCGCTACGACTTCGGCGAAGGCCCCGAGCTGCTCGGCCGCCGCCTGCGCGACCTCGACCTGAGCCAAGGCCGCCTCTACGGTCGGCTGCATCGCGGCCGCGGGCTGCTGCTGGACCGCACCGAACGCCTGACCGTCGGCGGCTGGTCAGACCGGGTCGATTACCTCGCGGAACCCACTGCGGCGCTGGACGTTCCGTGCGTCCTGCTACGTCCCGACGGCCACGTCGCCTGGATCGGCGACGATCAGCAGGACCTGGACGACCACCTCACCCGCTGGTTCGGCAAGCCCGCCAACTGACGTCGCGCGCGGTCTCCGCTGTTGCCGCCGTGCTGGGCGGCGGCAACAGCGGAGCGGCGCGTCAGGTGTTGAGGGAGGACGCGCGGCGGCGCCGCGCGTTGCGCTTAGGGCGCTTAGGGGTGGTGCGGGCGTCCTCGTGCCGGGCGGCTGGGGACGCGGGCGTCGCTTTGCGGGGACGGGCGGCGTCCCTTGCAACCTTGGGGGCGCTGGTGGCCTTGGTGGCCTTGGCGGCCTTGGGAGCGTTGGCCGCGTTGGGGGCGGCGTCGCGGGCCGGTGGACGGGCGCCGGTGATGCGGGCCAGATCGGGGTCGCCGGGGCGGACGCGCGTGGTGCGCGGGGTGACGCCGGTCTGGGACATCAGCGCGTTGGTCTCGCGGCGCTGGTCGGGGAGGACGAGCGTGACCACGGTGCCGGTGCGTCCGGCGCGGGCGGTGCGCCCGGCGCGGTGGAGGTAGTCCTTGTGGTCGGCGGGCGGGTCGATGTTGACCACGAGGTCGAGGTCGTCGATGTGGATGCCGCGGGCGGCGACGTTGGTGGCGACCAGGACCGTGACGTCCTTGGCGTGGAAGCCGTCCAGGGCGCGGTTGCGCTGGGACTGGGTCTTCCCGCCGTGCAGCGCGGCGGCCCGGACGCCGCGGGACGTGAGTTTGCGGGCGAGGCGGTCCGCGGCGTGCTTCTTGCCGACGAACATGATCACCCGGTCGTCCCGCGCGGCGATGTGCACGATGGTCTCGTGCTTGTCGGTGTCGGCCACATGGAGCAGGTGATGCTCCATCGTGGTGACGGCGTCGGTGGGCGGGTCGACGGAGTGGGTCACGGGGTCGCTGAGGAACCGGCGGACGAGCTGGTCGACGTTGCGGTCCAGGGTCGCGGAGAACAGCATCCGCTGCCCGTCGCGCGGAGTCTGTTCGAGAAGCCGGGTGACCTGCGGCAGGAAGCCCATGTCGGTCATCTGGTCGGCCTCGTCGAGCACGGTGATCCGCACCTGGCCGAGCCGGCAGTCGCCGCGTTCGATCAGGTCGGCGAGGCGTCCGGAAGTGGCGATCAGGACGTCCGCGCCGCGTTTGAGGGCGTTCGCCTGGCGCGAGATCGGCAGGCCGCCGACCACGGTGGTGAGCCGCAGGTCCAGCGCGTCGGCGTAGGGCGTGAGCGCGGCGGTGACCTGCTGGGCGAGTTCGCGGGTGGGGACGAGGACCAGCGCCAGCGGTTCGCGGGGCCCGGCGCGGTGGCCGGAGACGCGGGTGAGCAGCGCCAGGCCGAAGGCGAGGGTCTTGCCGGAACCGGTGCGGCCGCGTCCGAGGACGTCCCGGCCGGCGAGGGCGTTCGGCAGCGCCGCGGCCTGGATGGGGAACGGGGTCGTCATGCCCTCGCGGGTCAGAGCCGCCAGGAGCGGCGCCGGCATGCGCAGGTCGGAGAACGCTTCGACCGGGGGCAACGATGCGGCGGACGCCTCCCGACGCGCTGAAGCCTCGGGGCGCGTGGACGCCTCGGGGCGTGCGGACTCCGCAGCGGGCCGGCGCCGTTGTTCAGTACGGCGGCGGTCGGAGCCGGGACGAGGGCCGGAGCGTTTTCGGGCGGACGACGTGTGGGGATTGCGTGACATGGCGGAGCCTTCCTCGAAACGGTGCGTGTCGAGGAAGTGCTCCGCCATGCTGGAACGCTCTGCCCAGGTGACGCGGAGGATTCGCAAGAACGAACCGGGTCGCGACCGGGGGAGCCTGGGTCGCGTGGTGGGACGAAATCGTGGCCGCGAGGGCCGGGGCGATCAGGAGGGGACGATGTTCTCCGCCTGCGGGCCCTTCTGGCCCTGGGTGATGTCGAACGTCACCTTCTGGCCCTCCTGGAGCTCGCGGAAGCCCTGGGCCGCGATGTTGCTGTAGTGGGCGAAGACGTCGGCGCCGCCGCCGTCCTGCTCGATGAATCCGAAGCCCTTTTCGGCGTTGAACCACTTGACCGTGCCGGTGGCCATGGTCATCTCCTCTGGTCGGTCACGACCGCACACCGTGTGCGGCCGAGATCGCCGCGATGGCCCATCCGGAAGATCCAGAACAACAAAAATGCGCCTGAGGTCAGATCCGACAGGCGCACGAACATGTCTATGGGAACCGCAACTGCTTGAACAGTACCACAGGTCCGGAGAACGGAACGGGAAGCGGGGCTGCGGCCGGCCTGCGCGGTTGTGATTTCGGTATCAGGTGCCGGGAGATCCTCCATAATGCTCGGTTGCCGCGCATACTGGAGTAATGAGACCGTCCGGTTCCGCCAGGCGGCGGCATCTGCCCACCAGCCCTTTTCCGCCTCCGTCCGCTGCCCCGCCCCTCCGAAAGTTCGCGCTCCAAGACCGGGTGACCCACGACAAGTACGGCCTTGGACGTGTGGTGGAAGTCGAGCACGGAGGATCCCTCCTGGTCGATTTCGGGTCCGGGAAAGTCAGGATTTCCGCCCCATACGCGAAACTCTTCAAACTCTGAATCCGTCCCGGCTTTCGAGCGCGGGCCGCCTTGCCGGAGGCGTTCCCGGCGACACACGTACCGGTTCCGTACGGACCGAGAATGGGGCCCTTCATGGCCCGTGACACCGCACCGCTCGCCTTCCCGCCCGGCACGACCACGGCGTCCGAGCTCATGACAGCGCCCGGGCCACGCCTGCGTCTGGCCCCCGGCCGCGCCGAACGCGGGGTCATGAACGGGGGCTGGTGGCCGCGATCCCGCGACACCGCAGCCGAACTCACCGAACTGCTGACCGCCCTGGCCATTCCGCCGGACGCGGCCGCCCGCGTGACCATCGACTTCAACGACTGGGACGACATCCCGCTCCGTATCACCGTCCTGGGACGCGAGGTCAGAGTGGGCTGGCTGGCCCACCTCGACCACATGGTCGCGCTCACCTGCGCGCGCGCCGACCCGCTGCTGCTTCTCGTCATCCCGCCCGAGACGACGCCGGCGTCGGCGGAGGACGCCCTGGCCAGGTGCGCGGCCGAGATCGGTGTCCCGCAGCCGCAGGACATCCTGGCCTCCTGCGACATCCCGTCCGCCATCGCTGAGCCGCTCGGCGGCTGACCCGCTCGGCGGCTGACCCGCGTCCCGACGCCGACCACGACGCCGACCACCTCCGGCCAGAAGGGGCCCCTCGGCCACATCACCTCCCGCGCGAACGACCTGGGCCGGGAGTGTTCGCGATGAACCGAGGGGAAAGAACCTGATGTCGATCCGGGGGGTGGGGATGACCGGGCAGGTGGACGATCGGCAGGGCATGACCCACGACCGTCTCGTGGAGGCGATGAACTCCGGGGTTCTCGCCACCGACGAGTCAGGCCGGATCACGGCATGGAATCCGCGCGCGCAGCAGCTTCTCGGCTACACCCGCGACGAGGTGCTCGGACGGCCGATGCACGGGCTTCTGCACCGCGACGCCGACGGGCACGTCCCGCCGGAACGTGACTGCCGCTTCATGCACGCGCTGCGCACCGGCATCCCCGACCACGGGGACGGCCAGCGGTTCGCCCATCGCGACGGGCGGCTGGTGATGTGCTCCTGGTCGTCCGCGCCGATCTACACCGGCGAGGAGGACGCGCCCGGACCGGCCGGACTGGTCATCGTCTTTCAGGACGCCGCCGACCGGATCGCGGTCGAGCGCGAGCGGCTCGACCGGATGGCCCAGGTGCAGCGCGCCAATTCCCGGCTGACGCTGGTCGCCGAGATCACGACGGTGCTGGCGTCCACGCTGAACGAGGAGGAACTGCTGCGGCGGCTGGTCCGGCTCGTGGTTCCCGCGCTGGGGGACTGGGCCGAGGTCGACCTGCTGATTCCCGACGGCCGCGTCGAGCGGGTGGCCGCGACGCACCACGAACTGTCCTCCGCCGATATCGCCGGCCTGGAGGGGCCGCTTCCGCCCCTCCCGCGGATACCGCGCGGGCCGCTGGCCCGGGTCCTGCGCGGCGGCCCCGCGGTCGTCGTCAGCGGCGACGACGGCGAGCGCTCCGACGAACCGCTGGCCGCCGCCCAGCACGAACTCTTCCAGGTCATGGACGCCCAGAACGCGATCATCGCCCCGCTGGCGGCCCGGGGCGAGACCTACGGCGCGCTGACGCTGGGCTACTCCCGTCCCGGGCAGGTCTACGGGCCCGGCGACAGGCTCGTCGTGGAGGACGTCGCGCGCCGCACCGGTCTGGTCCTGGCCAACGCCCGCCTGTACGCGCAGCAGCGCAACACGGCCGAGGCGATGCAGCGCAACCTGCTCGCGCCGCTGCCGCAGCCGGGCGATCTGCGGCTGGAGGCCCGGTACGTGCCGGCGACGCAGGACAGCTGGGTCGGCGGCGACTGGTACGACGCCTTCGTACTGCCCGACGGCGCCACCGGACTGGTCATCGGCGACATCGAGGGCCACGACCTGCCGGCCGCGGCCCGCATGGCCCAGGTCCGGAACATGCTCAGGGCCCTGGCCTGGGACATGGCCGAGCCGCCCAGCAAGGTGCTGGCACGCCTGGACGGGGTCATGGCCGCCGTCAGCGACGCCGAACTCGCCACCGCCGTGTTCGGCCGCGTCGCGGAAGACCCGGCGGGACAATGGCACCTGCGCTGGTGCAACGCCGGCCATCCGCCACCTCTGCTGATCACCCACGACGGCGGCACCCATTTCCTGGACGAGCACGGGACCCTGCTCGGCGACCCCGACCTCACCGGAACCCGTCCTGACAGCACGCGCGTCCTCCCGCCGTCCTCGACCCTCCTGCTCTACACCGACGGCCTCGTCGAAACCCGTGACTCCGACCTGTCCGACCGTCTCACCAGCCTCCGCCGCCACGCCTCCCACCTGGCTCAACTCCCGTTGCCCGACCTGTGCGACAAGCTGCTGGAGCGTGCGGAGCCCAGCGGCGAGGACGACGTAGCACTGCTGGCCCTCCGCATCCCCGGCTGACGCCCACGCCTCGCCCAGAGGCTGGGACGGGGTGAGTGGGGCGGCGCGCGTACACTGCGGACGTCCGGCAAAGACGGCGCCGCGCTCGCGGTCGACCCGCACGCCGGCGACCCCGGCCGCCGGAGCGGCCCTCCTTCTCTGATCTTCGCAACCCGCCGGATCGTGACAGACCGCACGTCCGGCGACGCCTTTTCAGACCTCCAACGGTCAACGATCGGAGACTCATGCCCACCCGAGGCCATGCCGGAGGGGACGCATCGTCCCTCCACCGTCCCTACGTCCCGGCAGTCAATTGAACGGCGGCGGAACGCCGACCGGCACGACGCTCGGAATCACCGCGCGATCGGGCAAGGAGAACGAACGCCGGCAACCGATCCACCCGCAGCACCTCGACCGGCTCGACCCCGCGCTCCGCTCGCGCGTCTATCTCGAACGCGGATACGGCGAACGGTTCGGTGTCCCGGACGAGCAGCTGGCGCCGCAGGTCGCCGGGCTCCTGTCCCGCGACGAGCTCATCGCCCGCTGCGACGTCGTCCTGATCCTCAAACCGCAACCCGATGACCTCAAGCGGATGCGCCCGGGCCAGACCCTGTGGGGATGGCCGCACTGCGTCCAGGACCCGGAGATCACCCAGCTCGCCATCGACGGGCGGCTGACGCTCATCGCGTTCGAGGCGATGAACCACTGGACGTCCGACGGCGGGTTCGCCCTGCACGTCTTCCACAAGAACAACGAACTCGCCGGGTACTGCTCGGTGCTGCACGCCCTTGCCCTGACCGGCGGCACCGGCGCCTATGGACGGCGGCGGCGCGCCGCCGTCATCAGCTTCGGCGCGACAGGCCGCGGCGCGGTCACCGCTCTGAACGCGCACGGTGTCCACGATGTCCACGTCCTGACGCAGCGGGGCGTGAGCGCGGTCGCCTCGCCGATCCACTCGGCCCAGATCGTCCACTTCGACCGGGACCCGGACGACCCGGCCCTCACCCGCGTCCTCACCGGCGACGGCATGGTGCCGGCCGCCGCCTTCCTCGCCCGGCACGACATCATCGTCAACTGCGTCCTCCAGGACCCCGGCGCCCCGCTCATGTTCGCCACCGCCGGCGACCTGCCGCTCTTCCCCCCGGGCACCCTCGTCATCGACGTGTCCTGCGACGCGGGGATGGGTTTCGAATGGGCCCGTCCGACCTCGTTCGACGACCCCATGTACACGGTCGGCGACAACGTCCGCCACTACGGCGTGGACCACAGCCCGTCCTACCTGTGGGACTCCGCGACCTGGGAGATCAGCGAGGCGCTGCTGCCGCATCTGCACACGGTCCTCACCGGCTCCTCCGCCCAGGGGACCGACACGATCATCGAGCGTGCCGTGGAGATCCGCGACGGCGTCGTCCAGAATCCCGACATCCTGTCCTTCCAGCACCGCTCGCCCACCTACCCCCACCCCCGGCTCTGACCGACGCTGTCGGTGAGGTCGGCAGGGAATTGCCAATACAGTCCATCCGTTCCGGGATCTCCTTGCCGATGATCAGCCTATTCACCTGTCGCGCAAGGCTCCGACTTGACTGGAATCCTTGCTAGATCTTTCATGGTGTGTTCTCATGTTGCTCGGTGTCACCACCATCGTGTGATCGCCTCTGCCGGCGGGGAGGACGGGACGATTGGAACGTCGCGACACGCCAACGCTCGTAGTGGTCGAGGCGCAACTGACGCCGGAGGGAATTCTGTGGCCTGTCGTGGCGGCGGAACTCGACCTCGCCACCGTCTTCCTAACGAATGATCTTCAGCGCTATAAGAAACTTCCTCGGTCCGCTAACGTTTTCGGTAGAGATGATGTTCTGGTGATGACGGCCGATACCAATTCGGTGTCGGCGGTCATCGAAACGGTGCGGAGCATCTCTGAGTTTCGGGACGTCCGGGGAATATATACGCAGTGCGACTACAACCTTCCACTGGTGGCCGAGGCCGCCAGGGAACTCGGATTGCCGGGCTTGAGCCCGCACGCCGCCGCCCTGGCCCGCAACAAGTTGTTCACTCGCGAGGTCTGCCGCGACGCGGGCGTGCCGTCCCCCGATTTCATGCAGGTCACCAGCGCCGAGCAGGCGGTGGCGTTCGCCGAGAAGGTCGGCTTTCCCTGCGTGGTCAAACCGATGACGGAGTCGGCCAGCACCGATGTGGCGCTGGGCCGTGACCCCGATGAGGTCGCGCGGCTGTTCGAGAATATCGACGCCCAGCGGCTGGACCGGCGCGGCCAGGCCCGGCTGCCGGGCGCGCTGGTCGAGGAGTACTGCCCCGGCTACGAGGTCAGCGTCGAGACGTTCACGGTCGACGGGCAGATCACCGTGCTCGGCGTCGTCGACAAGTCAGTGAGCGCGCATCCGTATTTCGCCGAGATCGGCCAGGTCTTCCCCAGCCTGCTGCCCGACCCCATCACCGCGGAATTGGCCGGCACGGCGGTGGCGGGGCTGCGCGCCATCGGACATGATTTCGGAGCCGCACACACCGAGGTCCGCATGACGGGAAACGGGCCACGCCTCATCGAAATCAATGCGCGCCTGGCCGGCGAGGATATTCCCGAGCTCGTGGACGCGGCGCTGGGATTGGCGACGCGGCGTCAGGCCCTGGCTATGCATGTGGGCCACAGGCCCGATCTCACCGTTACCGAACGGCGGGGCGCCGCCACCCGAAAGATCAGCTTTCCGGTCGCCGGGACGATCCGGCGAGTCGATGGGCTCGACGCGGCACGCAGCGCCCCGGGCGTCGTGGAGGTACTCCTCATGGTCGGGGAAGGCGACAGCGTGGCCGCCCTCGTCAGCAACCACGAATCGTACGGGCAAGTGCGTGCGGAGGCCTCCAGTGCGGGCGAGGCGCTGAGGCTCGCGGAGGCGGCCTTCAATCAAATCTCATTCCTTGTTGACTGACCGAAGCCCCCTGCCGTCGGACGAGGTAAGGAGTGCGAGCATGGGCTCTTTCATCCACACCGGAGACGATTACCAGGTCATCGACATTCCCCGGCCGGATCCAAGGGTTCTCAGCGAGTTCGGCCATCTTCCCATGGATCCCTACGCTGGAGGAAAACAGCGCTATCGTCGCTTCTCCCAGTACAAGATGACATGGGACGCAGCCGCGGACGGGTGGGAACTGGAACTGCTGAAGCACCGTCCGTTCCTGCAGTCTCCGGAGGTCAATTCCTATGTCGGCGGAGTGCAGCGGAATTTCGAACCGCTGCGGATCGACCCCACCCCGCAGATCGACGCGGGCGCCAAGGCGCTCGCGCTGGACGAGAACGACGACTGGCAGATCAACGTCCACCAGTGCAGGGTCGTCACCAATGCCGAGGTACACGGCGTCTCGGTGCCCGAGGGCCCGCACCGCGACGGCCACGAGTACGGCATGCTCGCCGTCTTCGCTCGTGAGAACATCGACGGCGGGGAGAACCAGCTCATGCCGACCGGTGGCGGTGAACCGTTCTTCACCGTCACGCTCCAGGTGAACCAGGCGCTGGTCTACGACGACGCCGCCATGTGGCATTACGCCACCGACATCGTTCCGCGCGACGAGACAGGTGGCCACCGCGACCTGTGGATCGTTGCCTTCAACCGGTGGGGGAATCGCAAGTACGGCCCAGAGTTCGAACGCCTCGCCACGGCGACCGGGAAAGGTGCTCGATGACAGTGGCCGAAGGAGCCGTCCCCGGCTTCTCCGACATTGACCTGACGGCACTCGGGGACCAGTTCGGCACCCCGCTGTACGTCGTATCGCTCGACCGCCTGCGCGATAATGCCGCCACGCTCTCAACGGCTCTGAAACCGGCCGCGGTACAACTGCTCTACTCGTTGAAGACCAATTACCTGCCCGCCGTCGTTACCACGCTGGCGGCCGAGGGCCTCGGCGTGGACGTCGTGTCGGGTTATGAACTCCGCACGGCCCTGGATTGCGGGCTGCCCGGCGAACGGATCGTGTTCAACGGCCCGGTCAAGACCGATGAGGAATTGGCCGAAGCGGTTCGGCACGGAGTCTTCGTCAACATCGACGGCGTCGAGGAGATAGCCGTCCTGGCCCGGCTCGCCGCCCGGCGGGGGAAGGGGCCGCTGCCGGTCGGCCTGCGGGTGTACCCACCGCACAACGTCTTCGCCGAACCTGGCGGGCCGGTCGAACGCGCGCTGCCGTCGAAGTTCGGCTGGCCGATCGCGGACGGCGCCGCGGACCAGGTCGTCGAGAAGATCATGGCCGAGCCCGCGCTCCGGCTGACCGGCGTGCACTGCCATCTCGGGTCCCAGATCGTCCGGACCGGCAACCTGCTGGCGGCGCTGGATGCCGTGTGCTCCTGGGCCGTACGGTTGCGGACTCGCGCGGAACTGACCGTTCTCAACATCGGCGGCGGGTTCGGCGTCGAGGGCATACACCGGATCCCTGGCGCGGTCGCGTCGCTCAGCGAGGTACGGGCTGGCGGGCAGGCCGGGCCACCGTCCGCCCAACGGCCGCGCTTCGACCTTGAGCTGTTCGCACAAGGACTCACCGAGACGCTGCGTCGTCACCACCTCGGTGACCTCACCGTGTTCGCCGAGCCCGGCCGCGCCCTGGTCTCCGCGGCAGGAGTCCTGCTGACGCGCGTGGTCGGCGAAAAGAACCTCGGCGACCACCGCTGGATCCTGCTGGACGGCGGGCTCAACCTGCTGCCGACCGCCGGCGTCGCCGAGGCGCATTCCTTCACGCCGCTCGTCCCGGACTCCGGCCGCCTGCGGCCCTGCCTCGTCGGTGGGCCGCTCTGCTATGAGGGCGACGTCTTCGGCATCGACATCGACCTGCCGGAAACGCTCCAGGTCGGGGACTACGTCGCCGTCCAGGACGCCGGCGCCTACGGGTTCTCCCGCGCCACCAGCTTCAACCGGCTCCGTCCGGCGACGGTGACGGTGTCCGGCCAGACCGCCGAGCTCGCCTGGCGGGCCGAGACCCACGAAGACCTGATGAGCGCGGCGGTACCGGTTCGCGCGGCCCGCTCGACCGTCCAGAGGGGACGCGCATTGTGAGCGACAATTCCCGCACTTTGCGACAACGATCGCCAGGAGTTGACTCCGATCCGATCCCGGCCAGGGTGCCCGTCCAAGTGAGTTCGGACGAGATGGCCGCGCCCGCTGTGGCGCTTTGGGCCGTGCCGCGCTCGGTGTCCACCGCACTTGAGAAGAGCCTGTCACAGCATCCGGAAATCGAGCCCGTCCACGAGCCGTTCACCGACTGCTACTACTTCAGCGACCAACGCCGGAGCGACCGGTACGGCGATCAGCCGCACAAACTGTCGTACGGAATGCCCGACGTGCATACGCAACTCCAGGCGATTACCGCTCCCATCCCGCTCATCAAGGACCTCTGCTTTCAAGCCGAGCCGTACGTGCCCAGCGACCGCCTAGCCACCTGGACCAACATTTTCGTGGTCCGCCACCCGGCTCGGGTATGGCTTTCGCTCAGCCGGCTCAAGCCTGACTTCACCGAGGACGAGTTCGGCTTCACCGCACTGAACCGGATGTGGATTCGGGTGGTGGAGGAGCTGGGTCACCCCGGCCGCATCGTGGAGGGTGACCGCTTCCGGATGCAACCCAAGCGCGTCCTTCTCGACCTGTGCCACTGGCTGGGCCTGAGCTTCGACACCTGCATGACGAACTGGATCGACGGCAGAATCAGGCACTGGTCACCGGACGAGCGCGACTCCCAGCAGAAATGGCATCGGGTACTCGAAGGCAGCCGCGGCGTCCTCCCTCCCGACCCCGAGCTGCCGCCGGACTGGGAGCCGATGGAGCCGGATCCGTTGCGGCGGCGCATATACGACCAGGCGGTCGAAGTTCACGACCACATCATGGGCCTCGGTCAGATTGCCGGTGCGGCATAAAGGTGAGGGCGGAAGCTTCCGGCCGAGGAACGCCTCAATACTTCCACCGGACCCGGGAGACGATCTCCTCGGCGCTGCAGCCGTCGAACAGGGCAGCCTCGCCTCGACGGACAACACAAATCGTGTCGATCATCGCCTCACCCAGCGCCGCGCCCAGCACAGCATCGCTCTCCAGCGCTTGGACGGCCTCCTCCAATGAGGACGGAAGCGCGGCAACGCAGTCCTCGCCATTCAGCGTCGCCGGATTCACGTCGATGGGCGCCGGGAGGGACGCCTTTTCCACGAGTCCGGCGTGGCCCGCGGCGAGCACGCCGGCCATTACGAGATAGGGGTTGGCGGCCCCGTCGAAACTCTTGAGCTCGAAGTTGGCCGTCTGAGCCTGGCCTCCGGCGGCCCCGGTCACGAACCTGAGCGCCGCCTCGCGATTCTCCCACCCCCAGCAGGCGAACGCGCCCGCCCAATGGAACGGAACGAGCCTCAAGTAGCTGGCCGCCGATGGCGCCCCGATCGCCAAAAGCGCGGGCAGCCGGGACAAAATGCCAGCGGCAAAGCCCTCGCCGGACCGGGTGAGGCCGTACCTCCCATCGCCTCCGGCCATCATGTTGTGGCCGTCCCGCCAAAGGCTGATGTGCACATGCGCGCCGTTACCGATGCCCTCTGTGACGACCATCGGCGAGAAACTCGCGCGCAGGCCATGACGGTGGCTGACCGCGCGGATCGTCTCGCGCACCAGGACCGCGGTGTCGGCGGCGCTGACCGGATCCGCGGCCGCGACCGATATCTCGTATTGGCCTGCTGCATATTCGGGATGAATCTGATCCACCGAGATGCCCGTTGCGGTCACCGCATCCAACACGTCCCGCAGATAGTCCGACCGCTCCATAAGGCGGGTCATTCCGTAGGCCGGACCGGTGCACGCGGGGACGAAATCGTCACCGAATCCAACAGATACCGACCATTCAATCTCGAACGCGGCGCGTACGCTGTAACCATCGGCGGCGAGGCGTGCAACGGCACGGCGCGCCAGACCACGGGCGTCCTGCGGATGCCGTCCGCCTTCCAGGTCGAATCGATCCGCAGGCGCCCAAGCCCACCCCGGAAGCGCGGCCAGCACAGCCAGCCTGTCGAGATCGGGATGCAGGCGCAGGTCACCTACCGGACCACGGGAAAAGCGCCCTTTCAAGATCGAGTCATCGACCATACAGGCGTCAAATGAGGGCGACATACCGACACCCCAGGCGGCGGCGTGCTCCAGCCGACTCCGCGGCACCGCCTTGATTCTGGTGATGCCGCTCGTATCGACCCATGTGATGACAACTCCACTGACCCGACGCGCGACAAGCCCCTCGGCCGCACGACGCGCGACTTCAGCCCGCCGCGATCGCTCATCCGCATCCATGGAGTCAACCTCACCATCCACCTCACCGACGCCAACACCATCGCCTATACCCCGGGCTATGCCGCGCCGACCATTTCCGAGCCGACATATCTACGTCAACTGGCCGACGAACGCTCTTGTCACGTTCCCGCGGATGGTAAAGCACTCCCGCCTTCCAAAGCTGATCCGAAATACAGTTCCATGACCAAGAAGAGGACCTGGAATGGAGGTGTGGCGGGGGCGTCAAACGGTTCGGGTTTGGAGGGTTCGTGCCAGGGTGGGGATCATCACCGTCGCGGGGACGAGGTGCAGCCCGAGGAGGGCGGCGGTAGTGGCGGTGTTCGCCCCGGAGAGGAGGGGCGGGATCAACGAGATCGCGGTCAGCGGCACCGCCGTCCACACGAATCGCGTAGCGGGGCGGGCGCTCCAGCGAAGAAGAGCGGCGGCGATGACGACGCCGACGACCGAGAAGAAGCCGGTCACCACGGCGAACCCGGACAACGGGATCGTCTCGCCGCCGTCGGAGATCTCGAAGTCGACGCCGGCGGCCTGGGCGAGCGCGGCGGCGAGGGTGGTGGCCGCCATTGCGGCGAGGGTGGCGAGAAAGCCGGTCGCGGCTAGCCCGCGGAGTCGGTGGCTGTGGCTGGTCTGGCTCGGTGCGGGGCCTGGGACGGCCCCGGTGTCATGCATGTTGTTCATGTTGTCCTCGATGCTTGAGTGACTGGTGTTGGCCCTGGGGGTGAGGATGCGCACCGTCGCCGTGCGACGGCCGGGGTTGCGCAGCGCGCGGACGCCGGTGCCGCGGAGCCAGAATCCGGCGTCGCGTCCGAGGACCGGTCCGGCCCGGCCGTCGCGCAGCTCCAGCTGCACCCGCCCGCGGGTGACGACGGCGAACGCGTCGCGCCACTCGGCAGCGGCCACCGCGACACGCGCGCCACCGCGCAGCGTGAGCGTCCGCACCGGGACTACTCCGTGCTGTCCGCCGGCAGGCGCTCGGGCAGTCCGAGCCGTGGGAACTGGTCGTCGTGGAACGTGGTGATCTCGGTGATCGCTCCGCCGGTGACGCGCAGGACGTCGATCGTCAGCGGCAGGTACGCGCCCTCGCGCTCCCGCCGCTGGTAGAAGGCGACGGCGGGCTGCCGGTTCACGGAGGTCTGGACGGCGCGCAGGTGCTGCATGCCCTCGAAGCCGCTTTCGATCCAGTCGTTCACGACCGCGTCGCGGCCGATGTACAGGCCCGGGGTGGGCGGCATCGAGCACCGGACGTCGTCGGCCAGCAGTGCGGCGAGCCTGCTGACGTCGGTGGCCACGCTGGCTTCGGTGTAGCGGCGCACCACCTCGCGCGTCTCGGCGTCCTCCTCGCCGCCGGTCCAGTCCTGCCGCTCGGCGGGCAGGTGCTCCCGCATGCCGGCGCGGGCCCGCTGCAGCGCGCTGTTCACGGAGTTGACCGAGTCCCCGAGGATCTCCGCGACGTCCTTGGCCGGCCAGCCGAGCACGTCCCGCAGGATCAGCACGGCGCGCGGGCGCGGCGCGAGATGCTGGACGGCGACCAGGTACGCCAGCTCGACCGTCTCCCGCGCGACGGCGACGGCCTCCGGCTCGTCCGCCTCGCCCGCGGGCAGCTCGTCCAGCAGCCGGTCCGGGTAGGGCTGCAGCCACAGCACCTCGCCGCCGGTCGCGGGCTCGGGGCGGCGCTTGGCGAGCAGGTCCAGGCAGGCGTTGGTGGCGATCCGGTACAGCCAGGCCCGGAACGTCGACCGCCCCTCGAAGGTCTCCCGCCGCCGCCAGGCGCGCAGGAACGTCTCCTGCACGGTGTCCTCGGCGTCCTCGAACGATCCGAGCATCCGGTAGCAGTGCACGTGCAGCTCCCGCCGGTGCCGCTCCGCCAGCCCCGAGAACGCCGGCTCGTCGACCTCGCCCAGCCCGCTCCCGCCCAGCTCCTCCAGCCGCCTGTCCGCACCCATCACGTCATCCTTCCCGCTCGTCGTGTCCCTGTTACAGGTGTGACGGGTGCGGGCGCGAAAACTCATCACTCGGGGTCGGACGGCACGACGGAGCGTTCAGGAGAGCTCTTCGCCGAGCGTTCAGGAGAGCTCTTCGGAGCGCAGGCGGGACTCGGCCTCGGCCGCCATCAGGTCGGCCGCGCGCCTTACCTCCAGCGCCATCGGACGGTCCTCCGCCAGCGGCGGAGAGATCGCTTTCAGCTCCGCCCAGACGCCGTCCACCGCGTCCCGCCCGCTCAGTTCGGCGAGCTGGGCGGCGCCGACGGCGAGCGAACCGACCACCAGCCAGGCCAGGTCCACGGCGTCGGCCACGGAATTGGCGCCGTTGAGAGCCATCGGCACGTGGTCCTGGTTGCCGCCGTTGGTCGGCAGGGCGGTCAGCGATGCCGGGTAGACCAGCTGCCTTATCCGGGAAACGAAGGAGGTCGCGCTGATCTGCACCCCGGCAAGGCCGCTGCCGCTGCCGGGCCGGGGGGTGAGCATCGGCGGCAGGCCGCCGTTGTGCTCAGGGACGCAGAGCAGCCCGAGCTGCCGGTCGGCGAGGAAGGCGATCTGCTGGACGCACAGGCCGATCTGGTCGGAGCAGAGCCCGACCGGCAGGGCATGGAAGTTGCCGCCGTGCAGCACTTCGCCCTCGTAGCAGATGGGGTTGTCCGTGCACCCGGTGGCCTCGCGCACCAATATGTCCTCCGCCGCGGCGAGCTGGTCCGCCACGGCGCCGAGGATCTGCGGTACGCAACGCAGGCTGTAGGGCTCTTGCAGACGACGCTTCGGGTCACGGACGGCATCCGGTGACATCTCGTCGCGGACCCAGCGTGCGACCCGGAGCTGACCGAGCTGGCCCCTGGCATGCCCGATGCCCGGATGGTAGGCCTCGGGATTGACCCGTAGCAGCTCGGCGAGCCGTCCGGTGAGCAGGGCGACCGCGCGGGCCAGCCGTAAGGCCGCGCGATGGTTGTGCAGGCTCACCGCCAGGCCGACACTCGTCCCGTTGACGAAGGCGAGTGCCTCGCGTGCGGGCCACTCGATGGGACGCGCCGCCAGATCGGCCAGCGCCGTCGCGGCGTCCTCGCACCGCCAGGTGCCGTCCGCCTCGCGTGTCCACGCCTGACCGAACCCGGTGTGCGCAAGCGCGGCGTGGGCGAGAGGCTGCAGGTCGCCGCTGGCGCTTACGGTTCCGTCTCTGGGGATTACCGGGGTGAAGCCGCGGTTCCACAGGTCGGCGAGGATTCGCCAGAAGGCGGGCGAGACCCCGGAGAAGCCTTTGCGCATGCTGGCCAGCCGAAGCCACATGACCAGCCTGCACACCTCCGGCCCCAACGGTGCACCTTGCCCGGTGCCCAGATGGCAGATCAGCCCCCTGCCCTGATCCATCTGGGACTCCGCCCCGGCATAGGCCACCAGCGGGCCGAACCCGTGCGTGACGCCGTAGACCGGTTCGCCGGACGTCAGCGCGCCGGTGAGCACCGCCACGCTGGCCTGCATGCGCGCGGCGTCGTCGGATATGTCGTCGTCCAGCGCCGACTCCCAGGTGGCGCTGTCCAGAATCTCGGCGATCGTCTTCACGAAAGGTCCCCCTGGTGCAGGCGCAGTTTCCCCGTCTCCGAGCGGTCGATCCGGTCGATCAACCGCACCTTCCGGGGCCGTATGTCGAACTGTGCGGCGGCGATCCGTACGGCCCCCTCCGTCAGCGCGGTCCCCGCATCCCGGGCGGGGACGACGAGCAGGTCCAGATGCTCGCCGCTCAGCTCGTCGGGGACGGGCAGGACGGCCAGGTCGGCGCACGGCACCGCCGAACGCAGCCCTTCCTCGAGGCCGTCGAGGTTGACCCGGCGTCCGTTGATCTTCACGAGACGTCCGCGGCGGCCGGTGAACCGGAACCGGCGGGCGTCCACGGGTTCGACGAAATCGTCCGTCCGCCACATCGCCGGGGGGCGGCCGCCCGCCCGGAACGCCAGCCGGGGGCTGCTCACCTCGAGCGGCACCTCGCCGCCGCCCGGTCTCTGCGGCGCCGCGAACGCCACGTCGGGGAACAGCTCCCAGGGGCCGTCGTCGCCCGTCCAGGTCCGGGTGGCGATGCCGCCGGCCTCGGTGGAGCCGAAGACCTCGACGATGCGCAGGCGGTCGGCGCCGACCGCCGCGCGCAGCTCCGCCGCGGGCGCGGGCAGCGACGCCGTGCTGTGCAGGATGGTCAGCCGCCGGACGGCGCGGACCCAGGCGTGGTTCCGGCGCAGGATGGCGAAGGTCCACGGGACGGCGATCACGGCCCAGTTCGCCTGTTCGGGGGGCGGCATCGTGCCGAAGAACCGCGGCCGGTACCAGGTGCGGACCCCCAGCTTCGCGGGAGCGAGAACGGTCGCCAGCGCACCGAACAGGTGGCGCGGCGGAGCGAACGACAGGACGGCCTGCGGCTCACCGGGCCGGAGCAGGTCGGCGAGCAGCCCAGCCTCGGCCCACATCTGCTCGCGCGTGCGGCGCCAGGTCTGGCCCGTCCCCGTGGTGCCGGAAGTGCGCAGATCCACCGTCTCCGGAAGCACGTTCCGCACGTCCTCTGCGGAACCCCCCGTCTCACCGGCATCGTCCCACCGCACGTGCCACGGCTCCTCGGAATGCCGTGCCGCGGTGGGGTCGGCCAGGAGCGCGGCCGGGCTCAGCTCCGGGTACGTCATGGGGTGGCCGATCCGTTCACCGCGAGATCGACGACCTGCAGGAGGTCGTGCACGGTTCGCACCCCGGCCAGGCCCTCGTCCGGGATCTCGGTGGCCAGCCGCTTCTGGGTCTCGAACACGACCTCGACCACCGACAGGGAATCCAGGCCGAGATCCTCGATCAGATCGCAGTCCGACCGGACCTCGGCCGCGGGCACGCCCGTGACTTCCTCGACGACGGTCGCCAGTAAAGGCAGGTGATTCGTTTCTGCGGCCATGAGGTCTCCCTCCGCACGGTGCTAGGAGGAGCTGGCGGACGAATTCCTCCAGCGCCTGATGAGCAAGATGGCATTATGCCCGCCGAAACCGAAGGAATTGCTCATGACAACGTCGACCCGATGCTCCTGCGCTTGATGGGCGACAAAGTTCATGGCAGGATCCTCCGGATCGTCGCAGTTTATGGTCGGCGGCACGATCCCAGTGTTGATCGTCTCAACCGCGACCAGCGCCTCAATGGCGCCCGCAGCACCCAGACTATGCCCGATCATGCTCTTCACCGAGCTGACCGGAATGGTCGTCGATCGCGCGCCGAACACCTTGCGAATCGTTTCCGCTTCGGCCTTGTCGTTCAGCGGTGTGGAGGTTCCGTGCGCGTTGATATAGCCCACGTCGTCCGCGCCGATCCGCGCTTCGTCCATCGCCCCGCGCATGGCGGCCGAGGCGCCCGCGCCCTGCGGGTCGGGCGCGGTGAGATGGAATCCGTCCATGGTGCTGGCGTAGCCGGCCAGTTCCGCCAGTATGCGCGCGTCGCGGGCCGCCGCGTGCTCGGCGCTCTCCAGGATGAGCACGCCAGCGCCGGCGCTCATCACGAAGCCGTCGCGGGCCCGGTCGAAGGGCCTGCTGGCCCTGCGCGGCTCATCGTTGCGCCGCGACAGCGCCCGCGCCCGTGCCCCGGTGGCCAGGCCGTACCGGGTGATGGTGTCGTCGGCTCCGCCCGCGATCACGACGTCCGCCGCGCCCTCCTGGATCAGCCTCATGCCCTGTCCGATACAGGTCGCGCCGGTCGCGCAGGCCGTGGCGACGCTCAGGCACGGCCCGCGCGCCCCGAGCTGCAGCGCCGTCTCGGCCGCGCAGGTGACCACGCCCTGGCTCGCGAACGCGTACGGGCTGATCCCCAGGGGCCCGGCGCTTTCGAGGGCCGCGTCGCCCGCCACGAGCGCGTCGGTCGGCAGCCCGATATGTCCGAGGACGACCCCGGTCCGCGGCGCGAGCGTCTCGGTCATCCGGAGGGCGGCGTCGTCCAGCGCGCGAAGCGTTGCGGAGAGCGCGAGGTGGACGGTCCGGGACGTGCGGCGCAGCAGCGCGGTCGGCAGCCGGGAGTCCGGGACGAAGCCCTTGACCTCACCGGCGATGCGCACCGGCAAATCGCTCACGTCCACGCAGGAGACGGCGTCTATACCGCTGCGGCCCGCGGTCATCGCCTGCCAGCTTTCCGCCCAGTCGAGGCCGACGGGCGTGATGGCGGCGCGTCCGGTAACAACGACGTTCGGCATGGCGATCCCTCCGTTGTCCCGCCGGCGGGACGGAATTGTTGTATTCCGAGTATTGGGTGGCTATGGTGCGAACCATGTCGCAGAATAGAGCCAAAGTCGGCCTGCGCCAGCTTTTCCCCGACGGGGACTACTACGTGGTTGCCGACGACCAAGAACTCGTTGACTACGCCATCGAGTTGGGAGCGCGAGCGATCCACCTCGATCAGGCCGCCGAGCTTCCTGACGGCATCGGAACGGCAGTGTTCCTGCGCAACACATTGGTCACCAGGGACATCCGCCGGACGTTCCGCAAGTCCCGCTCGTTCGTGATACCGATTTCCAGCTTCGATTCCGGCATGGAGGTCGCCAAGTACACGATGCGTTTGGTCCTGCTCACCGATTACGAAAAGGCGTGTGACTACAATCGCTACTGGGCCAAGAGCGTTGCCGAGCAGCCGGGCGACCTGATCTTCTACTCCGACGACATGCATCTCAGGTGCACGCTGTCGGAGAAGCTCAACGCCAACGCCTGGCTGGACGCCGCGATCGACCCGGGCAAGTGGGTCAGCGTCGGGAGCTACACCGAGTTCTCGATCACCGCGCCCTCGTCCAAGGACTGGCTCGGCGCGTTCGTCCTGAACGGGACCCTCGTCGCCCAGGGTTCGCTGGTGGCCCAGGACGCGCGGGCCGACGAGACGGGCGTGGCGAGGATCCGCGAGGCCTGGAAGGTGCGCGACGAGCTGGTGGCCAACGCCCCGATCACGGTGGAGTTGCACGAGGGCCGGGCCACCTCGATCCGCGCCGGCGGCCATGACTTCACCGACGCCGTCCGCGAGGTGACCAACCCCGATTACAACCTGCACACGCTGGAGCTCGGCCTCGGCACCAACATGAGCCTGCTGCCGCATGTGGACTGGCGGCACAACTCCCAGCTCAACGAGGGCGCCGGCACCGTCCATCTGGGATTCGGGGAGGGCATGACCGGCGCCCATATGGACTTTGTCGTGGCCGACTGTTCTCACAAATTCGAACAGACCGGAAAGGAGGTGAACTAAATGCGTGATCTCACGCTTACCGATCAGTCATGGGCGGTGGACGAGGAGGGCGAAGACCTCGACGTCGAGCGCTTCGAGGTGACCGACTCGGTCGAGGCTGCCGGAGTCGCCTACTTCTACGCGAGAATCTGATCCAGAGTGTACGCGAGGTGCCGGCCGGTAGGCGTGCACCTCGCGTACACGTTTCTACGGTTACCCGTCCGAGGGGTGGCAAAATGAGCGAACGCTACATGGTGATCTCATCCGATTGTCACGGCGGGGCTGACCTGCTCGGCTACCGTGACTACCTTGACCCGGTATACCGCGAGGAATTCGACGCCTGGGCGGCCGGCTACGAGATTCCCTACGAGGATCTGAAGGGCGAGGACGGTACCCGGAACTGGGACTCCGACCGCCGCCTGCGTGAGCTGGAGAACGATGGAATCGTGGCCGAGGTCATGTTCCCCAACACCGTTCCTCCCTTTTTCTCCGCCTCTTCGCTGGGCAGCCAGCATTTCAGCGAGTCGGCTGCGGACCTGCAACGGCGCTGGGCCGGCCTGCGGGCGCACAACCGCTGGCTGGCCGATTTCTGCGCGGAGGCCAAGGGGCGCAGGACCGGGGTCTTCCAGGTCATGCTCTTCGATATCGACGAGGCCGTCGCCGAGGTGCGCTGGGCGGTCGAGGCCGGGCTGCGCGGCGGGCTGCTGCTTCCCGGCACGCCGCCCGGGTCGGGCCTGCCTCCGCTCTACTACCACGACTACTACGGGCCGCTTTGGCGGACCTGCGCCGAACTGGGCGTCCCGATCAACGTGCACAGCGGAGGCGCCGGGCCCCGCACCGGCGACCGTCCCGAGGACCATGTGCTGTTCATGCTGGAACTGCGCTGGTGGGACCAGCGCACGCTGCGCCACCTGATCCTCGGCGGAGTGCTGGAGCGCAACCCCGAGCTCAAGATCATATTCACCGAGGAGGGGCTGGGCTGGATCCCCAATCAACTGCGCGGCATGGACGGATTCATCGACACCATGCGGCGCAGCGACACCCGCTCCGATGAACTGACCCACGGCGCCGCGGTGGCGGCGAACCTTTCACTGCGCCCGAGCGAATATTGGCAGCGCCAATGCCATGTGGGCGCCAGCTTCATGCACCGGGCCGAAACGGCGATCAGGGAATCCGTCGGCGTCCGTAGCATCATGTGGGGCAGCGACTACCCCCATGTCGAGGCGAGCTATCCCTTCTCCCCGGAGGCCATCCGGTTCAGCTACGCGGGAGTACCCGAGGCAGAGGTCGAAATGATGCTCGGGGGCACCGCGGCCGAACTCTTCGGCTTCGATCCGGAATTCCTGGCGCCGATTGCCGACCGGGTAGGGCCTCGCCGCACGGAAGTGACCGCCGGTATCGATCCGCGGACCCTGCCCGCCGAGGCCGCCAAATGCCCGGCCTTCGCCGGGATCCTCACCGGATCCGGACGCGAGCGCTGGGCAGACAACCGCGCCGCACAGGAGGGCAAAGCGGGATAGGCCGTCCGGACATCCGCCTGTTCGCGCCATTCCGCCCGTTCCTGCCGCTCCGGCTGTTCGCGCCGCTCCGGCCGGACGTTTCACCCGGGCTTGAACATGGCGGTGAGCGTCCCGAGCGCGGGCACGATCTCCTGCGGCGTCGGTCGGCTCATCATCTCCGCCCGCAACCGGCCGGCGCCTTCGCCGAACTGCGGCTCGGCCAGCAACCGCAGCAGGCCCTGCCGTATCTCCTCGCCTGTGACGGTGGCCATGGGGGCGGCCAGCCCGGCGCCGCAGTCGGCGATGCGGTGGCCCAGGAACGGGGCGTCGAACTGTTCGTGCAGAACCAGCTGGGGCACCGGCCCGGAGATCGCGATCGTGCAGATCGTGCCCCAGCCGCCGTGGTGGATGGCGGCCGCGCAGCTCTGGACGAGAGCGTGCAGCGGCACGTAACCCACCAGCCTGACATTGGCGGGTACCGGGCCGATCGCGGCCCTGTCGGCGTCCGGCGCGGTGGCCACCAGCTCGATGTCCAGATCCGCCAGGGCGTCGAAGATCTCGCCGAGCGAAATCGAGTACCCGCCGAACCGGTCGGTGGCGCTCGTGCCCAGCGTGAGGCAGACGCGGGGCCGTTCCGGCTGCTCCCACACCCACCGTTCGACCACGCTCACCCCGTTGTACGGCACGTACCGCATGGGGACGTAGGGCAGCGGCAGGTCGAGCTGCAGCATCGGCGGGAGCTGGTCGAGCGTGAAATGCCCGGTGGTCATCTCTTCGGAGAAGCCGCCGCCGAACTTCCGCGCCCACTGATCGAGCCACTCGGCCAGCATGTCGGGGCGGTCGCCCTCGGGACGGAGGTCGTTGAGCCGCCGGTAGTGCCCGCGCATCTGGCCGAACAGGTCGACGCTCCAGAGCAGCCGGGCGTGCGCGGCGCCGCAGGCGTTCGCCGCGATCGGACCGGCGAACGTCGCGGGCTCCCAGATCACCAGGTCGGGGCGCCAGGCCCGGCAGAACTCCGTGAGTTCCTCGATCATCGGATCGTTCGCCAGCCGCCACCACCAGGGCACGACACGGTCGTAGCCGTTCTTGAGCGCCTCCCAGGTGATCTCCTCCGGGGGCGTCTCGGCCATGTCGAAGGGCGGCAGCCTCCCGTCGCGCACCAGCTCGAACACGTCGGGGTGCAGCTGCAGCGTCCGCCAGAGGCTGTGATCCCGCCCGACCGGGACGGCCGTCAGGCCCGCGCGGGTGACGGTGTCCACCAGCTCCGGCTGCGCGGCCACCCGCACTTCGTGGCCGGCGACGGTCAGCGCCCAAGCCAGCGGAACCATCGAGAGGAAATGTGTTCTTTCTGCGTATGAGACGAAAACGAACCGCATTCTTCGAGAGTACCCTCAGCGCCTATGAAAGGCATCATCCTGGCCGGTGGAAACGGCACAAGAATGTATCCGCTCACCCTCGCCTGCTGTAAGCAGTTGCTTCCCGTCTATGACAAGCCGATGATTTTCTACCCGCTCTCGGTGCTGATGCTGGCCCGGATAGGGGAGATCCTGGTCATCTCCACTCCGAGCACGACGCCGAGCCTGCGCGATCTCTTCGGCGATGGTTCGCACCTCGGCCTGGACATCGGCTATGCGGTCCAGGACGAGCCGCGGGGAATCGCCGACGCGCTGCTGATCGGCGCCGACCACATCGCCGGCGACGACTGCGCGCTGATCCTCGGGGACAATATCTTTCACGGCGCCCGTTTCACCGACATGCTCGCCGCGAGCCGCGCCGCCAACCACGGCTGCACGCTCTTCAGCTACCCGGTCACTGATCCGGAGCGGTATGCGGTCGCCGAACTCGGCTCCGCGGGGGAGTTGCTGTCGATCGTCGAGAAACCCCTGCACCCCCGTTCGGAGAACGCCATCACCGGGCTTTATCTGTACGACCGGGAAGTCGTCGAGATCGCCCGGGGAATCCGCCCGTCCAGCCGTGGCGAACTGGAGATCACCGATGTGAACCGGGCCTACCTGGACGCAGGGCGGGCCCGCCTGGTCGAGCTCGGCAGGGGCTTCACCTGGCTGGACGCGGGCACTCCCGAATCGCTGCTGGAGGCGGCCGAGTACGTGCGCACCCTGGAGAACCGGCAGGGGATCAGCGTCGCGTGCATCGAGGAGATCGCATTGCGCATGGGATTCATCGATGCGGAGCAGTGTTTCCGGCTGGGCTCGGAACTGGGCGCCTCGAATTACGGCAGGTACGTCATGGAAGTCGCCGCGGAAATATCCGCCGCCCATTGAGCAGACTTGACCCATGCGAATCCTCATCACCGGCGGCGCCGGTTTCATCGGATCGAATTTCGTGCGCCGCACGCTCACGGGCGCATACCCGGGGCTGCGCGGCGCCCATGTCACGGTGCTCGACCTGCTCACGTACGCGGGAAATCGCGACAACCTCGCGCCGGTCGCCCGCCATCCCGCGATGACCTTCCGGCAGGGCGATATCGCCGACGAGAAACTCGTCCGCGACCTGATGCGGGACGTCGAACTCGTCGTCCATTTCGCGGCCGAGACCCATGTCGACCGGTCCATCGAGGGCGGGCACCGGTTCGTCGCCACCAATGTGCTCGGGACCCACACTTTGCTCGACGCCGCCCGGCAGGCCGGCGTACCGAAGATCGTGCAGATCTCCACCGATGAGGTGTACGGCTCCATCTCCGCGGGCTCATGGACCGAGGACGAGCCGTTGCTGCCCAATTCGCCTTATTCGGCGTCCAAGGCGGCCGCCGATCTCCTCGCCCGCGCCCAGCACAGCACCCATGGACTGCCGGTCTGCATCGTGCGTCCGTCCAACGGCTACGGCCCTTACCAGTTCCCCGAAAAGCTGATCCCGCTGTTCGTCACCAGCCTGCTGGACGGGCTGACGGTGCCGCTCTACGGCGACGGCGGCCACATCCGCGAGTGGCTCCACGTCGACGACCTCTGCCGGGCCGTGGCCCTCGTCGCCGAGCGCGGGCTGCCCGGCGAGGTCTACAACGTGGGCGGCGAAAGCGAGCTGACCAACCTGGAACTGACCGAGACGCTGCTCCGGCTGACCGGGCGCGAGCGGTCCCTGGTGCGGCGGGTGCCCGACCGCCTCGGCCATGACCGGCGTTACTCCATGGCCACCGAGAAGATCGCCCGGCTCGGCTTCCGGCCGCGGATCGCCCTCGCCACCGGGCTCGCCGCGACCGTGCGCTGGTACGCCGCGCATCGTGCCTGGTGGGAGCCGTTAAGAGGGTGATCCGCTGTCCTGCCGGCGGGACACCGGCCCGGCTCGGGGGGCCGGGGCGCCCGGTGCCCGCCGGGCCGGTTCGCCTCGTCTCAGGCGCTGCGGCGCCAGTAGCCGCCGGCCTGGTCGATCCGTTCGATCGGGTCGTCGATGCCGTGCGCGGCGCGGTAGTCGCGGACCGCGAGACGGCAGGGCGCCAGATCGAAGTAGTCGTCGACGATCACGAAGCCGCCCACCTGGAGCTTCGGGTACAGGTGGACGAGGGCGTCGTGGGTGGACTCGTACAGGTCGCCGTCCATGCGCAGCACCGCGAGCCGTTCGATCGGCGCGCCGGGCAGCGTGTCGCGGAACCAGCCCTTGAGGAAGGCCACCTGGTCGTCGAGCAGGCCGTAGCGGCGGAAGTTCTCCTCGACGGTGGCCAGGTCGACCCCGAGCAGGTCGTTGAGGACGTGCAGCGGGGCGCCGCGGTCGGCCGGGTAGCGCCGCCCGTCCGGCTCCGGCAGGCCCTCGAAGGAGTCGGCCACCCAGACCACGCGATCCCGGACGCCGTGGGCGGCCAGCACCGCCCGCATGAAGATGCTGGCGCCGCCCCGCCAGACGCCGGTCTCGATGAGATCCCCCGGGACGCCGTCCGCGATGACCCGCTCCACGCACATCTGCACGTTGTCCAGGCGTCTGAGGCCGATCATCGTGTGCGCCACGCTCGGCAGGTCCGCGCCCGCCGCCCGCAGGTCCGTGTCGAATCCGCGCTGTTTCCGAATTCCGGACCTGACCTCTTCCCAGGAGTCGCCGAACCAGATATCGGCGTCCTGATAGATCGTGTTCGCGACCGTCCGTTTAACCAGATCCAGATAGAGCTCGCGTGGTGTTCTCATGCTGTTATTATCGCGCCATGTTCGGTGCTGATATGGCCGAGGTATACGAATTCATCTATCGTGCCCGGGGTAAGGACTGGGAGGCGGAGGCCGACGAACTCACCCGGCTCATCAAGTCCCGGAAGCCGACCGCCCACTCCTTGCTCGATGTCGCCTGCGGCACGGGGGCGCATCTGGCGGCGCTGCGAAAGTCGTTTCCGGATACGGCCGGTGTGGAGATTTCCGAACCGATGCTGATGCGCGCGCGAGAACGGCTGCCCGGTGTGTCGATTCACCAGGCCGACATGCGCGATTTCCGGCTCGGCCGGACATTCGACGTCGTGACGTGCCTGTTCACCGCCATCGGCTACGTGCCGACGGTCGCCGACCTGCGCAGCTCCGTCGCGTGCATGGCCGATCACCTGGTGCCCGGCGGGGTGTTGTGCATCGAGCCCTGGTGGTTCCCGGAGCGCTTCATCGAGGGTTATGTGGCCGGAGACGTGGCGCGCGAGGACGGCCGGATCGTCGCCCGGGTCTCCCGGTCCACCCGGGAGGGCGCGGCCACCCGCATGGAATTACGCTTCATCGTCGCCGACAGCGCCGGCCTGCGTGAATTTACCGAGATCGACCGCATCTCCCTGTTCACCGAGCAGGAATACCTGGATGCGTTCGCCCGCGCGGATTGCAAAGCGGAGTATCTCGATGGAATGTTAACGGAACGCGGCCTATTTATCGGGAGGCGCCGTGCTTGACAATCAGGTGACCGGGCAACTCGATCAGACGGAGTTGGAAGCGCGGTTGCGGGAGATCGTGGTCGACGTCTGCGAGGCCGACGCGGCGACCGTCGAGTCGATGACACTGGGCGATCTCGACTCCTTCACCTTCGTGCAACTCGTGCTGGAAGTCGAGCATCAGCTGAACGTCCTGGTGCTCGAGGACCTGGTCGAATTCTCCGGGCGCACGTTCGAAGATCTCGCCGTATTCATTCTGAAGCAGAGCGGGAAGGCGGGATGACGTTGTTCTTCCCTTACCTGGAGACCAAGCGGATCCGGCTGGTGCCGGCGGCGGAGCAGGACGCCCGGATCCTGTACGGCCTGCTCCTGCGGCTCGGCATGGCGAGCCTGCCCACCCTCGACGAGTTCATGAAGGCCACGGCCGGCGGCGTCGCCGCGCGCTTCCTCGTCCAGCGGCAGGACGACGGCGAGACGGTGGGCTACAGCTCCCTGCACCAGATGGTCCCCGCCGCCGGTCATGTCGAGGCCGGCATCTACCTCGACCCGGAGCACATCCGGAGCGGCCTCGGCGCCGAGGCCAGCACCCTCACCCTCAACTACGCCTTCGCGACCTGGAACGTCCGCAAGGTCTACTTCCAGACCACCGAGGCGAGCTTCGACGACTTCGGCCCGCTGCTCGACGTGCTGACCAAGGAGGCGGTCCTGCCGAACCACGTCTTCTTCCGGGGGCGGTTGTGGGACGTCCACATCTACGCCGTCTACCGGGAGGAGTGGGAGCAGACCGGCGAGACGTTCGTCTCCCGCCTCGCGCTGAGACGAGACCCATGACCACCGTCAGCGGCACCACCGTCAGCGGCGAGCTGCTCACCGACGCGATCCGCCGGAACGCCCGGGCGTATCCGGACCGGCCGGCGATGGTGTTCGGAGGCGGCGGACGGCTGCGCGAGCCGGCCGAGACGCTCACCTACGGGCGCCTCGACGAGCGGGCCCGGGCGGTCGCGGCGGAGCTGCGCCGGCGGTGTTCCCCGGGCGACCGCGCCGTCCTCCTCTGCGCGCACGACGCCGGCTATCCGGTCGCGTTCCTGGCCTGCCTGTACGCCGGTGTCGTCGCCGTGCCCCTTTACGCTCCCGAGCTGATCCGGAGCCGCGAACGGCTGCTGTCGGTCATCGGCGACTGCGCGCCCGCCGCGGTTCTCACCACCACACAGGCGATCAAGTACGTCTCGCGAGCGCTGCAGGAGCTGCGGCACCGGGAGCCGTTGGCCCTGGCCGCGAGCCTGATCGACGTCCACGCGGTACCGCCCGCGGAGGGACGTGCCTGGCGCGGTCCGGATCTCTCGGGGGACGCCCTGGCCTACTTGCAGTACACCTCGGGATCCACCGGAACGCCCACCGGCGTGCGCATCACCCACGCCAACCTGGCCGTCACCGGGCACCAGATGCGGGTCCACTTCCCCGACTGCAGGGTGACCGCCTCCTGGGTTCCGTTCTTCCACGACATGGGGCTGATCTGCGGTATCGCCTGGCCGCTGAGCAGCGGCGTCCGTTCCGTCCAGCTCAGCCCGGAGGCGTTCCTCCGGGAGCCGCACCGCTGGCTCCAGCTGATCTCCGAGCACCGCGCCGAGTGCAGCATCACACCGAACTTCGGGCTGGTCCACTGCGTGCGCCGGGTGACCGATGAGCAGAAGAGCACGCTCGATCTGTCCTCGCTGCGGACGCTGCACATCGCTGGAGAGCCGGTGCGGGCCGACTCGGTACGGGCGTTCGCCGACGCGTTCGCCGCGTGCGGGCTCGACCCCTCGGCTCTCGCTCCCAGCTACGGCCTGGCGGAGGCCACGCTTGCGGGCACCGCACCGGAGATCGGGGCGCCGGTCGCGGTACGCCGGTTCGACCGCCGGGCGCTCGCCGACGGGCTGGTCCGGCCGGCCGCCGCCGCCGACACGGCGGTGGAGCTCGTCGGTTGCGGTGTGCCCGCGGCGGGGCTGTCGGTACGGATCACCGACCCCGACGCGCCCGGCCGGGCGCTGCCCGCCGACCGGGTCGGAGAGATCGCGCTATCCGGCCCCAACATCGCCGACGGTTACTGGAACCTGCCGGAACGCTCCGCCGAGGTGTTCGCCGGAGGCGGCGTGCGAACCGGTGACCTCGGGTTCGAGCACGACGGACATCTGTACATCGTCGGGCGGACGAAGGACGTCATCATCGTCCGCGGCCGCAACCATCATCCGACCGACATCGAGGCGACGGCGGGACGGCCGGGCCTGACGGCGGTCGCCTTCTCGGCGGCCGGCACGACGGCGGTCGATGAGGAGGAGAGGCTGGTCGTCCTCCTGGAGGCCGGTCCGGAGACGCCGCATCTGAGCGCGGCCGTCCAGCAGGTGCGCGAGGACATCGCCCGTCACCACGGCCTTGTCGTCCACGACCTGCTGATCGTGCGCAGGGGCAGCCTTCCGAGGACGACCAGCGGCAAGATCCGCCGGGGCGCCTGCCGGGACAGGTATCTCGGCGGACGGCTTGCCATCGCACCAGCGAAGTGAAAGCCGAGAAACGGGAAGGAGGTGGAAGGATCATGCGCGAGCTCACCATCGCGGAACAGTCGTGGTCGGTGGACGACGACGGCGACGACGAGGTGACGAGGTTCGACTCCGACGACATCGTCGAGGCGGCGGCCGTCTACTACACCTACGCCAGGATCTGAATGCCCAGGGCGGGTGGGGGCGGTGGCGACGCCGCCCCCACCCGCCCGAGCGACCGCTCATCGCGCGGCGTCGATGATCGCGGGCGCGACCTTGTCCATGAACCTCTCCAGGTCCCGGACTCCGCCGGCGGGATCCATCATCTGGATCACGAAATGCTCGACGCCCAGCAGGCGGTCGGCCCGCAACTCCTCGGCGATCATCTGCGGTGGACCGATCAACGCCTGGTCGTGCGGGACGACCTGACGGGAGAAGGCCATCGAGTAGTTGACCGACACGCGGGCCGGGCCGGCCAGGGGGATGAGGTCCGGGAGCCGGTGCCGGTCGGGGGCCCAGCAGTTCCACCAGTCGGCCCGTTGCCTGACCAGTTCCATGGTCTTCGGACCCGTCCCCCCGATGTAAAGCGGCACCGGTTGCTGCACGGCGGGAGGGCCGGCCATGGCGTCCCGGACGGTGAAGTGCTCCCCTTCGTAGTCGACCGAAGCGCCGGTGGCCATGGCCCGGACGATCTCGATGGTCTCGCCGAGCTTCTCCCTGCGGATCCGCGGAGGGTCATGGCTGAGCCCGAGCCCGGTCAGTTCCGAGGGGGACGAGCCCCAGCCGAGCCCGAGATTGAGCCGGCCCTCGCTGATCTGGTCGAGGGTGACCGCCATGCGGCCGAGCAGCGCCGGAGGGCGGAACGCGGCGCACAGCACGAGGTGGCCGATGCGGATGCGGGAGGTCCGCGCGGCGACGGCGGCGGCGACCGTCCAGCCCTCGAGCGCGCCGCCGCGCCTCCCCGGCAGCGCCAGATGATCCATGAACCAGACCGCCTCGAACCCGCACGTCTCGGCTCCGACGGCGAGTTCGAGCAGTTCCGGGTAACCGCGCTGGGTTTGCGGCAGGTAGATCCCGAAGGTGGGGGGCATCCGGAGGTCCTCCGTCTCGCTTCGGCCGGGGGGCACGGGCACGGGCGCGGGGTCCCTCCAGCCTTACAGAACGTCCCGGCGCCGGAAGCTCACGGCGCCGGCGGCGAACAGCGCGGCGGCGAAGACCAGCGCGAACAGCAACGGCCTGCCGTAGTCGCCGCCCCTCGCCAGGTCGACCAGGTTGCTCTGCGGCATCCAGTTCGCCACCTGCTCGGACATCCCCTGGATCGCCTGGCCGACCAGCCCGTCCACCGACAGCAGGTAGATCACCGGGACGAGGATCGCGGGCCCGGTGGACCGGATCAGCAGCGCCGAGCCGAAACCCGCGGCGGAGTAGGCCAGCACCGACAGGCACAGCAGCCCGGCCGTGCGAGCGGCGGCCCGGGCGCCGTCCGCCGTCAGCCAGGTCTCGTCCCTCACCTGGTCGGGGCCGACGATCAGGGCGGTCAGCGCGGCCGCCAGGAGGGCCGCCAGGACGATGAGGACCACGATGACGCCGCCCGCCGCCGCCTTTCCCGCCAGCAGCCCGCCGCGCCGGGGATGGACCACCAGCTGGGTGCGCATGTTCCCGAGGGTGAGGTCGCCTGCGAACTGGTTCGCCGTGAAGCCGGCTCCCAGCGCGCACAGGAAGACGGTGAACGGCCCGAGCACTCCCGCGACCAGCCCCTGCGGCCTGTTCAGCAGCCGTGCGGTGTCCGGATCGTTGAGCACGGGCACGTCCATCCCGCCATGGACGGTCACGCTGCCGAGCGTGCCCATCAGTGCCCCGGCCAGGATCACCCCGGCGCTCGCCCGGGGGCGCAGTAACTTGTAGAGCTCGGCGCTCATCGCATGGATCATTGCGTCGACTCCTCGGTGAGACGCAGGAAGACCCGTTCGAGCCGGTCGCCGGTCGCCTCGGCGCCGCGGGCAAGCAGCCCGCCCATCGTCCCCTGGTAGACGCAGGCCCCGGCGTCCAGCAGGATCGCGTGATCGCAGCCGCGTTCGGCGTCGCGCAGATGATGGGTGGTCATGAGAATGGTCGTCCCCTGGCCGGCCCGCTCCGCGAGGATCTCCTCCAGCAGATCGGCGCCCGCCTGGTCAAGGCCGTTGGAGGGCTCGTCGAGCAGGAGGACGGCCGGATCCCCTAACAGCGAGGCCGCGATGGCCAGCCGCTGCTTGGTTCCGAGCGAGTAGGTGCCGTACCGCTGGTCCGCGACGGTCTCGATCCGCAGCCGTTCAAGGCAGCCGTCCGCCTCGGCCGCGTCGGTTCCGGCCAGCCGGCACAGCATGGTGAGGTTCTGCCTGCCGGTGAGCCACGGGTAGAACCCGTACGGGTGGACGATCCCCCTGATCCGCCCGGTCACCCGGAAGCTCCCGGACGTCGGCGCGGCCAGCCCGGCCAGCAGGTTCAGAAGGGTGGTCTTGCCCGAGCGCTGCGGTCCGAGCAGCGCCGTCCGGCTGCCGGACGGCACCGTGACCGAGACCTCCGCCAGCGCCGTCCCCGTCGCCGGGTACCGCTTGCTGAGCCGTTCGGTCGTGATCGCCGGAGTCGCCGTCCCGCCCTGGTCGTTCATCGCTCCTCCGTCAGGGTGATGACCTTCGTCCTGGTCAGCCGGTCGGAGAACCGGCGGCGCCCGTCGCCGAGCACACCCGCCCAGTCGAGCCAGACGAGCGGGCCGCCGAGCAGGCTGAGACGGCGGAGCACGCATCGGGACGTCCCGGCGCGCACTCCGGTGTCGTCGACCACCCGCAGCCCCGCGCGGCGCTTTCCGGGTGTGGTGCCGGTGCGCCCCTCGATCACGCCCAGCGCCACGATCGACCACGTCAGGGCGAGCGTCATCAGGATGGCGTGCAGCAGCCCGCCGCCCGGCTGGTAGGGCGGGGGCGGAAAGAAGATCATGAGCGGACCGCCCTCGTCGAGCTGCCGCAGCACCTGCTGCAGCATGAGCACCACGGTCACGACGAGCAGCGGGGCATGGTCCCGCAATGCCGCGTCGAACCGGGCGCCCAGCGGAGCCGTCGGCGCCGAGCCCTGCTTGGACATGGCCGTCACGGCGGCCCGCGGGCTGCCCAGCCTGCGTAGCGTCTCGGCCAGTTCGCCGGCTTCGGCGGCGTCCTGGAGATAGCCGGCCATCTCCCGGCCGCCCCGCGCCCGCTCGTCCGGAGACCCTGCCAGCAGCCCTTCGTACTCTCTGGCGTAGTCATCGATGATCCGCTGCTCATCGGTCATCGTCGCACCTCGTCCAGCATGTCAAGGAGTTGCCGCATCGATTCGGTCAGGCTGCTCCACTCGTCCCGCAGCACAGCCAGGTGACGTTGTCCCGCCACGGTGATCGTGTAGTACTTGCGCGGTCTGGCTCGTCCCTCGGCCTCCCAGGTCGCGGCGATGTGGCCGGCGTCCTCGAGCCTGTGCAAAAGCGGGTAGAGCGTGCCCTCCTTGATCTCCAGCGAGCCGAGATCGGGACTGCGCAACAGTTTGAGCAGCTGGTACCCGTACCGCCGCTGCCCTTGCAGCAGTGACAGCACGGCCAGCTCTCCGGTGCCGCGGGACAGTTCCCGGCGCAGGCGGCGCAGGGACGCCAGCGACGTCAGCGCCTCGGCCTCGTTCTCGGGCCCGGATCCAGGACCAGCCTGCTCGGGACCAGTTCCCGCCATGGTATGCATCGTATGGCGGGATACCTTTTTACACAAGGCATCGTACCGACTGAGGCGAAAACCCCTCGTCAGAGGCGTGCCGTACGTGGGGGGTCGGCGGCCTCCTCGCAGCGGCGGGGTGCCGGCCGGGCCGGTCCTCTCTGAATGTTGACCTTGTGTTCGGCGGCAATCTTCGACGGCGACGAGCGATGTTTATCCGCCGGGGTCTGGACCATGGGACGCGCGGGCGCGGGTGTGTGTGATCGGTGTCGGGTCCGGCAGAGTTCTGTTGCCTGGGAGGGCAGCACTGTGGGCGGGGCTCGGGGAGCAGATACGTCATTTCCAGATAGGACGGGTCGCCTGCCCTTTAGCCTGCTCGACGTATTCCGGGATCAGAACCATGTCGCCGAGCTCGGCTAGTTTGTGCAGGTAGAAAGCGGGCAGGCGCGGGGGGACGCTCCGCCCAAGCGGCACTGACAGCCTGGCCGCCCCGCTTCCGGTCTTCCGGGTATCCGGCTGCTGGCATGGTGCACATCGGCCGCCGGAACCGGTTGTCGTGGACCTTATTAGAATATGCACCGGCGGACGGGCGCGAATCGGTAGCCCTGAAGACGCATCGCATCGATCACGAGGTCAATTTTCCCCTGGGCATTCCGTCTGCAGTTTCCCGTGTGACTCCGCCTTTCATCGCTTTGGATTCACGTCCGCGGTCTTTTGGCACGGGCCGTGGGGCGCGCCCGCGGCGGGGTGCCCAGCGGTCGGATCGCGCCGCGGTCGGCGGCGGCTTGGAGGCCTGACCGCCGTGCACGATGGCCGTTGACATCGCGACCGCCGGCGGTGGCCCCGCGACTCTGGAAAGCGCGAAGTTCGCCGCCTTTCTCGCTGATCGGCCGGATTCGGTCAGAGCGTCCCTTTCTGGGGACCGGCGATCCGGTCCCGGGCCGGAGGACGTTCGTGGCAGGTCCGTGTGCTCGCGACGCACCGTGATGAGCCGCGCGCAGCGCCATCGAGACGCCAGGGGCGCCGAGAATTAACTTAAGGGTTGGAATCGCCGGGCATCTGTCGTTAAATGCAGTCACTCAGTCCCTAGCCACTCCATCTGCCATGGCGAACATGGACAACGACGGCAGCGGCTCGATCGGCGCCTGTCTATCGTCGCCGTGGTGTAAGACGTTACGAGAACGCCCACCTCCCTTCACAGAACGTCACCTGAGATCAGACGGACCGTGTCGGCCCGCAGCACTTATCCGGCACGCATCGCAACTGATCCCCTGCGTCGCGCAGGTCCCGCCGGCGAGACGCCATAGGCCCGCCGAGAATTCGCGCTGCAATCAATTACCTCCCCGGCCCTTCCATCCAACAGAAGATCATGAAAGACGGTAAGTTGCCATGATCATGACCAGTGGACTGACCCGCTCCTTTCGGGTCAAGGGTGAACCCTTACCGGCCGTCCGTGACCTGGACATGAGAGTGTCCGAGGGAGAACTGCTGGCCTTTCTCGGACCCAACGGCGCGGGCAAGACGACGACACTTCGGATGCTCACCACGCTGCTGCCCCCGTCCTCGGGCACCGCTGTCGTGGCCGGATGCGACATCGTCGACGACCCGGCCGGGGTGCGCCGCCGTATCGGGTACATCGGCCAGGGCCACGGGGCCGGTAACGAACAGCGCGTGAAAGACGAGCTCGTGACCCAGGGCCGCTGCTACGGAATGAGCGGGCGGCAGGCCGTGAACCGGGCGGACGAGCTCATCCAGTCGCTCGGCCTCGAAGCGGTGACCCGGCGCCCGGCGGGCACGTTGTCCGGCGGCCAGCACCGCCGCCTCGACATCGCGCTCGGCCTGATGCACCAGCCCGCGTTGCTCTTCCTCGACGAGCCGTCGGCGGGCCTGGACCCGCAAAGCCGCGAGAACCTCTGGGATCACCTGCTGCGACTCCGCAAGGAGCACGGCGTCACGATCTTCCTGACCACGCATTACCTGGAGGAGGCGGACGCCATGGCCGAACGGGTGCTGATCATCGATCACGGGAAGCTGATCGCCGACGGCTCGCCGGCCGAACTGAAGGCCGACCTGGCCGGCGACCGGATCAGCCTCACCACGCGCGACGCGGAAGAGGCGAGCGTGGCCGCGCAGATCTGCGGCCGCCTGCCGGACACGGAAGGGGTCCAGATCGACGGGGCGGTGGTGAGCGTGCAGTCGCGCCGCGGGCAGGCCCGGCTGCCGGAGCTGATCCGCGCGCTCGACGCGGGCGGCGCCCCGCCACTGGCCGCCGGCGTCACGCGGGCGACCCTCGACGACGTCTTCCTCCACCTCACCGGACGCAACCTGCGCGAAGGCGACGAGGGAGGCGCGCGATGAAGGCCCTGCGCGACTCGGGGGTGGTCTACGCCAGGGAGATGGTGCCCGTCCTGCGCTCGCCCATCGCCATCATCGTCACCATGGCCCAGCCGCTGGTCTTTCTGCTGCTGTACGGACCGCTGCTGTCGAACATCCCCGGGGTCGAGGGCGGCACCCCGTGGCAGTGGTTCGTCCCCGGCATCATCGTCATGCTCGCCATGTTCGGCACGATGAGCGCGGGTTTCACGCTGCTGGCGGAGATCCGCAGCGGCGTGCACGAGCGGCTGCTGGCCACGCCGCTGGCCCGTTCGGCGCTGGTGACCGGCCGGACCCTCAAGGACGTCACCACGCTGATCGTCCAGGCGCTCGTGATCGTGGTGCTGACGATCCCGTTCGGGTTCCGCCCCGATCCGCTGGGCCTGCTGGCGGGGCTGGCGTTGCTGGTCGTGCTGGGCGTCGGACTCGGTGCCCTGTCCTACGCCCTGGCCCTGGCGGTCAAGAGGCAGGACGGCATCTTCTGGGCGATCACTCAGCTCCTGTTGTTCCCGCTGCTGCTGCTCTCCGGAACGCTCCTTCCGATGTCGCTCGCGCCGTCCTGGCTGGACGCGCTGTCGAGCGCCAATCCGCTGCGGTACATCGTCGACGCGGAGCGTGTTCTGATGGACGGCGCCTTCACCGATGCCTCGGTGGCGACGGGGCCCGCCGCCGCGCTGGCCATTGCCGCGATCGGTCTTTTTCTCAGCGTCCGCTCAATGCGACGCACCGCGGTGTGATGTGCCGATCAATAGATCGAGCAGTCCCCGCGACAGATTTGGCAATCCCATGGAACTAGCAAGCATCACACGACGGGTGGTTCTGGCATGCCAGAAGAGAAGATGCATGCACGCTCCAACGGAGCGGAAAGGAAGGCGGCCGCGTTACCTGTGAACAGCCGCCTGTCCATCGATGGCCCGGCATCTCCACGACGCACGAGTCTCGGCCTCGACGCCGGGATGAGTCTGGACGCGTGGCGCCGGCTGGGCCGGCAGATCTTCCTTATCTCCGACAGTTCAGGCTGGTGGCTGGGCGACTGGTTGATCTACGGCCAGGACCAGTTCCCCGACCGTTACCGGCGCGCCCTGGCCGAGACCTCGCTCGACTACCAGACCCTGCGCAACTACGCCTGGGTGGCGCGGCAGTTCGCGCCCGAACGCCGCCGCGACGGGCTGAGCTTCCAGCATCACGCCGAGGTGGCCGGGCTTCCCGAACCCGACCAGGACATCTGGCTGAGCCGGGCGGAGAGGCACGGCTGGTCCCGCAACGCCCTGCGCAGGCACCTGCAGGCCTCCCGCGAACTGGGCCGCGCCACCGTGGAGGTCACCAACATCCAGGTCCACGTCGTCGCGCAGCGCCGGGATCACTGGCAGCGGGCGGCGGACAAGAAGCAGCAGGAACTGGTCGCCTGGATGGTCGCGATCCTCGACGAGGCCGCGGCGTCGACCTTGGAGGCGGCGCCATGACACAGCTCGTCTGGGACTATCGGGACGAGTACGAGCGTGAACGCCAGGACATCCTGGACGCGGTCGACGCCGTGTTCCGGTCGGGGCGGCTCATCCTGGGGCCCAGCGTGCAGAGCTTCGAGACGGACTTCGCCTCTTTTCACGGGCTGCCGTACTGCACCGGCGTCGGCAACGGTACCGACGCGCTGATGCTGGCCCTGCGCGCACTCGGCGTGGGCCCCGGCGACGAGGTGATCACTGTGGCCAACACGGCGGCCCCCACCGTCGTGGCCATCGACGCGATCGGCGCCGTGCCGGTCTTCGCCGACATCGACCCGGCCACCTACCTCATCGACGTCGAGCACGCGGCGGCCGTGATCACCCCGCGCACCCGCGCGCTGCTCCCGGTCCACCTCTACGGTCAGTGCGCCGACATGGCCGCGCTGGAGCGCCTCGCCGCCGAGCACGGTCTGGTGATCCTGGAGGACTGCGCCCAGGCGCACGGGGCGAGGCGCGGCGGCCGGATGGCGGGGACGTGGGGACGAGCGGCCGCCTTCTCCTTCTATCCGACCAAGGTGCTGGGCGCCTACGGCGACGGCGGCGCCGTCGTCACGCCGGACGAGGAGGTCCACGCAAATGTCCGGCGGCTGCGCTACTACGGGATGGAAGACCGCTATTACGTGACGTCGACGCCCGGCTACAACAGTCGGCTGGACGAGGTGCAGGCGGAGATACTGCGTCGCAAGCTGACCCGGCTGGACGACTACATCGCGGGTCGCCGCGCGGTCGCGGCGCGGTACGCGGAGGGCCTGGCCGACACCGATCTCGCGCTGCCCGTCACCGAACCCGGCAATGACCACGTCTACTACGTCTACGTGGTGAGGTCCTCCCGGCGCGCCGAGATCATGGAATCGCTCCTCGCCCGCGGGATCCAGCTGAACATCAGCTACCCGTGGCCCGTGCACACCATGACGGGCTTCGCTCACCTGGGCTACCGGCCGGGCTCGCTTCCCGTCACCGAACGCGTGGCCACCGAGATATTTTCGCTGCCGATGTATCCGTCACTGGCCGCCGGTGACCAGGAAAAGGTCATCGACGCGTTACGAGAAGCCCTGGCCGCGCCATGACGTTCGACGAATGGTGGCTGCACCGGCGGCGGAGCGCGTCGTTCCGTGTCACCCGCATCCCCTTCGAGAGATTGGACGGCTGGCTTTTCGATTCCGAGAACGGGAACCTCCGGCATGCCAGCGGCCGGTTCTTCGCCGTCAAGGGGATGAACGTGCACGGCCCCGGCGGCGGTCCCTGGACGGCGCCTGTCATCCACCAGCCCGAGGTGGGGATACTCGGCATTCTGCTGCGGGAGATCGACGGCGAGCCGCACTGCCTGATGCAGGCCAAATTCGAGCCGGGCAACGTCAACGGGTTGCAACTGTCCCCGACCGTGCAGGCGACCCGGAGCAACTACACCCGTGTTCACAAAGGCAAGCCCGTCCCTTTCCTCGATTGCTTCCTGAGGCCGCGCGGACAGGTCGTCGCGGACACGCTCCAGTCCGAGCAGGGCGCCTGGTTCTGGCGCAAGTACAACCGAAATATGGTCGTTCGGATCGCCGGGGACGTGCCACGGCGGAAGGAGTTCCATTGGGTCCCGCTGCGCCTGCTGTTCCGGATGCTGCACAGCGAGAACCTGGTGAACATGGATTCGCGCAGCGTCCTGTCCACCCTGCCGGTTCCCCGGGAGCGGCCGCGTCCCGAAGCGGTGACGGCCGGGCAGTGGCTGGCGGCGGCGAGGCACCGGTGCGGCTGGAGGTCTTCGCTCATCCCCCTGGCGCAGGCGCGGGTGACCCGGAGCGAGCTGGAGGTCACGGGGCCCGGGGCTCGCGTCATCGCCGTCCAGGCGGAGGCCGGCGACCGGGAGGTGACGCGTTGGACGCAGCCGCTCCTCGCGCCCGACTCGCCGGCCCTGGCCGCCTTCCTGCTGCGGAGGGTCGAGGGCGTCCGGCAGGTGCTCGTCCGGGCCCGTCCCGAGCCGGGGCTCCGCCGGCTCGTGGAGATCGGCCCGACCGTCCAGTCGGCTCCGGCGCAGGGCGGCGTGAACGACCCCTACCTCGCCGCGGTGCTGGCCGCCCGGCCGCGCTTCGACGCGATCCTGTCGGAGGAGGGCGGACGGTTCTGGCACGCCCGCACCCGCTACCTGATCGCTGAGGCGGGCGAGGACCTGTCCGGCCGGCCTCCGCCGGACTTCCGCTGGCTGACCCCAGGTCAGCTGTCGGAGCTCGTCCGGTCGGGCGGCCTGGTCAACGTCCAGGCACGCACCCTTCTCGCGTGCCTGCTGAGCCTGAGCGGGGATGATCATGAAAGCTCGTGAGCTGGCCGTCCCGGGTGCCTTCGAGTTCACCCCGGAGGTGTTTCCCGACAGCAGGGGCCGCTTCCTCTCCCCATATCAGGAAGGGCCATTCATCCAAGCCGTGGGCCACCCGCTGTTCCCCGTGGCGCAGAGCAACCACAGCGAGTCGCGTCGTGGTGTGGTGCGCGGCGTCCACTTCACCGTCACCCCTCCCGGAACGGCCAAATACGTGTACTGCCCGCGAGGCCGGTCGCTCGACATCGCCGTGGACCTCCGGGTCGGATCTCCGACGTTCGGGAAATGCGACGCGGTCCGTCTCGACCAGGTGGACTTCCGGGCGATCTACCTCCCGATCGGCTTCGGGCACGCCTTCGTGGCGCTCGACGACGACACGGTCATGTCCTACCTCATCTCGGGCAGGTACGAGCGTGAGCTCGAACTGGCGATCTCGGTGCTCGACCCCGAGCTCGCGTTGCCGCTCCCGGCCGGCCTGGACCCGATCCTGTCCGAGCGCGACAGCGTCGCGCCGACCCTTGCGGAGGCGGTCGAGCAGGGCATCCTGCCCGACTACGACACCTGCATGGAGCTCGACCGGGCGTTGCACCGGGAGCGTCCGTGACACCCCTGGTCGCCGTCCTCGGTGCCTCGGGAGCGATCGGGTCCGCGATCTCCGAGGAGCTGGCCCAGCGCCGCGCGGGACGGCTGCGGCTGGTGGCCCGGCGGCCCAGCCGGGTTCCCGCCGGGGCCGAGGCGGAGGTCCTCACGGCGGATCTGACCCGTCCCGGGAACGTGGAGGCCGCCGTATCGGGCGCCGACGCGATCATCTGTCTCGCCGCGCGGACCGGCGGTGAGGGCGCCTGGCGCGTCAGCGACGACGACCCGGTCGGCGCGCGGGTCAACACCGGGATCGTGCTCGACCTCATCGAGACCGTGCGGCGCGGCCGGACGGCGGACCGGCCGGTGGTGGTCTTCGCCGGAACCACCTCGCAGTCCGGCCGTGGCGAACGGCTGGACGGAACCGAGCCCGACGACCCGGCCAGCGCGTACGACCGGCAGAAGCTCATGGCGGAGCGTGCGCTGAAACAGGCCACGGCCGACGGTCTGATGCACGGGGTGACGATCCGCTTGCCGACGGTGTACGGACCGGACGGCGGGATCGTCGCCGCGATGGTCCGGAAGGCGCTCGCGGGCGAGCCGTTGCCCCTGTGGCACGACGGCTCGGTCGAGCGTGATCTGGTGCACGTCACCGATGCGGCCGCGGCCTTCGCCGACGCCGTGGAGCACGCGGAGAAACTCGCGGGTGGCCATTGGCTCATCGGCACCGGCAGCCCGGTCTCGGTCGCGGGCCTGTTCACCGCGATCGCCGACACCGTGGCCGCTCATACAGGGTCACCGCCGGTGCCGCTGGTCTCGGTAGAGCCGCCTTCATATGCCACTTCCAGTGACTTCCAGAATGTGCGGATCGATTCGTCGGCCTTCCGCGGAATTACCGGCTGGAGCCCGCGCATGGACCTGCGCGCCGGAATCGACGCGGCCGTCGCCACCCTGCGCGGCCAACGCTGACGTCCACGACACGGAGCTACGGTGGGCGTCGGTTTCTGCGGTCAGAGGTCGGTGCCGACCAGGGTGGGGGAGTCGGCGTCGGGGATCAGGAGGCGCGGCTTCCCGCCGTCGAGCGGGGCGGTCCAGATGTCGGCCGTGGTGCGCCCCTCGCCCGACTTCGGCACCGCGTACATCACCCGCTCGCCGTCGAGCCACGCCACCTGGTCGTCCACGCTGCGGGTCTCGCCGAGCGGCCACTCCCGGCCGTTGCGCAGGTCGAAGGCATAGAAGCGCCAGGCGTCCTGCGAGGTCTCGCTGACCCGCTTCTTGTAGACGACCCTGGTCTGGTCGGGGGAGAGCGACGGGCACTCCGCGTTCTCCCGCAGCGCGGTCAGGGTGCGGCGGGACAGGTCGCCTCTGGCGAGGTACGTGCGGCCGGACACGGCGACGGTGGCGAAGAAGACGTTCGAGTCGGCGGCGAAGGTGACGCCCCAGACGTTGCGGTCGACGCTGCCGTCCTTCACCCCGTTGACGAGGAAGGTGAAATGCTCCAGGTTCGCCAGCGGACGCCCGTTCTTGCCGTCGTAGACCATGGTCTCGGTGGAGAACCCGAGCGAGATGTAGTTGTGCCCGCTGACGAACACCGTGCTCGCGAAGTGCCGTCCGTCGGGCGCGACCCGCGCCCGGCTGGGCACTCCGGCCAGCGGTTCGTCGCCCGCCTCTTTCAACCGGTCGTTGAGCCGGACGATCTCGTACGGACGGCCGGGCACGCCCCCGTCCCGCAGGCACACCGCACGCCCCGCCTCGGCCGCGACGCGCAGGCACCGCGGCCCGGCGAGGACGCGGCTCCGCGCGGCGTCCGGCGGCACGTAGGCGATCCGGCCCTGGTCGGGGCCCCGCTTGAGCGATCTGAACACGATGTGCTCGGTGCGGAACAGGCCGGGACCCGCCTCGCCCGCGGCGGACTCGCCTTCGCGTCCGAACACCGCGGTCAGTACCGTGCCCGCGGCCACGCCCACGAGCAGGACGGCCAGGGCGAGGGTCACCCGTGAGCGGTTCATTTGAGTCCTCCGATCAGGGAGACGGCGGCCAGGGCGGCGGCGAGGACCGCCGCGAACGCCCACAGCGCGGTCGAGGGTCCCGTCAGCGCCCACAGCGCGCCGAAGGTGAGCGCGGCGAGGCTGCGGCCGAGCGCCACGCAGGTCTGCACCGCGGAGATGACGGTCGCCCGGTAGGGCGCGGGGACGATCGCCGCCGTGGCGGCGGGGAGCACGCCGTCGGTCGCGGCGTAGTAGAGGCCGAGCAGGGCGAGTGTCGCGCCGGCGGCCAGGGCGCTCGCCCCGGAACCCGCCACGCCGTAGGCGAGCAGGATCATCACGTGGCCCGCGATGAAGACGCGCGGCCTGCCGAAACGGTCGGCGAGACGTCCGAAGGGCACTGCGGCGGCTAGGTAGACGACGCCCGTCCCCAGGAACATCAGCGGGAAGAAGTGGGTGGAGATGGCGTCGCCCTTGAGCAGCACCAGATAGAGGAACGCGTCGCTGATCGTCAGCGCGGACAGCACCGCCGCCGTCAGCAGGACGCGTCGCACCCGCGCGTCGCCGGCGACGAGCCGTGCCGCCCCGGCCAGCGTGACCCGGGGCGCACCGGCGTCGGCGGTGGCGGCGGCGGTCGGACGGCTCTCGTCGACCTTGCCGATCAGGAGCAGCACGCCGAGGCCCGCGACGCACATGGCGACCATGAACACCGCGTCGAAGTTGCCCGGCGCCGCGGTCATCAGGAGGAACGCGACGACCGGGCCGAGGAGCGCGCCGAGGGTGTCCAGCGCGCGGTGGACGCCGAACGAGCGGCCGAGCGTCCCCGGCGGCCCGGAACCGGCGATCAGCGCGTCCCGCGGACCGGTGCGCAGCCCCTTGCCGATCCGGTCGAGGCCGGTCGCGGCCGACAGCGCGCCGATGCCCGCGGCGGGCAGCAGCATCACCTTGGCGATCATGCCGAGCCCGTATCCGGCCACGGCCACCGCTTTGGGCCGCGCGAGCCGGTCGGCGGTGTAGCCGCCCCCGACCCGGGCGGCCACCGTGGCCGCCTGGTAGACGCTGTCGAGGACGCCGAACGCCATCGGCGAGAGGCCGAGCGCCACGGTGATGAACAGCGGCAGCACGGCGGTGACCATCTCGGTGGAGATGTCGGTGAGCAGGCTGACGAATCCGAGCACGACGACGGTGCCGGGGACCCGTCCGGCCTTCGAACGCCAGGACTTGGACGATGCACGCGAGCCGGAGGACGGCATCCCACGAACGGTTATGTACACGGGCCGGCCTTTCTGCGGGACCCGGGGGGCGGTGGTGTGCGACGGTCCGGGGC
>NZ_SMKT01000170.1 GCF_004348735.1 Actinomadura sp. KC06
GATCACCAATGCGGGGCCGATCAGCGGGGTGGGGGACGGGTTGTTGTTCCCGAGTGGTGCGCGTGGTGTGCCGATCGGGGACGGGTGGTTGCGGCAGGCCGAGCGGATGGCGTGGACGCGTTGTCCAGGACGGCTCGCCCCGCAGGTCGGGCGTGCGGACGCCGGGCCCGGGCTGTTCGAGGCGACGCTTGTGACGTTGATGGAGCGGCCGTTCGGGTGGTTCGTGGTCGCCGATCCTTGTGATGAGCGGCTGATCGATACCGAGATGCGGGAGCTTCATCACGAGTTGCGGATGTTGCGGCGGGGTGAGGACGAGCAGGCGCGGCTGGCGGTTGCGCGGGCTGATCAGCGGCTGGCGGAGCTGGACGCGTTCCGCGAGGCGGGGCTTTGGCGGGTCAGGGTCGTGGCCGGGGCGGCATCGCAGGCTGAGTTGGGGCAGATCGCGCCGGTGCTGGTGGGGTCCATGGAGCTCGGGCACCATCCCTATCGGCTCAGGTCGGGGCAGGGTGGCGGGTCGTTCGCCGGGACGTTGCGGCCCGGGGCCGAGACCGCGCCGGTGCGGTCGGTTGTGGAGCCGGACGAGCGGTTCCCGTTCGTCGCGACGGCTGGGACGCTGGCGGCGCTGGCCGGGTTGCCGCGCAGGGAGGTTCCGGGGCTGCGGGTGCTGGACGCCGGGTACTTCGATGTGACGTCCGAGACCGACGGGCAGCCGGAGCGGGCGGAAGAGACGCAAATTGAGCTGGGCGCGATCCTGGACGGGCAGGATCGGCAGGTCGGGCGGCTCACCGTTCCCCGGTCGACCATCAATCGGCATGTGTTCGTGACGGGGGCGACGGGTGCCGGCAAGTCGCAGACCGTCCGGCATCTGCTGGAGCAGCTCACGCGGGCCGGGGTGCCGTGGCTGGCGATCGAGCCGGCGAAGTCGGAATACGCGGCGATGGCGGGACGTATTCAGGATCTCGGTGGGCCGGTCACCGTTGTGAATCCGTCAGACCCCGACTCCGTGCCGCTTTCGGTGAATCCGCTTGCGCCTGAGCCGGGGTATCCGGTGCAGGCGCATATCGACATGGTGCGGGCGCTGTTCCAGGCCGCGTTCGATGCTGAGGAGCCGTTTCCGCAGATCATGGCGCAGGCGCTGCAGCGGGTTTACGAGAACAACGGGTGGGACGTGGTGACGGGCGCGGGCGTGCCCGGGTCGTTGATCGAACCGGCCGTCCCGACGTTGGAGCAGTTGCAGAATGCCGCGCTCCAGGTCATTTCCGATGTCGGGTACGGGCGAGAGTTGATGGCCGATGTCCAGGGTTTTGTGGACGTCCGGCTTCGCTCGCTGCGGATCGGGTCGGCGGGACGGTTCTTCGAAGGTGGGCACCCGGCCGACATCGGCGGGATGCTTCGCGACAATATTGTGCTCGCGATCGAGGATGTCGCGAATGATGAGGACAAGGCGTTCCTCATGGGGACGCTCATCATCCGGATCGTCGAACATCTGCGCATGCGGGAGCGGCGCCGTGACCGGACGGACGGCCCGGCGTTGCGGCACGTCATCGTGATCGAGGAGGCGCACCGGCTGCTGCGCAACCGCGGTCCGGAACGCACCAGTTCGCATGCCGTCGAGCTGTTCGCCGGGATGCTCGCCGAGATCCGCGCGTACGGCGAGGGGATCATCGTCGCCGAGCAGATCCCGACCAAGCTCGTCCCGGACGTGATCAAGAACACGGCGCTGAAGGTCGTGCATCGGCTGCCCGCGTTCGACGACCGGCACCAGGTCGGCGCGGCGATGAACCTGGACGACGACCAGTCCCGTGAGGTCGTGTCGCTGCGGCCCGGAGTGGCGGCGGTGTTCGCGGACGGGATGGATCGTCCGCTGCGGGTCAGGGTTCCGTTGGGCGAGGGTCGTGAGGCGGAGTTGCCGGGGCCGCCGCCGCCCGTGGACGGCCGCCGGTCGGCTGCGTGCGGCTGCGAGTGCCGGTCGGGACGGGCCTGCACGCTGTACGAGCTGCGTGAAGCCGATCTTGTTGCAGGGCATGCCGATTGGGCGTGGCTGAGGTTGTGGGCGGACACGCTGGTTCTTGCTCATGTCGTGAACCGTCCGATGCCCGCCGTTCCGCTTGAGCTGGGACGCGCCTGGTCGCGGCTGGCTCCGCGGCTGCGCGAGTGCGCGCTCGCGACGGTGCTGGAGCGCGCGGTGTCGCGGCGGTCGCGGGCGCTGCGGACCGCGTACCCGCCGTCCGAGCTGACCGCCGCCGTCGCGAAGGTCGCCGGACGGCTCCTCGGCGGCGAAGCACCCGGCACGGCGCCCGGCCCGAGCTGGGTCATCCCGCAGGTCAGATGGCTGCACGAGCTGGACCGCCTCTTCCCCTACGGGGACGACCGCGTCCCGGACAAGCACGCGTCCGCGCCGCCGCTCGACTACCAGCTTCCCGGGCTCAAGCAGCCGCCGGACCCGAAACTCGGCCATCGCCTTCGCGCGCTGCGGCGCCATCCGCTGTCGATGGAGCTGGAACGCAACCGTCCCATCGCGCTCACCGCCCTCTACGGCGACGACGACCAGGCGGGCTTCTACCAGGACCTTCCCGTCGTCGCGATCGGCTTCGACGAGGACGAGCAGATCGACCACGTCGCCGGGACGATGCGCGTCGGTGAATGGCTCGAACCCGTCCTGAGCTGGTTCGACCGCTTCGTCGCCCCGTTCGAGGACCCGTCCGCCGGGCTTCCCTTCCTCGGTCGCGGCGCCGGTCCGGACGCTGAGTGATCAGGCGAATCAATCGCGTTCCGGAATAAACTCACCGGTTGCTACGATTGGACGCTAAATTCTGCCCCGCACGGATCGTTCTGACCTCTGCGGAGAGGACCGGCGTTGGACGTGCAGACCGGCAGCCCCCCGAGCACCGCGTTCTTCCACCACGGGCCCGGCGGGGACCCGCGGACCGGCCCTATGCAGAACCTCACCCGCTACCTGTGTGCGGCGATGTACCTCGACAAGGGCATGTGCGACGCGGTCCTCAAGGAGTACGTGTACGAGTCGTACCGCGCGGTCGTCCCGTCGCACGGGTTCGACCTCGAACCGGTCATCAGGCATGCGCGCCAGGCCCGCCGGATGCGCATCGTCCGCGATGTCCTCATCGTCGGGCTCTGGCCGGCGCTGCTGACCCTGTCGCCCCTCTATGTGCTCTTTCACCTGGGCGTGCTGGGCTACCTGACCGCGCTGTTCCGCGTCCCGTGGCGGCGCCTGTCCTGGCGGACGCGGATCGGGCTCGCCGTCGTCGTGCCGGCGCTCATCCTCGTAGCCGGATTGGCCCTGACCGCCGCCGCGCTCCAGCCGGGGGCGACCGCGTCGGCGGGCGAATGGCTGGGCTTTCTGGTGAGCGGCCTCATCATCCTCGCGTTCGCTTCGGCCATGACGTCCGGGCTGTTCGCGTTCGTGGTCATCGGGCATCTGACCCTCGTCCTGCGGCGGCTCGCCCGCAACCTCGGGCCCGGCGCGCACGGCCCCGGGCCGGACGTCGGCGGCAGCGCCCGGTTCGGGAACGCGCTGGCGCACGTCCGGGCGTCCCAGGGCGGCAACATCACCCTCTACGCGGGCGACAACCCGTTCATCGGCGCCGGGCATCCGCACTCGCCGGACGCGCGGATCTGGTCGATCGCCCTCGAACTGGACAGGAAGGCGGCGAACCCGCTCGGCAAGCCCGCACCGTCCGGCACGGCTGCGCGGTCCGTGATCGTCGATCCGGTGGTGATGCACGAGCGCATCCGCGCCAAGCTCCACGAGATGCGGGACGAACTGCCGCAGCAAGGCGGTAACGGGCAGCGGCCGCCCGGCGATGGCGGAGAGCGGCCGCTCCCGCCGAACGAGCGCATCAACGGGCTCGTCACCGGCTGGCATGTCGTGGCGCGTGGACGATGCGTGCAGCACCAGCGCCCGGTGGACGATCTCACCCCCGGCCACTACTCCGGCCACCCGCTCGTCGACCCGCACGGGCGCGTGCCCTTTTCGGCGGCGTCCGAGGCGGCCGTCGAGGCGGCCGTCCGGCATCCGCAGGGCGGAATCCGCTGCTTCCAGCGCGTGTCGATCGGCGCGCAGGGCCAGTCGATCAGAACCCCGGACGCCGTCGTCGTCGCCCCGGCGGAGGACCAGGACGCCGTGATGTCGGCGTTCGTCCACCTCGCCGTCGAAGGACGGATGCTGTACGGGCTGTTCGCCGCGACCGTGCTGCCGCCCGTCCACCCCGTCTTCAAGGTCGTGGACGAGCTGCCCGGCTGGCGCGGCGGGAAGGTGCTGTGGAAGGCGATCCGCATCGGCCTCCCCAGCGTCTTCGTCGCGCCGCTGCTCGCCCCGTCCCGGCTCGCCGCGGCGCTGTGGCGGATCGCGCGGGAGACGTTCACCGCCGAGACGGCGCCCGATCCGGCGACCGAGTTCGTCCACGACTACGGGTCGCGGATCAGCGTCCGCGAGCTGGCGGCGGACGCCGACTTCCAGGACTTCGTCCAGGAAATCGACGTCGACAAGTACACGCGGCTCATCGAACGCCGCGTCAACGAGGCGCTGCTCGACTACCTGGGCGACGAGTGCGGCATCGACGTGTCCGCGTACCGGACGCAGGCCGGAGTCATCATGAACGAGGGCGTCATCATGACCGGCGGGACCGTGCACGGTCAGGTCGCCGCCGGGCAGCGCGTCCAGCAACGGCAGAGCGGCGCCGGGGGCACCGGCGGCGGCCGTGGAGGCCGCATCAACCCTTGACCGAACCGGAGGACGGCATGACCCAGCACGGTGACCGGGGCATCAGCATCGGCGGCAACGCCAATGTCTCCGGACAGGGTCGCCGCGGGCGACAACGTGACCCAGAACCAGCAGATCAACGCCGCCGGGACATCGCGGGAGGTCGCGGAGGCGTTCGCCCGCGTCGAGCGGTTGCTGGGCGACCACGGCGCGGACGTTCCCGAACTCGGCCGGGCCCGGCGGGATCTCGCCGACGTCCAGGAAGAGGCGGAGAGCGAGGATCCGGATCCCGAGCGCATGGAAGGGGCCCTCGAACGCCTCGGACGGCGCGTGGGCGGCGTGGCGGTGCTGGCGGACGCCGTCCGGCAGCTCGGCGCCGTCATCGGCGTCGGAGGCTGACCGCCGCATTCGGAGGCCGGCCGGTGCTGCCGGAGGCCGGCCGCCGCTAGATGTCGTCGGCGGTGCGGGCGGGGAGGCCGGCCTGCTGGGCGATCGGCGTCCAATAGCCGATGAACTCGTTCTTGGCGTCGCTGGCGCGCTGGTTGACGTCGGTGACCTCGCTGTCGGACGGGCAGCCGGGCGCGACGTCGAGGTAGCGCTGGTTCGACTCGGAGGACGCCTCCAGCGCGCGGACCAGCGCGTCCTTCATCTGGGCGCCGCTGTCGAGGGCGGTCACGTCCAGGGCGCGGGCCTTCTCGAGCTGTGAGCGGCGGGCGTCCAGAATGCGTTGCAGGCCGCTCCGCTGGCAGCCGCCGACCACCACCGAGCCGAGGTCGGACCGGGTCGTGCCCATCTCGGCCAGCAGGGCGTCGACCGCCTTGGCCTGCCCGTCGAGGTCGCCGCTCGGCGTCCCGCTCTCGGGGACGACGTCCTGGCTCTGCTGCGTGGACGGACCGCCGCCGCCGCTCGCGGGATCGGCGGACGTGCCCGATCCGCTCGGCCAGAACACGATGCCGAGCGCGAGCCCGATCAGGAGGACGACACCCGCCGCCACCAGGAAGTACGGCACCCTGCTCGTCTTCGGTGGCGCGGGCGGCTGCCAGATCGCGGGCTCGGACGACGACGGCCCGCCCGGCGGCACGGCCCACGGTTCGGGCGAGAGCAGCGTGGACGTCTCATCGGCCGACGGCGGCATCGGAGTCGTGTGCTCGGGCGGCGGCGCGCTGGGAGGTGGTTGGGCGGGAGGTAGCGGGTCGGACGGCCCCTGCGCCTCCCACAGGACGGGGCCCTGCGGCGATGACGTCCACGGGGGCGCCGGCGGCTCGTCGGGAGTCGTCGCGTCACCGCCCGGCGGCGTCGCGCTGAGCGGCGCGTTGCAGCGTGTGCACCGGGGCAACGCAGACGTGGTGTCGCTTCCGCAGCCCGGACACCGCATGAGGGCCCCCTACCCATCGAATTCGACGGTGACAAGATACTTGCGCGGTCACCGGTCGGGAACCGTCAGTATGAAGGTCGCAACCGGGTCGTGACCGGCCGTCACACCCTGCGCCAGCTCCGCTGCGGCTGGCCGGTCTTCTTCGCGACCGGATTCCACAGGACGACGAACCGCTTCTTCGCCGACGTCGCGCGCTGCTCGCTGGCCGCCCGTCCGGGAACCTGCGCGGCGCTCGGACGGGGCTTGCCGCGGCAGTTCGCCTGGTTCGCCTGCGCCCACCGCAGCAGGACCTGGTCGACTTGCAGCGACGCCGTCAGCGCCTGCGTCAGCGACCTGCGGAGACGCTCGCCGTTCGCGAGCCTGTCCACCTGGAGGCCGCGGGTGCGGGCCAGCTGGTTCTGGCGGTGCTGCGCGACCGTCTGGAAACCCTGGATGGCCTGCGGCAGCGTCTCGCACTTGCCGGCCCTGCCGAGCGCCCCGGCGAGGACGCGCCGGGTGCCGACGCTGTCGTTCAGCACCGCGTTCATCGCCGCGGCCTGCTCCTTCGTCGCCGCCGGAATCGGGTTCTTCTCCGCGACCTGCTTGTTGGACGGCGAAGGGCTCGGGTCGCTGGGCGTGGCCGACTCGTCCCCGGACGGCCACGCCACGAACACGATGGATCCCACCGCGATCGTGACGAGCGCGGCGACGGCGGCGATGAGCGGCTTGCTCGGCCCGCCGCCCGGACGTCCGTCCCCCTGGCCCGGCGGGTAACCGCCGTACGCGGGGCCGCCCGGGCCGCCTTGCCCCATCGGACCCATCTGGCCCATCGGCATGGCTCCGCTGTGGCCCATGTGAGGGGCGCCCATGTGAGGCGGGCCCATCTGGGGCGGGCCCATCTGGGCGCCGGGGTCCATTCGCGTCTGACCGAGGTCAGCGCCGAAGCCCATCGGGGTTGGGTGCGCGCCGGGCATGCCGGGATTCATCGTGCCGGGGTTGGGCGCGTACTGGGTCGCGTCGGCGTCCAGCATCGTGTGCGGCTGCCCGCCGACGATCTGCGTCGCGTCCGCATCCGCCTCCGCCGGGTCGGGCTTGCGCGGCCGCGCGAACCACGAGTCCGGGACGATCGGCTCGTTGCGTTCTGGCAGCGGCTCCATCCCGAACGTGCTGGGCGTCGGGTCGGCCGGACCGGCGGCGGCCGGCGCGGGCGGGCTCGCCGACCAGGCGGGCGGCGCGGGCGCGTTGTAACCGCCGGAGGGATCGTCGTCCTCGTCGGGGATGAACGTCCAGGCCGCGGTGTCCTCGGGGTCGACCGGCGGCAGCGACCCGGCCTGCCCGACCGGCGCCGGCGATGCAGATGGCGTCGGCGGCTCTGCCGAAAGTTGGAGCGGCGGTTGCGCGGCCGCCGGGGGCTCGGGCGCCGTCGACTGTGCCGACTGGACGGGCTGCGGCTGTGGCGGCATGGCGAGGTCGGGTGTCACAGGTGGCGGCTCGCTCGGGGCCCAGGACGGTGTGGGCGGCGGCACCATCATCGTCCGCTCCCCGAACATGTCGGCCGTCCCGGCGGCAGGAGCCGCCGGGGCCGCGGGAGCCGCGGGGGCGTCCGCGGGCGGGGCCGACAGCGGGACGACGGGTCCGACCGAGTACACGTCGATCGGCGCCTCACAGTGCGAACACTTGCCGAGCGTCCCGGGCGTGTCATTACCGCACGTCGGACACTGCATCGCTCAGACCTCGCCTTTTAGCCGCTTTGCCCACGCCTGCGAACGGATCCGCCGTCCCGGCGGGCGTCGCGTCCCCGCGAACCAGCAGGGCTCCCGACAAAAGTAGTGGGTGACGCCGTTCTCGGACGCGTGGTTGGCAATCTGGCGCACCGCAGTCGGAGGACGCACCGAATCACGACATGTCGGCACAGGTCAAGATTGTCCGGATTGGTTTACCGGCCGCGCTGTGATGATGGTCACATCAGGCGCGGCCGCGTCCGGGCACGCCCCGTAACCCCGCCGGCGAGCCCTGTCCGGTGCGCGCAGCGGCTAGGCTCGGAGCGGTTTCCCGGCGCATCCAGAGAAGACGGAGTCCATGAGCGATCTTCCGCTGCGTTCGCAGCTGGCCGTCGCGCTCGGTCGTACGGCCGCCAAGATGTCCCGAATGGCGGGCCGCGGGGACGGCTCGGTGATCGGCGGGAAGGTCGGCCTCCGCCTCGATCCGGAGCTGCTGACCAGGCTCGCCAAGGACCGCAAGCTCGTCCTCGTCAGCGCCACCAACGGCAAGACGACGACGACCCGGCTGATCACCTCGGCGATGACACCGCTGGGGGAGGTCGCCACCAACGCGTTCGGCGCGAACATGCCGACCGGCCACGTGTCCGCGCTCGCGGCGGCGCCGACGGCCCGCTACGGCGTGCTGGAGTGCGACGAGAAGTACGTCCCGATGGTCCTGCGGGAGACGGGGGCGAACATCGTCGCGCTGATGAACCTCAGCCGCGACCAGATGGACCGTGCCGCCGAGATCTGGCTGCTGGCCGGCAAGTGGCGCAAGGCTCTGGAGGCGTCCCCGCAGAGCCACGTCATCGCGAACTGCGACGACCCGCTCGTCACCTGGGGCGCGTCCACCGCGAAGAGCGTCACCTGGGTCGCCGCGGGCCAGCACTGGCGCGAGGACTCCTGGTGCTGCCCCGAATGCGGCGGCCCCCTCGACCGGCAGGACACCGACGAGGACAGCGACTGGGCCTGCCGCCAGTGCCATTTCCGCCGCCCCCGTCCCGACTGGACGCTGCAGGGCGACCTCGTCACCGCGCCGGACGGCCGGACGTTCGGGCTCACCGGCCTGTCCCTGCCCGGCCGCGCGAACCGCTCCAACGCCCTGATCGCGCTCGCGGTCGTCGCGCAGTTCGGCGTCCCGCCCGAGCAGGCGCTGCCGCTGCTGTCGCAGGTCACGTCCGTCGCGGGCCGCTACACGACGGTCGAGCACGAGGGCCGGTCGATCCGGCTGCTGCTGTCGAAGAACCCGGCGGGCTGGCTGGAAGCGTTCGACGTCCTGCAGCCCGCGCCCGGCCCGGTCGCGCTGTCGATCAACGCGCAGGGCCCGGACGGCCGCGACACGTCCTGGCTCTGGGACGTCGACTACCGCATCCTGCGGGGCCGTCCCGTCTGGGTCACCGGCGAGCGCCGCATCGACCTCGCCGCCCGGCTGGAGGCCGCCGAGGTCTCGTTCACCGTCGTGGACGACATCGACCAGGCGGTCATGGCCGTCCCGCCGGGGCACCTCGACGTGATCGCCAACTACACCGCCTTCCAGTCCATCCGAACGAGGTACGGCCGTGTCGTCTGACCGCATCAAGATCGTCTGGATCTACCCGGACCTGCTCAGCACCTACGGCGACCAGGGGAACACGATCGTCCTGGAGCGCCGCGCCGCGCTGCGCGGCATCCCGACCGAGACGGTCAACCTCCGCTCGGACGAGCCCGTCCCCGCCGACGGCGACATCTACCTGCTCGGCGGCGGCGAGGACCGTCCGCAGATCCTCGCGGCACAGCGCCTCGCGGGCGACGGCGGCCTCGCGCGGGCCGTCCAGTCGGGCGCGGTCGTCTTCGCCGTCTGCGCGGGGTACCAGCTCCTCGGCCACGAGTTCGGCGGCGAGGAGGGCCAGCCCGTCGCGGGCCTCGGCATCCTCGACGTCCGTTCCGGACGCGGCGAGCAGCGCGCCGTCGGCGAGATCGTCGGGGACGTCGCGGGCGAGCTGAACGTGCCGCGCATCACCGGCTTCGAGAACCACCAGGGCGTCACGGAGCTCGGCCCCAACGCCCGCCCGTTCGCGAAGGTCCTCCACGGGATCGGCAACGGCGACGGGTTCGAGGGCGCCTACGGCGGGCGCGTCCTCGGCACCTACATGCACGGGCCGGCGCTCGTCCGGAACCCGGGCCTCGCCGACCTGCTCCTGCGCTGGGCGGTCGGCCACGACCTCCAGCCGCTGGACGACTCCTGGGCCGGACGCCTCCGCGACGAACGGCTCAGCGCCGTCACCGGCAGCTGACTCACCCGATTCACTCGGCGCGGGCACGGGCGTAGGCGCGTGACGGGGCGCGAGCCGAGCGTGAGCGATGACTTCGGGAGGTCGCGCGAGTCTTCACTTCGTGCCGAGTGAGGAGATGCTCATGGACTTTCCGCAGGGTGACGTACGCCTGCTCCAGACCGATGTCGCGCAACGCCTGCTGCGCTCGACCATCCCGGCCCGCCTCGCCTACAACGCGACCGACGGGACGCCCCGCGTGATGTCGACGTGGTTCACCTGGACGGGCGACGAGCTGGTGATGGCGACGTACGTCTACTGCCCGCCGATGGGCATGCTGCGTCCGGCGTACCGGCTGAAGGCCCTGCGCGAACGTCCCGACGTCGCCGTCACGATCGACACCGAGCCGCAGCCCCCGGAGGTCCTCATACTGCGCGGCCGCGTGTCGATCACCGAGGTGGACGGGATGGTGCCCGAGCAGGCGGAGTCGGCCCGCCGCTTCCTGGGCGAGGAGGGCGGCGCGGCCTATGTGGCCGGGGCCGAGCATCCCGAGACGCGCATGGCCCGCATCGCCCTGCGTCCCACCTGGGTGGGCGTCCTGGACTTCCAGACCCGGCTGCCGGGCATCATCACCACCTGACGCGAAGCGGCCGTTCCCGCCGCCTCGCGGTCAGCCTTGCTGCTGCTGCCAGGCGGCGAGGCCCTTTCGCATGTCGTCGGCGTTCATCACCGGCTGGATCTCGATCTTCGCGCCCAGCTCCTGGAAGAGCGGTTCCGCGATGGTCGGCAGCGTCGAGCTGTCCTGCATGTCGAAGACGATGGTGCAGGAACGTCCGCCCCGGCTGGGGCCGAAGTAGGCGGCCTCCGGATTGAGGCGTGCCATCAGCGACTCCACGACCTCCGGCAGCTTGCCGCTGGTGATCGCCTTGTTCGCCAGCGTGACGTCCAGATGCGCTCTGAGCATGACTCTCATCGCAGTGGCCCCCCGTACGGGCCGGGCCGAGCGCGGCACGTCCGCGCTCGCCGGAACCCGGCGCCGTTCCGGATGAGTCTCCCCCTGTGCTCCAGGCGAAACATCACGGGCCCATGCCGCGGGCGAACGGAGTAGTAGCAGGTCAGGCACGCTCCGATGCCGCCTGTGTGTAGTGTCCGGCGTACGGAAAGCGACCGCGGGGGTTCCTCTACGACTTCGTATTTGTTTTCATATACGGAGCTCCCCAGCAAGGCGCGCTTACCGAGGAGGCGCATCCGGATGCCCCATACCCCCGAACCCCCGCCCGGCGGACCGGACCACACCGAACACGACGCCATGATCCAGCGGCACAAGCGTGTCGTGCTCGGCGCGGCGGCGATCACCATCGTCGTCTTCATGGCGTTCCCGATCCTGGCCTCGTTCACCGGCGCCCTCGACGGCGTCGCGGACGGGATCGGGGCCGGGTACGCCGCCGGCCTCGCCGTGATCCTGCTGCCCCTGGCCGGCGCCGTCGCCTACCGCAGGTGGACGTCCCGGATCGAGGACGGAGGACGGCGATGAACGGCACGGCCGTCGCGATCGTCGGCGCGCTGATCGCGGTCACGCTGGCGCTGACGACCTACGCGTCCCGGCGGAACAAGAGCACCGCGGAGCACTACGTCGCGGGCGGACGGATCGGCGGCCTGCAGAACGGGCTGGCGCTCGCCGGAGACCAGCTGTCCGCCGCGTCCTTCCTGGGCATCACCGGCGCGGTGGCGCTGACCGGGTTCGAGGGCTTCTACCTGGCCGTGGGCGTCCCCGCCGCCTACCTGCTGATGATGCTCGTGATCGCCGAGCCGCTGCGCAACCTCGGCCGGTACACCCTCGCCGACGCCGTCGCGGCGCGCTTCGACGGCCGCGGGCTGCGCGCCTCGATGGCGGTGGCGAGCCTGGTGATCAGCATCATCTACATGGTGATCCAGTTCGTCGGGGCGGGCCTGCTCGCGCAGCTCCTGCTCGGCGTGGACTTCCCGGCCGCGGTGATCGTCATCGGCGCGCTGATGACCGTCTACACGATCCTCGGCGGGATGGTCGGCACGACGTACATCCAGGTGTTCAAGGCCGCCGTGCTGATCGTCACCGCGCTGGCGCTGCTGGTGCTCGTCGTGGCCGACAGCGGCGGCAACCCGCTCGGCCCCATGCGGGACGCGGCCGCCCGCTTCGGCGACGGGGTGATCGCGCCGCACCAGGGCGGTCTCACCGCGTCGCTGGACACGGTGTCGCTGACGATGGGCCTCCTGCTCGGCATGATGGGCCTGCCGCACGTGATGGTGCGGTTCCTCACCGTCCGGGACGGCCGGGCGGCCCGCGACTCCGCCCAGGTCGCGATGTGGATCTTCGCCGCGTTCTTCGCGGCGCTGCCGATCTTCGGTTACGCGGCTCTGAACCAGGTGGGCAAGGCGTCCATCGTCGCCGACAACAAGGCCGGCAACCTCGCCGCGCCCCGGCTCGCCGAGGCCGTCGGCGGCAACCTGCTGTTCTCCATCGTCGCGGCGGTCGTGATGGTGACGATCCTGGCGGTGCTCGCGGGCCTGGCGATCGCCACGTCCGGCGCGATCGCCCATGACCTCTACACCGTCGCGCTCAAGCGCGGGGAGGTGTCGCCCCAGCGGCAGCTCCTGGTCGGACGGTTCGCGGGCGCGGGCATCGCGATCGTCGCCATCCTCATCGCCCTGTGGGCCAAGACGCTCAACATCGCGTTCCTCGGCAACGTGGCCTTCGCCGTCGCCGCGAGCACGACGATGCCGGTCCTGGTCCTGACCATCTACTGGCGGCGCTTCAACCGGACGGGCGCGGTCGCGGGGCTGCTCGGCGGGCTGGCGGCGTCCATCGGGCTGGTGCTGGTCGGCCCGGACGTGATGGGCGACGCGCACCTGTTCCCGCTGACCATCCCGGCGCTGGTGTCGGTGCCGTTCGGGTTCCTGTGCGCCTGGGCGGGCAGCCTCGCGGGCCGGGGCGACCCCGACGCCGCCGGCCATCCGTACGACGAGCTGGCCAGACGCGCGTTCCCGGTGGGCGGACGGAGCCGTCCCGTCAGTGAAGCCCGTGTCTGACGGCCCTCTACGGGACGCGGTCGTGCCCGAGGTTCGTATGATCGCGAAATGAGCGTCGATCTGTTCGCGGGGATCCCGGTGGCCGACCATGCGGCGGCCCTGGCCTGGTACGAACGGCTGCTGGGCTCCCCGCCGACGTTCGTGGCGAGCGACACGGAGGCCGTGTGGGAACTCGCGGAGCACCGGTCGCTGGCCGTCGAGCACCGGCCCGAGCACGCCGGCCACGCCGTGGTCACGATCTTCGTCGGCGACTTCGACGTCCGCGTCGCGCGGATCGCCGATCGGGGGCTCGAACCCGCCGAGCGGGAGACCTATCCCAACGGTGTGCGCAAGGCCGTCTACCGCGACCCCGACGGCAACGAGATCGGGTTCGGCGGCGCGCCCGTGGAGGCGGGCTGATCAGCCGGAGGCGTCCTGCGGAGCGACCGGCCGGTTGACCTGCTCCCTGGACGATCCGGAGACCTGGGCGTAGCCGTTGACGATGGCCTCCAGCGCCGCGGGCTCGATCACGTCCTCCAGGCGGGTGAAGCCGTCGGGGGCGCGGCGCTCGACCTCGTCGATCACGTTCTCCGGCCCGCCGTCCCGGTTGCGGAGCACCACCTCGGCGGTGATCGGCAGGCGTTCGTCCTGGTAGGCGCGGAGCGCTTCGGCGGGGTCGGCGGCGTGCCGGGCCAGGTGCTCGCTGAGGCTGACGGCGTCCATGATGGCCTGGCCCGCGCCGTTGGAACCCATCGGGTACATCGGGTGGGCCGCGTCGCCGAGCAGGGTCACGCGTCCCCGCGTCCAGTAGGGCAGGGGGTCGCGGTCGCACATCGGCAGCTCGTAGCAGTCCCGGGTGGACGTGACGAGCGCGGCGTGGTCGACGAGCGGCGTCCGGAAACGGGCGGCGTGCGGGACGAGCCGGGACGGGTCGGCGCGGCGGGACCAGTCCTGCCGCTGGGGCGGCGCGTCGCCGGGCCGCCCCGTCCGCAGGCAGATCGCCCAGTTGGTGAGCCGCGTGTCCGGACGCTCTCCCGGCGCGATCGGATAGACGACCAGCTTGGCGTCGGTGCCGCCCGCGATCACCACCGAGGCGCCGGTGCCGAACTCCGGCCAGTCGGTCGCTCCCCGCCACATCATCACGCCGTTCCAGCGCGGTGGCCCCTCGTCCGGAAAGAGAATGGACCGGACGGTCGAGTGGATCCCGTCGGCGGCCACCAGCACGTCGCCGTGCGCGGACGGGCGAGGGCCGCCGGCGCGGTCGGTGAAGTGGGCGCGGACGCCCTCGGCGTCCTGCTCGAAGCCGGTCAGCCGATGGCCCGTCCGGACCGCGTTCAGGCCGAGCCGCTCGCGCACCGCCCGCAGCAGGACGCCCTGGAGCCGGCCGCGATGCACGCTGAGCTGCGGAAAGTCGTACCCCGCGTACCTGCCGCAGGGCCTGCGCATGATCTCCTGCCCCAGCCGGTGGGCGTAGATCAGTTCACGGGCCTGGATTCCCTCGTCCTCCAGCCGATCGAGGAGCCCCACCCCGGCCAGCTCCCGCACCGCGTTGGGCAGCGTGTTGACCCCGACGCCCAGCTCGCGGATCCGCTCGCTCTGCTCGTAGATCTCGCAGCCGATGCCCTTGTGGTGCAGCCGCAATGCCGTGATCAGCCCACCGATTCCCGCGCCCACGATGACGACCTTCATGGCACTCCCGCCTGACCGAAGCCGTGTGATCACTTGAGGGGTTCTTCAAGTCTGCCACCGCGACGGCCGCCGCCACCCCGATCTCCGTGATCATCTTCGCGGGCCGGACTTCGGCTCTATCAGCCAAGTGCGCCCGCGCTCTAACGGCAACAAATGCCATTAGGGAAATGGTATGGGCATTTGAAATGTGCATTGCGAGCCTTTATAAGGCTACGCTCCATCAGGTCGGTGCCGCAAACACCGGCGGAACGGGGGCAACCGGTTCATCGCAGCCTACGGGAAGGATCCGGAGTTGTTCCCAACCAGATTGATCGCCGCCGTTCTCGGCGGCATTGTCGCGCTTGTACTGGTCGGTGCTCCCAGCGCCACCGCCGCCCCCCAGCGGGCGGCCGCGCAAACGACGATCTACTACGACTCGACCAGAGCGGCCGAGCTGGCTCCCCTGGTCGACGAGGCGGCCGAGATCTGGAACACGCGCGTCACGAGCGTCAAGCTGGTCAAAGGGCCGGCCGGCATCACCGTGACCACCGCCCAGAACGGATCGGCCCCCGGTACGGCCAGCTGCGTCGGCTGCACTCGCGGGCAGATCTACTTCTACCGCAACCAGATCCAGCAGTCCGGCGCGGCGCCGCTGCGCGTGGTCGTCCACGAGTTCGGGCACATCCTCAGCCTCCAGCACCCGCCGGACATCGGGAACTGCGACAAGGTGATGGCCGGCGGACGGTGTGAGAACGCCATTCCCAGCGCCGAGGAGATCGCGGCGGTCCAGCGTTTCTGGGCACGCGGCTGGCGTCCCGCCAAACCCGCCCCCAACCCCGCCGAGGAGCGCGAAATCTTCGAATCTCCCGCCTTGGTGAACAGGTAACCAGTCACACGTGGCCGGGCCAGGGCAGAAAACCGCCCGGCCCGGCCACACCCAGACGTCAACCTCCCGACGTCCGGATCGTGCTCATGGCGTCCTTAGATACAGCACTGTGGGGCCAGGTTCCTTGAAAGGCGCCGTGAACGTCTTCGTTGAAGGCGAACGCACCGTAGCCTTGTTGGCCGACCGCCATTTTCGCGTGCTGATGTCGAACCACCGGACCCGGTATGTGCCCGGGGCGAGGTCGACGTCGATGCGGGGCGACTTCTCTGGCTGCAGGATCACGTATTCGCGTCCTGGACTGGCGAGCGCGTAACGGGTGGACGTGAGGTCCCCGCGCGGCTCCATCGCGAAAAGGTCCGTCCGGCGGGCCAGGAGCCCCGCGTCTCCCTGGGCGTACCTGGCCGGTTCGAGGAAGTCGAAGGCCGGATCGGGACGGGCCGGATCGCCGATGCCGCAGTCGAGCTGGCTCGAATTCAGGCCGCGGGTGAACGACTTCCAGGCCCAGACGGCATCGACGGCGCACGGCGCATAGTGGTCGGTGTCGGAGACGACGACCTTGGCCCCGGTGGCGGCGGGCGGGTCATGGAGGTAGTGGCCCGCGGCCGGAAAGCCCGGCATGATCCAGTCCGCGGGCGACGCGAACAGCCAGTCGTCGTTTCCGTCCGGCCAGATGGCGGACATGCCGACCGGGTGCGCGGAGAAACGCCTCACGGCCTCGTACCGCTTCACGTACCTGATCACGTCGTACTGCCAGGAGACCGAACCGTGCCACGATTCGTTGGCCACCTCGTACAGGACGTTGTCGAGGTCGCCCACGGTGTCGATCACCTTGCGGACATAGGCGCGCTGAAGCGCCAGGACGTCCGGCGGAACGGAATCGGACTGGTAATCCCGGATCGATTCGATGTCGATCCCATTGACATTGTTCTGGCCGTCGAAGGGGTGCCCGGCCGTGACCGTCGCGCTGTCGCACATATGTGCGCAGAAGCCCTCGAAGAGCATGACGGAGACGTACATCCCCCGCTCGCGCGCTTTGACGACGCGCGTCCGGAGGCGGTCGAAGTACGCCTGGTCGAAGGTGGAGAGGTCGAACTTCGGCCCGCCGTCGTAGGCCTTCCCGGAGCCCGTCCGGGGCCACGGCTGAGGTGACACGCAGTAGGGGCCCGCGGTGTCGAGTTCCGGTGGCAGCTTGAATTTGAAATGCTCCCATCGCCAGGCGCGGATGAAGTTGAGCCGCCGGGATCGCAGGAAATCCAGGTACGCGGTCCAGCTGAATTCAGGCCCGGGACGATCACAGCTGTGGAAGCCCGCTCCGTCCTGCACGTTGTTCCACAGATTCGTCCCCACTAGATAGACGGCTTTCTCCCGCCCGCCCTTCTTGACAGAGAAATAGCGCGGGTTCACGGAGGATACGGCTAGCACCCCGCCCGCCACACCGCCGGGCTGCGCCCGGGGTGCGGGCGCGTCCGCCCATGCGTCCGGCGGGATACCGGTCAAGCAGGAGACCCCAAGGACGGAGAGGACGGCGATCCGGACGCGACGCCCGCCCGGCCCCTCTAATACCGATCTCATAATCCTCTTCTCTCGATGGAACGCCCACCGGAGAACAAGACTGACCTTGAGATTCTGGCCGCGACACCGACGAAAGTCGTGATGACGCCAGACGAAGGAATGGTGCTGCGGAGTCCAGGGCCTACTCGGGGAGTGAGAGGGTTATGCGCCGGCGGTCGAGGTCGACATCGGCGATACGCACGCGGATCTCCTCGCCGATTTTCGGACGGTGATCGGGGCTGGTCTCCGGCTGCGGGAGCAGACCTTCACCGTCGTCCAGTCGCACGAAGACGCCGATCGGTGCGACGCCGCTGACCCTGCCGGTCACGACGGAGCCGATCTTCTGGTGGACCTCCGTCATGGGGTCGGGCTGCAGCTCCTTGAGGGACAGGGAGATCCGCCCCCGATCGTGGTCGACGTCCAGGACCTTGACGGTCACCTCCTGCCCGACGGACAGGACTTCGGAAGGGTCCTCGAAATGCCGCCATGAGAGGTTCGGCGCCGTGATCAGCCCCTCCACGGGGCCGAGGCCGACGAACGCGCCGAAGGTCTCGATGGAGGTGACCACGCCGGTCACGGTAGTGCCGACCTCTACGGTCTTCAGGAAGTCCGGTCGATCCATTGTCCTCGTCCCCCCGGGTATCGGCTTTCACGGCAGCCCGGCTTCATTCTTCCCGGAGCCCGGGACAGCGGCGGAGGACGTAGGCGTGTGGGTTGGGCTGCGGGGACAGGCCGAGGC
>NZ_SMKT01000171.1 GCF_004348735.1 Actinomadura sp. KC06
CCGAGCCCCCGTCCTCGCCGGGCCCGGACATCAGCCCGATCGCGCGGCACGCGCCGCACCAGCACGGCACGGCGGGCGCCGCGACGACGTCGAAGTGGCACGTCAAGGCGCCGATGGCGACGTACCTGGCGACGATCGACGTCGGGCGGTTCGGCGTCCGGACGGGCAAGACGGCCGGCGGCGTCCCGGTGATCACCGCGGTGGACCCGAGCACCGGCACGAACCTGGACGGCTTCCACCGGCTGAACACCCAGATCACCGACGAATGGGCGAAGCTGTTCGGCCCGTACCCGTTCTCCTCGACCGGCGGGCTGATCGACAACGCGGACGTCGGGTTCGCGCTGGAGACGCAGACCCGCCCTGTGTACGGGTCGTTCGGGCTGCAGCCGACGATCGTCGCGCACGAGCTGGCGCACCAGTGGTTCGGCGACAGCGTCAGCGTCACCAAATGGCAGGACATCTGGCTGAACGAGGGCTTCGCCACCTACGCCGAATGGCTGTGGGAGGAGAGGTCCGGCGGGAAGACCGTCCAGGCGCAGTTCGACGAGCGCTACGAGAGCCCGATGGCACGGGAGCTGTGGGACGTCCCGCCCGGCGACCCCGGCCGCAAGCAGATGTTCGGCCGCTCGGTGTACGACCGGGGCGGGATGACGCTGGTGGCGCTCCGCGACAGGGTCGGCGAGGCGACGTTCTACAAGATCCTCCAGACATGGGCGAAGGAGCGCCGCCACTCCAGCGGGACGACGCCGCAGTTCATCGCCACGGCGAACCGGGTCTCGGGGAAGAAGCTCGACTCGTTCTTCAACGACTGGCTGTACGAGGAAGGCCGCCCCTCCAAGTAGGCGGCCCCGTACAGGCGTCTCCGAACAGGGCGTCCCTCCAAATGAGGCGGTGAACGCGGGGCAACCGGTCGGGAAAGCCCGGCGCGCCGCCGCGCGCCCGTCCGGGGTCCGACGCCACCATCGGGCTGGTGACCGGACCATCCGCGGCGACCGGCCGCGGCCCCGGGCACCCCGGCGGAGCGGCGGGCGGCCGCACCTTGTCCACAGCCCACGTCGCCCGCCGCACGGCCGCCGCACGGGCTCCGGCACGGGCTCCGGCACGGGACGTGGCGCGCGGACGTCACCGCACAAGTGGTGATCGGTTGCCGGTTCCGGCCACAAAATCCGCCCCTTACCGGTGGATTTGAGACCAAATCGCGCTTGCACGGCGCGTCGTTCACAAGAAAGTCTTGATCACGGTCCTGGCGCCTGACAGGGGGCCGCCGGGCGAGGATGACCGAGGACGAGGTCGATGAGCAGAACCCCCAGAGCGCTGGCCGCCCTGACGCTGGGCGTCAGCGCGGCCCTCGCGGTGTCGGCGGCGCCGGCCGTCGCGGACCAGGACAAGCCGCAGTTCACGCCCGGCGCGCCGGGCGCGGGCGACCCTTACTTCCCCGACATGGGCAACGGCGGCTACGACGTCGCCCACTACAAGATCGACCTGAGGTACGACCCGGGCACGAAGGGGATCCGGGCCGTCACCCGGATCAAGGCCAGGACGACGCAGGACCTGTCCCGGTTCGACCTGGACTTCCTCGGCCCGCTCACGATCTCGTCGGTGCGGGTGGACGGGAAGGACGCGTCCTACACGCGGACCGGCGCCCAGGAACTCGTGATCACCCCGCGGAAGGGGCTGCGGAAGAACCGGAACTTCACGGTGACCGTCGCCTACTCCGGCGTCCCGCAGACGATCAACGACGCGACGCTCGGCACGTCCGGCTGGATCCCGACGCCCGACGGCGCGGTGATGCTCAACCAGCCGTTCGGCGCCGCGACGGTCTTCCCCGTGAACGACCACCCGACCGACAAGGCTACGTACACGTTCGTCCTGTCCACGCCGGAGAACCTCACCGCGCTCGCCAACGGCGACCTGCGCGAGAAGACGACGCGGGACGGCTGGACGACCGCGCGCTGGGACATGCCCCGCCCGATGGCCAGCGAGCTGTCGATGCTCGCGATCGGCAAGTACGACGTCCTCACCGGGCAGTCGGCGGCGGGCGTCCCGAACCTGACGGCCACCGACCTCGCCCTGGGCATCAAGCCGGACGACGCGCAGAAGTTCCACGACCAGACCGCCCAGGTCACGGACTTCCAGGCGGCCATGTACGGGCAGTACCCGTTCACCTCGACCGGCGGTATCGCGGTGAAGGCCGGCGTGGGCTACGCGCTGGAGACGCAGGGCCGTCCCGTGTACGACCTCGGCCGCAGGCCGGGCACGATCCCGCGCGGCACCCTGATCGCCCATGAGCTCGGCCACCAGTGGTTCGGGGACGCGGTGACGCCCGCGAGATGGGCGGACATCTGGATGAACGAGGGCTTCGCGACGTACTCCGAGTGGCTGTACTCCGAGAAGTTCGAGGGCACGCCCGTCCAGGAGAGCTTCGACGGCGTCTACGCGACCCCGGCGAGCGACGGCCTGTGGAAGGGCAGGGTCGCCGACCCGGGCCGCGACAACATCTTCGGCGGGCTCGTCTACGACCGCGGCGCGATGGCCCTCCACGTGCTGCGCAAGACGATCGGCGAGGAGTCGTTCGCCGCGCTGCTCAAGGCGTGGCCGGCCGCGTACCTGCACGGCAACGCCTCGACGGAGGATTTCGTCCGCTTCGCGGCGAAGCTGTCGGGCGAGAACCTGGACGGCTGGGCCAAGACGTGGCTCTTCTCCGAAGGCAAGCCGGCGCTGTAGCAGCAGTCGCCTGACGCACCCTCGCGCTGAGCCGGGCCCTTGAACGGGTCAGCTCAGCGTGAGGGTGTAGCCCCGCTCGCGGAGCCGCGCGATGACGTCCTCGGAATGGTCGGCGCCGCGCGTCTCCAGATGCATGAGGACCTCGGCCTCCTCGACGTGCAGCCGGGCGGCGACCCGCTCGTGCATCACGTCCAGGACGTTCACGCCCAGCTCCGCCAGCTCGCTCAGCAGCGTCACCAGCGCGCCCGGACGGTCCTTCAGCCGGCAGCGGACGACCAGGTAGCGGCCCGCACCCGCCAGGCCGTGCCGCAGCACCTTCGACAGCAGCAGCGGGTCGATGTTGCCGCCCGACAGCACCACCACCACCGGCGGCTCGACCGCGTACGAATGCTCCAGCAGCGCCGCCACACCGGCCGCGCCCGCGGGCTCGACGACCTGCTTGGCGCGTTCGAGGCACAGCAGCAGCGCCTGCGAGATGGACTCCTCGGTGACGGTGACGACCGCGTCGACCAGGTCGGTGAACATGGCGTAGGTCAGGTCGCCGGGGCGGCCGACCGCGATGCCGTCCGCCATCGTCGGCTCGATCTCGATCTGCGTCGGCCGCCCGGCGGCGAGCGAGGGCGGGAACGCGGCCGCGCGCTTCGCCTGCGCCCCGATGATCTTGATCTTGCGGTCGGCGCCGGACTCCTCGGCCAGGCCCTTGGCCGCCGCCGCGACGCCGGCGAGCATCCCGCCGCCGCCGACCGGCGCCACGATCGTCCGGGCCTCGGGGCACTGGTCCATCACCTCCAGGCCGATGGTGGCCTGCCCGGTGACGACGTCCGGATGGTCGAACGGGTGGATGAACACGGCGCCGCACTCGTCCGCGTGCTTCTGCGCGGCGACGAGGCAGTCGTCCACGGTCGGGCCGGGGAACACGATCTCGGCGCCGTAGCCGCGGGTCGCGGCGATCTTGGGGAGCGGCGCGCCGACCGGCATGAAGACGGTGGCCTTGCAGCCGAGCATGGACGCGGCGAGCGCGACGCCCTGCGCGTGGTTCCCGGCGCTGGCCGCGACGACGCCGCCGGCGCGCTCCCGCTCGCTCAGCCCGGCGATCCGCACATACGCCCCGCGGATCTTGAACGACCCGGTGCGCTGCAGGTTCTCGCACTTCAGCAGGACGGGCCCGCCGAGCTGCTCGGACAGCGCCCGGGACGGGACCAGGGGGGTGGGGACGGCCACCCCGCGGAGCAGCTCCCGGGCGGCGCGCACATCGTCGACAGTGACTGTGCTCATCCCCCGATCATCGCTCATCCCGCGGCGCGACCGGTCCAATAGCGATCGTGCGCGAAGACCAGCGCGGCGGCGCCGACGAGACCGGCGGTCTGGCCGAGCGCCGCGGGCACGATCCGGACGCGGCGCGCGAACTCCATCCTGGCGTGCGTCCGGAACGCCTCCTCCAGCGGGTCGAAGAGCAGCGAGCCCGCCTGGGACAGGCCGCCGCCGATCGCGGCGACGTCCAGGTCGCAGAGGTGCGTCGCGGACGCGATCGCGATGCCGATGGCGCGTCCGGCCCGCCGCATCGCCGCGGACGCGACCGGATGCCCGCGGCGCGCGTCGGCGGCCAGCTCGGCGCCGGCCGTGGTGCTGTCCAGCCGTCCGGGGTTTCCCTGCCGCCAGCCCTGCTCGCGCGCCCAGGCGACCAGCCCGGGCCCGCGCGCCACCGCCTCCAGGCAGCCGCGGCCCCCGCACGCGCAGGGCGGTCCGCCGGGGTCGACGACGACGTGGCCGATGTGCCCGGCGTTGCCGCTGGCGCCGTTGATGAGGCGCCCGCCGAGGATGAGCCCGCCACCGACGCCGGTGGAGACGACCATGCCGAGGACGTTGTCGTGCCCGCGTCCCGCGCCACGCCAGTGCTCGCCGACCGCGACGCAGATGGCGTCGTTGTGGATGCGGACGGGCAGCCCCGGATACCGGGCGCGGAGCCTCGCGCGCAGCGGGAAGCTCCGCCAGGCCGGGATGTTGAGCGGGGACACCTCGGCGGCGGGCCAGGTCATCGGCCCTCCGCAGCCCACGCCGACGCCCGCGAGCGGCGGATCCCCGGCGTCCGTGACGATCTTGCCGAGCAGCGCGTCCAGCGTCCGCCAGAGCCCTTCGGCGTCCAGGCTCCCGCCGTCCGGCGCGGCGGGGTTGGGGGTGGCGACGCGGTCGTAGGCGGCGACGCGCCCGCCCGGCTCGACGAGCGCGGCGGCCAGTTTCGTCCCACCTATGTCGACGGCGAGCACGGGATTCGGTTGTCCGGACGGCGGGGTTTCGCTCACGCGGGCTCTCCCGCACGCCCGAACGCCAGGATGGACGCGGTGAACCCGTGCACGTGGTTGCGTCCGGCGACCGGGCCGATCTCGCCGGCGGCGAAGAAGCCGCCCAGCCCGGCCGGCCCGAACGCGTGGTCGAGGACGCGGACGTCATGGTCGGAGTCGGCGAACATGGCCTGACCGCGCCCGTTGCACGCGAACAGCAGCGCGCCCTCCACGGGGGCCATGTCGAACCGGTCGAGCAACGCCGACAGGTCTTCCTCGGCGGCTCCCGCGTCGCGGACCTGGAACCGGACGGTCCGCCCGATGTCCACCACGTCGCCGATCGCGATCGCGCCGCTGTCGGTGTCGGCGCCCACGACGCCGCGGACGAGGAAGTCGCCGTGCTCGTGCTGGTCGGCGTACTCGTCCATCGCGACGCCGATCAGCAAGCCGCGCCCGGCCAGCTCCTGCTCGTCCTCCGGCAGCTCCAGGACGATCTGCTCCAGCTTCTCCAGCGCGGGCACGCCGGCCAGCTCGTACAGGACGTTCTCCTCCGCCCGGGTCACCACCATGTCGGGGCCGATCGGGCGGGCACCCTGGCTGACCACGGTGGCGGCGGCGACGGGCCCGCCGATGACGACGCCGACCGCGCCGTCCGCGTACACCTCCCCGCCGACGAACAGCCGCGCGTCGCCGCGGACGGCGCCCTCGGCGAGCCCGCCGACCAGCGGCAGGCCGGGCAGCGCGTCCTCGGAGCGCTCGACGAACGCGTCCACCGGGAAGCTGTACGGGTCGGTCAGCAGCATCCCGACGACGTCGTCGGGCCGCCCTTCGGGCATGCCGACCACGACGAGCCGGTCGTCGGCCTTCAGCGTCTCCAGCCGGAACGGGTCGAGCCGCGCGCCGGGCAGCACCCCGGCCCACGCGCTGACCGCGCCGGTGTCCTCCACGCCGCGCCCGGCGCCGATCACCCCGGACGCGCTGCAGCCCAGCACCACCGCGGGCCCGGCCGCCTGCGCCGCCGCGAGCGCCGCCTCCTCGATCGCCCCGGGATCGTCCCCGGTCATGAAGACGCACACCAGGTCGGGCGCCGCGCTCAGCGGCGCGAGCGCCTGCTCCACCGCGGACACCGCCGCCTTGGACAGGTCGGGTCCGAGGGCCAGGCCATCACCGAATCGCGCCATCGGCGCCGCCTCCCTCACTCCGTTCGCCGGCTCTCACAAGGTCCAGTTTTCCCTACACAGCCTTCCCCCGAGTCTTTCCCTCCAGCCGGGTATCCACCCAAACCCGAACAACCACGCGCAGGGACAGGGGCGGCACCGGCATACCGGACGAATCCTCAAGCGCGGGGTGCGAGTCCGCGCACCCGCGACGTAGTGTCGGTCGCGTGCCATCTTCCACACCGCGCGGTTCGACACCCCGAGAAGCGCCGCGCCGCGAATCGACTCTGGGCGAACTGCGCGACGGCGGCCACGTCCAGCTGACCGTGAAGGCCGAGATCCGCCGGAACCTGCTCGCCCGGATGAGATCCGGCGAGCCGCGGTTCCCCGGCATCCTCGGGTTCGACGACACCGTCCTCCCGCACCTGGAGCGGGCCCTGCTCGCCGGGCACGACCTGGTGCTGCTGGGCGAGCGCGGGCAGGGCAAGACGCGGCTGATCCGCACCCTCGCCGGGCTGCTGGACGAGTGGACCCCGGTCGTGGCCGGCTGCGAGATCAACGACCACCCGTACGAACCGGTGTGCGTGCGCTGCCGCCGCCTCGCCGCCGAACTCGGCGACGACCTGCCCGTCGAGTGGAAGCACCGCGACGACCGCTACGGCGAGAAGCTCGCCACGCCCGACACCAGCGTCGGCGACCTGATCGGCGACGTCGACCCGATCAAGGTCGCGGAGGGCCGGACGCTCGGCGACCCCGAGACCGTCCACTTCGGGCTCGTGCCGCGCACCAACCGCGGCGTCTTCTCCATCAACGAGCTGCCCGACCTCGCCGAGCGGATCCAGGTGTCGCTGCTGAACGTCCTGGAGGAGCGCGACGTGCAGGTCCGCGGCTACGCGCTGCGGCTGCCGCTGGACGTGCTGCTCGTCGCGTCCGCCAACCCCGAGGACTACACCAACCGCGGCCGCATCATCACCCCGCTGAAGGACCGCTTCGGCGCCGAGATCCGCACCCACTACCCCCTCGAACTGGACGCCGAGCTGGCCCTGATCCGCCAGGAGTCCGACTTCGCCGACCTGGCGGGGCTGCCCGCCGAGGTGCCCGAGCACCTCATCGAGGTCATCGGCCGGTTCACCCGCCTCGTCCGCGAGTCGACGTCGGTGGACGCCCGCTCCGGCGTGTCGGCCCGGTTCGCGCTCGCCGGCGCGGAGACCGTCGCGGCGGGCGCCGTCCGCCGCGCGGCCCTCACCGGCGAGGACCACGCCGTCGCCCGGGTCTGCGACCTCACCGCGATCGTCCCGTCGCTGATGGGCAAGGTCGAGTTCGAGGTCAGCGAGGAGGGCCGCGAGCAGGAGGTGCTGGAGCACCTGCTGCGCCGGGCCGTCGCCGAGACCTACCGCCGGACGCTCGGCCCCGCCGACCTGAACGGGCTGCTCGACAAGTTCGACGCCGGCGAGTCCGTCGAGTCGGGCGAGCTGATCGCGGCGACGGAGCTGCTGCGCCGCATCGGGCACGTCCCCGGCCTCGCCAAGATGATGGAACGGCTCGGCATGAGCGGGGAGTCCCCCGGCCAGGCCGCGGCCGCGCTCGAGTTCGCGCTGGAGGGGCTGTTCCTCACCCGGCGCCTGTCGAAGGACGTCGCCGGCGGCCGAGCGGACGGGACCGCCACCTACCGCACCTGAGGTCTCCACGCGCAAGGGGATTCGATGAGCCGCTACCGCTACGGGGCGTACGAGGACGGGCCCGACCCCCTCGCCCCGCCCTACGACGTCCGCGACGCCCTCGACGCGATGGGCGACTCGGTGCTGGACGGCACCCGCCCCGACGACGCGCTGCGGGAGCTGCTGCGGCGCGGCCTGCCGGGCGCGCAGGGCCGCCCGTCGAACATGCGCGGCCTGGACGACATGCTCCGCCAGGTGCGGGAGCGGCGCCGCGCGCTGCGCGACCGGGGCAGGCTCGACGGGACACTGGAGCAGGCCCGCGCGCTCCTCGACACCGCGATCGGGCAGGAACGCGCCGAGCTGTTCCCCGACCCGAGCGACGACGCGCGGCTGCGCGAGGCGGAGCTGGACACGCTGCCGTCCGACACGTCCCAGGCGATCCGGCGGCTGTCGGACTACGACTGGCGCTCCGACGCGGCCCGGCAGACGTTCGAGCAGCTCAAGGACCTCCTGCGCCGCGAGGTCCTCGACGCCCAGTTCCAGGGCATGAAGCAGGCCCTGGCGAACCCCGACCCGGCCGCCCTGGAACGCGTCAAGGACATGATGGCCGCGCTGAACGCGATGCTGGAGCGCGACGCCCGCGGCGAGCACACCCAGGACGACTTCGACCGGTTCATGGACGAGTACGGGGACATGTTCCCCGACGACCCGCAGAACCTCGACGAGCTGGTCGACTCCCTCGCCCGCCGCGCCGCCGCCATGGACCGGCTGCTCGCCTCGCTCAGCCCCGAGCAGCGCGCGGAGCTGGCCGGGCTGATGGAGCAGGCCATGCAGGACGCGGGCCTCGCGATGGAGATGACCCGCCTCGGCGACGCGCTGCGGGCCCGCCGTCCCGACCTCGGCTGGGGCCAGCCCGAGCAGATGACCGGCGACGACCCGCTCGGCATGGGCGACGCCACGACCGCGCTGGCCGAGCTCGCCGACCTCAGCGAGCTGGAGGCGGCGCTCGGGCAGGAGTACCCGGGCGCCCGCCTGGACGACATCGACGAGGACGCCGTCCGCCGCGCCCTAGGCCGGCAGGCCGTCGACGACCTCGCCGAGCTGCGCCGCATCGAGGCCGAGCTGGAGCGGCAGGGCTACCTGCAGCGCAAGCGCGGCAAGCTGGAGCTGACGCCGAAGGCGGTGCGGCGGCTCGGCGAGACGGCACTGCGCCGCGTGTTCTCCCAGCTGACGTCCGGCCGGCAGGGCGACCACGACCAGCAGGACGCGGGCCAGGCGGGCGAGCTGACCGGTTCCAGCCGCGAGTGGCGGTTCGGCGACGAGCAGCCCCTCGACGTGGTCCGGACGGTCAGCAACGCCATCCGCCGCAGCGCCATGGACACGCCCGCCGGGGATGCCGACGCCGGGCTGGTGACCCGTCCCGCGACCGCGAAGGTGGTGGAGCCGAGCGTCCCCGACCTGACGAAGGTCCACGGCAACGGCTCGAACCGTCCCGGCCTCGTCCGTCCCGACCTCGTGCGTCCCAATGCGGTGAAGCTGAGCGTGGACGACTTCGAGGTGCAGGAGACGGAGCGGCGCACCGGCGCGGCCGTCTGCCTCCTCGTCGACCTGTCGTACTCGATGGTGCTGCGCGGCACCTGGGCGGTCGCCAAGCAGACCACCCTCGCGCTGCACACCCTCGTGACCAGCAAGTTCCCGCAGGACGCGATCCAGATCATCGGGTTCTCCAACTACGCGCGGGTGCTGCACCCGACGGAGATGGCGGGCCTCGACTGGGACATGGTGCAGGGCACCAACCTGCACCACGCGCTGATGATCGCCGGACGGCATCTGGACCGCCATCCCGACTTCGAGCCGATCGTCCTCGTCGTCACCGACGGCGAGCCCACCGCGCACCTGCGCCCGGACGGCCGCTCGCTGTTCGACTACCCGCCGTCCACCGACACGCTCGTCCTCACGCTCGCCGAGGTCGACAAGATGACCCGGCGGGGCGCCTGCATGAACTTCTTCATGCTCGCCGAGGACCGCCGCCTCGTGTCGTTCGTGGAGGAGGTCGCGCGGCGCAACGGCGGCCGCGTCTTCGCGCCCGACGCCGACCGGCTCGGCGAGTACGTCGTGAGCGACTACCTGAGGGTGCGCCGCAGCCGCCGTCAGGGCCTGTAAAGCCTTAGTGTCTGCGTCATGTCGACTTCCGACCGCCTGCTGCTGTTCCTGCACATCGGTTTCGCGATTTTCACGCTGGGGCCGCTGACCGCCGCCACCCACTCCACCCCGCGCTACATCCGCAAGCGCAACGTGACCGTCCTGCGCTACCTGCACCGGACCACGCAGATCTACGGCATCGGCACGCTGGGGATCTTCCTGTTCGGGCTGGCGCTCGCCGAGGGCGATCTGGCGGAGGTCTGGCTGTCGGTGTCGATGACGCTGTTCGTCGTCGCGCTGGTCCTGCTGCTGATCGTGGACCGCGACCAGCGGAAGGCGGTGCACCTCCTGGAGGCCGCGGCCACCGAGGCGACGGCTCCGTCCCGTCGCGCGGCCGAGGAGCCGGCGGACGGCAAGGAATCCGAGGCCAAGGCCGAGAAGGCGAAGGAGCGGCCCGCAGCGGAAGGCGACGTAGCGCAGGTGGAGCGCGGCCGGATCGCCGCGATCTCCGGCGTCGTCTCCCTGATCTGGCTGGTGATCCTCGTCCTGATGGTCTGGAACGGCTGAGCCTCGTCGGCTGAGCCCTGCCCCGGACGGCTACTGGCCGCGCGGCTTCAGATGGTTCTTGAGCCAGCTCACGATCATCGGGAAGGTCCGCTCGTCCTCCAGGATCTGCGCCGCGTGCAGGTCGCCCTGGACGGTCTTCACGGTCGCCTGGACGCCCGCCGCACGCAGCGCGCTCACCAGCCCCGTGCTCTGCCTGACCGGGACGAAGTCGCCGCTGCCGTGGATCAGCAGCATCGGCGCGTCCCCGGCGGAGGCGTGCGTGACGGTGCTGGCGTCGTCCAGCCGCTTCAGGCAGTCCGCGGCGATGCCGGTGACACCGGTGACGCTGCCGGGCACACAGTCGACGAGGGCCGTCACGGCGCGCCGGAGCTTGATCTGCTGGAGGGTGGCCGCGGGGTCGGCGCCGTCCTGGAAGGCCAGGAACGGGTCGTTCGGCGGCGACAGCGCGACCACGCCGCGGACCTGGTCGCCGCCCGTCCCGAACGCGCCGAGCTGCGTCGCGAGGTGGCCCCCGGCCGACGAGCCGAGCACGGCGACGCGGCGCGGGTCGGCGTTCCACAGCCGGGCGTGCTTCTTGATGAACGCGAGCGCGGACAGCGAGTCGTCCCGCTGCGCCGGCCACTGCGCCTTCGGCGCCAGCCGGTAGTTCGCCGACAGGACGACGAAGCCCTGCTCCGTCAGGCGCCGCGCGAAGTACTTCCAGCCGCCGCCCTTGTCGCCGCCCATCCAGTAGCCGCCGTGCAGGATCAGCACCGCCGGGCGGGGCGTGGCACGCGGCCCGGCGTCGCGCCAGTAGGCGTCCAGCCGCTGCAAGGGCGCCTTGCCGTAGGCGTAGGTGCGGAACTTCGGCAGCTCCGGCGTGACCATGACCGCCTGCGCGGTGACGGTGCCGTCGGGCTCCCCGTCCGGCGCGCCCTGCCCGCCCGCCGGACCGCCGGACGATCCGCCCGGCGTCCCGCCCCGGGGCGCGGACGTGGACGACGTCGACGGCGACCCGGTTCCCGGCGTGACCGGCTCACCGGACGGCGCGACCGCCGGAACGGACGGCGTCGGCGGCGTCGGCGCGGTCGCGTGGGCGCCCACGGGAACGGCGACGGCGGAGACACACGCTGCGGCGAACGCCGCCCCACAGACCAGTGATTTGCGCACCCCGGGCCCTTTCTTCACCAACCTGGCGCGCTGATTATAGATGTTTGATCACGTGCCAGGGGGAAGATCAACTCGTTTGCCCCGGCGGACGGTCAGGCCAGCGCCCGTTCGAGATCGTCGAGAAGGTCGTCCGCGTCCTCGATCCCGACCGAGAGCCGCACCAGGTCGACGGGCGCCTCCAGCGGCGACCCGGCGGCCGACGCGTGCGTCATCCGGCCCGGATGCTCGATCAGCGACTCGACGCCGCCGAGCGACTCGCCGAGCGTGAACAGCTCCGTCCGCTCGCACACGCGCACGGCGGCCTCCTCCGACTCCATCCGGAACGAGACCATGCCGCCGAACGCCCGCATCTGCTTGGCCGCGACGTCGTGTCCCGGGTGATCGGGCAGCCCCGGGTACAGCACCCCCCGGACGGACGGGTGCCGGACGAGCATCTCCACGATCCTCTCGGCGTTCGCGCAGTGCCGGTCCATCCGCACGCCCAGCGTCTTGATCCCCCGCAGGGTCAGCCACGCGTCGAACGGGCCCGCGACGGCGCCCATCGCGTTCTGGTGGAACGCGAGCCGCTCCCCCAGCTCCGCGTCCGCCACGATCAGCGCGCCCCCGACGACGTCGGAGTGCCCGCCGATGTACTTGGTGGTCGAGTGGACGACCACGTCCGCGCCGAGGTCCAGCGGCCGCTGGAGGTACGGCGAGGCGAACGTGTTGTCGACGACCAGCAGCGCGCCCGAGTCGTGCGCGACCTCGGCCAGCGCGGCGATGTCGGCGATGCCGAGCAGCGGATTGGTCGGCGTCTCCACCCAGACGATCCTCGTGTCGGGCCGCATCGAGGCCCGCACGGCCGCCGGATCCCACAGCGGCGCGGGATCGAACGAGACGCCCCACGGCTCGGCCACCTTCGCGAACAGCCGGTAGGTCCCCCCGTACGCGTCGTCGGGGATCACCACATGATCACCGGGACGGGCGACCGCGCGCAGCAGCGTGTCCTCGGCGGCGAGCCCCGACGCGAACGCCAGCCCCCGCGCGCCGCCCTCGGTCTCGGCGAGGCATACCTCCAGCGCGGTACGCGTCGGGTTCGCCGACCGCGAGTACTCGTAGCCGCCGCGCAGCCCGCCGATGCCGTCCTGCTTGTAGGTCGAGACCTGGTAGATCGGCGGGACGACCGCGCCGGTCGCGGGGTCGGGCTCCTGACCGGCGTGAATGGCAACGGTGTCGAAGCCGTGCCGCCGTCCGCCGTTCCCCTGCCGACCGTCGCCGGTTCCCGGAACGCGGGTATCCTGGTGAACCTCGTTGTCCATGGGTACGAGGCTATCCACTCGGCTCCCCTCCTAGAGGATGAGGCACTCCCCCGCAAGTATCAGCCGGTATTTCGGCTCGGGGGTTGACTACATTCCCGGTCCGGTTCTCTACCGTTTTACGGGTACCTACTCGACCTGAATCCCATCACCCTGAAACTAAGGAAATCGCATGTTCGCTGGGCTCGCGCGCTTCGTCGTGAGACATCCATGGTGGACGATCGGCGGCTGGCTCCTGGCCGCGGTCCTCATCATCGCCTTGTCCCCCAAGCTCGCCACCGAGTCGGACCAAGGCGAGTTCCTGCCCTCCAAGTACGAGTCCGTCCAGGCCGCCGAGATCGCCGAGAAGGCGTTCCCGGAGCAGGCGGACGCGTCCGCCCTGATCGTGGTGCAACGGTCCGACGGCGGGAAGATCACCCCCGCGGACAGCACCCAGATCGCCGCGGCGGCGCAGAACCTGACGGCCAAGAAGTACCCGACCGTGAAGGGCTTCGAGACCGGCCCCCAGGCGGTCGCGCCGAACAAGACCATCCAGCTGATCAGCGTCCCGGTGGAGATGACGACCGGGGGTGAATCCGCCAAGCAGCAGAGTCAGGCGATCAAGGACATCCGCACCCAGCTGCCCAAGGAGCTGGGAAGCGGGCTGGAGGCCAAGGTCGGCGGTGAGCCCGCCGCCTGGGTCGACAACGAGGACTCCTTCACCGACTCCTTCGTGCTGATCACCTTCGCCACCTTCGGGCTGATCATCGGCCTGATCCTGCTGATCTTCCGGGCGCCGCTGGCCGCGATCCTGCCGATCATCGTGATCATCGCCACCGAGCAGGTGTCGATGGGCTTGATCGGGGCCGCGTCCAAGGTGCTGGACTTCTCCGGCGACGACAGCCTCCAGATCATCCTGACGATCGTGCTGTTCGGCGTCGGCGCCGACTACTACCTGTTCCTGCTGTTCCGCTACCGGGAGCGGCTGCGCGCCGGCGAGGACCGCAAGACCGCGCTGATCTCGGCGGTGGAGCGGGTCGGCGAGGTCATCACCTCCGCGGCGGCCGCGATCGCGGCGACGTTCCTGGTGCTGATGCTGGCCTCCTTCGGGATCTTCGCCGCGTGGGGCCCGTCGCTCGCCATCGGCGTCCTGGTGATGGGCATCACCTCGCTGACGCTGTTCCCGGCGATCCTGTCGCTGGTCGGCCCCGCGGTGTTCTGGCCGTCGAAGTCCTGGAAGAAGCAGCCGAAGGCCACCACCGCGGCGCGGATCGGCCGGCTGGTCGGCAAGCGCCCGGCCATGGTCGCCCTCGTCTCCGCGGGCCTGCTGGTCGCGCTGGCGTCCGGTGCGCTCGGGTTCAAGTCCGACTACGACTTCCAGTCCAGCTTCCCGCAGGACACCGAGTCCGCGCAGGCCGTCAAGGACCTGCAGAAGGGCTTCCCCGCCGGCCAGAACACGCCGGTCGAGGTCATGATCCGCTCCACCGACGGCCAGCCGCTGGCCAAGTCGGAGGTGGACGCGTTCGGGCAGGAGGCGAAGTCGCTGCCGGGCGTCGGCGGCGTGCAGCCCGCCACCATGAGCAAGGACCCGAAGGTCGCCCAGGTCAACCTGGTGCTCAACGGCAACCCGGTCGACAACAAGGCCATCAACCTGGTCAAGAACGATCTCGGACCGGCCGTCCACGACATCGCGCCCAAGGGCACCGAGGTGTTCGTCGGCGGTGAGACCGCGATCTACAGCGACATCAACAAGGTGGTCAACCGCGACCTGTCGGTGATCCTGCCGATCGCCGGCGCGCTGATCGCGCTGATCCTCCTGGCGCTGCTCCGCTCGGTGGTCGCGCCGCTGTACCTCGTCCCGGCGGTGCTGCTCGGCTTCGCCGCGACGCTGGGATCCGCGGTGTACGTCTTCCAGGGCCTGATGGGCCAGCCCGGGGAGATCTTCCACCTGCCGATCATGCTGTACCTGTTCGTGCTGGCCATCGGGACCGACTACAACATCCTGATGACCGCGCGGCTCCGCGAGGAGGCCAAGGAGGGCCACGAGCCGCGCAAGGCCGCCGCGCTGGCGGTCGAGCACGGCGGCCCGACGGTCGCCGCGGCCGGGCTGATCCTGGCCGGGACGTTCTCCGTCATGCTGCTGGCCAAGGTGTCGATGCTGCAGCAGATGGGCTTCTCCATCGCGCTGGGGATCGCGCTGTCGGCCTTCGTGATGGCGATGTTCCTGGTGCCGGGCCTCACCGCCCTGCTGGGCCACAAGGCCTGGTGGCCGGGACACGGCGACGAGCCGAAGAAGCCGCTCAAGCCGGCCGACACGCGGGAGGACTACCTCCCGTCCGGGCACCGGTAGCCGGGGCCCCATAGACGTCGGGTTGCGGGGTCCGGCCCGAAACGCCGCCCACCGGCCGGACCACGCAACCCGACATCATCAAAGATAGAAGCGCCGGAGGCCAAATGGCCTCCGGCGCTCTTTCTCTGCCCGCAGGATCAGCTGCCGGACCCGGCCAGGAACGCGATGAGATCCTGCCGCGTGACAAGCCCCTTGGGCTTCCCGTCCACCAGCACCACCGCGGCACCGGACTTCTCCAGCACCCCCACCGCCTTGCTCACCGGTTCCCCGGACCCGAGCGTCGGCAGCGGCTCCGACATGTGCAGCTCCACCGGCTCGGTCAGCTTCGCCCGCTCCCGGACGAGGATGTCCAGCAGGTCGCTCTCCACCACCGAGCCGACGACCTCCGCCGCCATGACCGGCGGCTCCTCCTTCATCACCGGAAGCTGCGACACCTCGTACTCCCGCATGATCGAGATGGCGGTCTGCACGCTCTCGTGCGGGTGGACGTGCACGAACTCCGGCAGCGTCCGCCCCTTGCGGGTGAGCACCTCCCCGACCCGGGCCTCCTCGGTGGCCGGGATGAGGAACCCGTAGTCGGCCATCCACTCATCGTTGAAGATCTTCGTCAGGTAGCCGCGGCCGCCGTCCGGCAGCAGCACCACGACCACGTCGTCCGGCCCGGCCCGCTCCGCGACGCGCAGCGCCGCGACCACCGCCATCCCGCAGGACCCGCCGACGAGCAGCGCCTCCTCGCGCGCCAGCCGCCGCGTCATGTTGAACGAGTCCTTGTCGGACACGGCGATGACGTCGTCGCAGATGTCCCGGTCGTACGTCTCAGGCCAGATGTCCTCCCCCACACCCTCGGTGAGGTAAGGACGTCCACTGCCTCCGGAGTACACGGAACCCTCCGGATCAGCGCCGATGACCTTGACCCGCCCCTCGGAGACCTCCTTCAGGTACTTCCCGGCGCCGCTGATCGTCCCGCCGGTGCCGATCCCCGCCACGAAGTGCGTGACGCGCCCCTCCGTCTGCTCCCAGATCTCCGGCCCCGTCGTCTCGTAGTGCGACACCGGGTTCTGCGGGTTCGTGTACTGGTTCGGCTTCCACGCCCCCGGAATCTCCGCCGCCAGCCGATCCGACACCGAGTAGTACGAGTCGGGATGCTCGGGCGACACCGCCGTCGGGCACACCACGACCTCCGCGCCGTACGCCCGCAGCACGTCGATCTTGTCCCTGGCGACCTTGTCGGGGCAGACGAAGACGCACCGGTACCCCCGGTACTGCGCCACGATCGCGAGCCCCACCCCGGTGTTCCCGGACGTCGGCTCCACGATCGTCCCGCCCGGCCGCAGCTCCCCCGACCGCTCCGCCGCATCGATCATGCGGACCGCGATCCGGTCCTTCACCGACCCGCCGGGATTGAAGTACTCCACCTTGGCGAGCACCTGGGCCCCGCGACGGCCGGTCCCCCCGCTGTCGGTCACCTTGCGCAGCCGGACGAGCGGGGTGTTGCCCATCAGCTCGACGAGCGAATCGTGTACGTGCACCGCGACATCCTTGTCGTTCAGTGTGGCGAATCAATGGCGGCGCCCCTGTTCACACAGGACGCCCGGGACGCGAGTCCGGATGGACCCCGTTTCCGACGGTAGCCGAGCCTGGCACCGCAGGCATCAACGCGCCCGCCCGCGGGTAGAAACTTGATCACGGAGGGTCAACGACACATGTTGAGGGCATTCACGGCACGCCGCATCGCGGCGGCCGCGGCGTACGGGGGCGGCGGCATCACGGCCCTGGGCGGCATCACCTTCGGCCTCGTCGTGGTCGAGGCGAAACTCGCCCGCAGGATGATCGAGGCGACCCCGAACGGCGACCCCCCGGCGGCGGACGGCCTCTACGGCGGCACGCTCGGCACCACCCCGCTCTCCCTCGTCATGATCGGTGACTCGACCGCAGCGGGCCTGGGCGTCCACACCCCCGAGGAGACCCCCGCGGCACTCCTGGCCACCGGCCTGTCCGCGATCGCGGACCGCCCCGTCCGGCTGACGAACGTCGCCCGCTCCGGCGCCCGCTCGCCGTCCCTCCGCGGCCAGGTCGACCGCGCCCTGCAGACCCGCCCCGACATCGCCGTCATCATGATCGGCGCCAACGACGTGACCGGACGCATCCCGCCCGCCGACTCCGTCCGCCACCTGGCGGACGCCGTAGAACGCCTCCGCGCCGCGGGCAGCCACGTCGTCGTCGGCACCTGCCCCGACCTCGGCTCCGTCAAGCCTCTGATGCCGCCGCTGAAATGGATCGCCCGCCGCGCCAGCCGCCAGCTAGCCGCCGCCCAGACCATCGCGGCGGTGGAACGCGGCGCGCGCTCCATCTCCCTAGGCGACCTGCTGGGACGCGAGTTCGCCGCCGACCCGCTGTCGATGTTCAGCGAGGACCGCTACCACCCGTCCGCCCGGGGCTACGCGGCCGCGTCCGCCGCCGTCCTGCCGTCGATCGCGTCCGCACTGGGCCTGGAGCCCGACCTCGCCGACCAGCCGGGCGCGGGCGTCCTCCCGGTGTACCTGGCCGCCGCCGAGGCCGCCGAGGTCTCGGGCACCGAGGTCAGCGGCGCCCCGGCCCCGGGCCGCGACCGCCCCCGCTGGGCCACCCTCCTACGCC
>NZ_SMKT01000172.1 GCF_004348735.1 Actinomadura sp. KC06
CACCAGCGCCACCCCGACACCGACGCGCACGCGCCGCACACCCACCCCCACGCCAACCCGCACCAGGCCCCGAAACGGACAGCTGCTGGTAGGCGGCCCTCAGTGCGGCGTCCTCGGCCCCGGCGAGAGCTGCAGTATCCCGGTCAGCGCGTCCGGCGGGACGGTCAGGTGGTCGGCGTCCGCCGGATCTCCGCTCAGCGGCGGCGGAGGCGGCACGGTTCCCAGCGGCCAGACGCGCAATGCGGTCGTCACCCTCTCGTGTGGCGACGAGCCCGGCTCGGGCACCGCGACCGTCACCTTCTCCCCCGGCGGCCAGACGCGATCCGTCTCATGGCAGTGCCCGGGCACAGGGGACGGCGGAGGCGGCGGAGGCGGCCGTAATTAAACGTGACCTAAGTCACATTTTGGGACCGGAGTGCCTTGCTCACTAGGCGAGACGGCCACGGCGCGTACCGCTGCCGTCACTGAAATCCGTTCATAGGGGAGAAATCTCAGCAACTTGGTGGCAAGATCAGGCAACCAAGAGCGGGCCGGCGGGCGTCGCCGCTCACGGGGGCACGATCAAGAACACCGAATTCGACTGGGAGGGTTCCCGTGGCCGGTGAGCCAGGGCCCGGGCGGGACGACGACCTCAGGCTCGCGAACTCGCTGCGAGCCGGGGACGTCATCGCGCTGACCGAGGTCTACGACACCTACGCGCCGTTCCTTTACGACTACTGCCACGGGCTGCTCCGCGACCGTGTCGAGGCGGCGGGCGCGCTGCGCAACGTCGTCATCGCCGCCCGCGAGCACATCGACCGGCTCACCGAGCCGGACCGGCTGCGCGGCTGGCTGTACTCGATCGCCCGCAAGGAGTGCATGCGCCGTCGCGACAGCCCGAACCGGCACACCGGGCAGGAGGCGCCGGAGGCCGACGACGACCTGACCGACGAGCAGCTCGCCCGGCGCGAGGAGCGCAGGCTGCTCGCGCACAGCGCGCTGGCCGCGCTCAACGGGCGGCAGCGCGAGGCGATCGACCTGTCGGTCCGGCACGAGCTGGACGAGGTCGACCTGTCCGGCATCTTCGGCATGCCGCTGGAGGAGACGCTCGCGCTGGTCGAGAAGTCCCGCGAGGACCTCGCGAGCGCGCTGCACGCGTCCCTCATCGCGCAGAACCACTGGAAGGACTGCCCCAGCGTCTCGGCGCTGACGGAGTCGTGGCCGCTGTCCCCGCAGACGTCGGCGTCGCTCGTCCGGCATGTGGCGAGCTGCCCGGTGTGCGGCGAGCGCGAGACGCCGCCGCTGCCGACCGACCGGCTGCTGTCCGTCCTGCCGATCGCGGCGATCCCCGCCGAGCTGCGGCTGGACGTGCTGACCGCCGCCACCGCCGAGGACCGCGCCGGGAACCGCCGCGCCATCGCCGCGTGGACGGAGCCGTTCGACGAGTACGGCTGGCCGCTCCCCTACGAGCCGTCGCCCGCCCGCGCCCGCGACCGGGCCCCGCGCCGCCGTGCTCCCCTCATCGCCGCGGTCGCCGTGGCCATCGGGGCCGTGGTGCTGTTCGTCGGGGCGATGTCGTGGCTCGGCGGCGGCGACGGGTCGAACGCGTCGGCGAACAACCCGGCGGTGCCGGGCGGCGGGTCCAGCACGGGCACCGATCCGGCGTCGCCGACCGGACCGTCGCCGACGGATTCGTCGGCGTCCCCCAGCAAGTCGCCGTCGAAATCCCCGTCCAAGACGCCCTCGAAGACGCCGACCACCAAGGCGCCTCCCTCGGAGACCGACGACCCCAGGCCCCCGAAGCCGGGCAGCCTCCGGGTGGAGTCGGGGTGCAGCATGGGCAGGAGCAGCTCCTGCGTCATCACGATCACCGCGGTCGGCGGCCCGGTGAACTGGCGCGTGACCGGTACGTCCGGTCCGGTCCAGGCGGGCGGTTCCGGGCACCTCAGCGCGGGGCAGAGCGGAGGCGTGCGAGTGTCGCGCGATGAACCGACCATCTGCCTGGGCGGCCAGAGCGGGTCCGTGTCGTTCTCGTCCGGCGCTTCCGCGTCGGTGTCCTACATCTGCTGAGCCGCCAAGAGGCCGGGGCCGCCTCGGTCTCGTACTGCTGAGGACGTTTCAGGAACGCCGCGGGCGCGCATCCGTTTGGGAGTGCGGGTGCGCGCCAAGCGGCGTTTTGGCCGGTCGGACGCTATTCCTGCCGGTCTGGTCAGAGTGAGCCGGTGTCGAGAGTGCGGTGCGCCCGGCGCAGCAGCACCGGGACGCCCTCGCCGATCTGGTCGAATCCCTCGCCCACGGTCGCCTTCTGCAGGTAGCGGGCGTGGATGCCCTCCAGGATGACGGCGAGCTTGAAGCACGCGAACGCTACGTAGAAGTCGAGGTCGGCGAGGTCGAACCCGGTCAGCGCCGCGTACCGGTCGATGAACTCGCGGCGGGTGAAGAAACCCGGCGCCGCGGTGATCTTGGCGCCGACCGGGAGCTCGTCGGCGTCGGCCGCCTCCGCCCAGTAGACGAGCGTCAGCCCGAGGTCGGACAGCGGGTCGCCGAGCGTCGACATCTCCCAGTCGACCACGGCCGCGATCACGGGACGCGGCTCCAACCGGACGAGGGCGTTGTCGAGCCGGAAGTCGCCGTGGACGAGCCGCGCCCGTCCACCCGCACGCCCCGCGGAGTCCGGCGGCATCCGCTCGGCGAGCCTCGTGCCGAGCCGGTCGTATTCGGGCAGGTCGCGGACGGCGCCGGTGGCGCGGATGGCCTCCTGCGAGCCGTCCCACTGCCTCCTCCAGCGGGCGAGCTGGCGCTCCATGTAGCCGCTCGGACGCCCGAAGTCCGCCAGGCCGGCGGCGTCCACGTCGACGGTGTGGATCGCCGCGAGCGCCTCCGCGAGCGCCTCGCTGAGGCCGCGCGCCTGCTCGGGAGCGATGTCTTCGGCGTCCTCGCGGCTGCGCAGGACGCGGCCCTCGACGTGGTCCATGAGGTAGAAGCGCGCGCCGATGACGTCCTCGTCGTCGCAGAACGCCAGAGTTCTGGGCACCGGCACCGCCGTCCCGCCGCCGAGCGCGGTCAGCACCCGGTATTCGCGTCCCATGTCGTGGGCGGTCGGCTGGACGTGCCCGAGCGGCGGCCTGCGCAGGACGACGCGGCGGCCGCCGTCCAGGGTGATCGCGTAGGTGAGGTTGGAGCGCCCGCCCGCGATCAGCTCGATCGCGGCGATGCGTCCCGATCCGGGCAGTTGGCGGGCCAGCCAGCCCGCGAGGCCGGGGAGGTCGATCCCGGGGACCTCGGACGGGGACCCTGCCGGCTGCTCTGCGTCAACGCTCATGACGACCTATTAGAACGCGGCTCGGTCCGAGCTGTGAACCCGCCCCGGCCCGTCCCGGGCCGTCCTGGTCTGCTCCCGGCTTCCCCTGGGCCCTCCCCGGCCCGCCCGCCGGTCCCTTCCCTGCGGTCCGTAATCCTCCGGCCACTTCCGGCCGACTTCCAGGAAGGCTTCACCTGGCCTCCAGAGTTCGCTCTGACCTGCACGAACATGGCGGCGGCCACAATCGGCCGGGCGATTCCGCGAGACTCTCACAGGAAAAAAGGGACGCCAGGTGGATTCGACGGACACGCGGGGTACGCATCTGCGACGACACCCGAGCAGAGTGGGCACTACCCGGCGCGGAGGTCAATAGCCGTCATATCCGGCCCATGGCGGCGGGCTGGACTACGAATGTCCCGCCGGGCATACGTCAAGGACTAGACCATTCGGGACTAGACCGCCCGATTGGGGGGGACGCACCGTGGCAGACGCATGGCTGCCGGGAGCCGGCCGCATGCCGGCGCGACAGGACGGCGGAGCTTTGCGAGGAGGCGCACCCCGGGTCGTCTGGTGCGCCGGCGAGCACGATCCGCGCACCGTCTCCGCCCGCTCGGTGGCCGCCGACCTGATCAAGGAGGATCGGCCGTCGCACCTGGTCTGGCATCCCGGCACCGGCGAGATCGTCCAGCTCCTGCCCGCCACCCGCGCCGCGCGGCTGCTCGGCGGGCGGGTCGGCCGCGAGGGGCGCGTCTGCCTGCAGATCATGGTGGTCGCCCAGTCCCGGGCGCCGTTCACCGGGGCGCTGCTCACCGGCCTCGACGCGATCGTCCAATGGCTGGACGCGTGGGGCGTCGCGCGCCGCTGGCCCGCCGGCCCCCCGCTGCCGTCGCCGCAGTCGTACCACGCGCACCGCGGCCGCAAGGACTGGGCGCGCGGCGGGCACTACGGGGCGTCCCAGGTCCCGCTCGTCGACCGTCCCGACCCGGGCGGCATCGACATCCGCCGCATCACCGGACCGGACACCCCGGTCGCCCCCATCCCGAGGCCACGCGCGCCGATCCCGGAGGCCGCGCCCGCGCCCCGGCTCATGCCCCGGAGCCCGCGCCCGTCCGAGCCCGTCCGCCCGCCGCAGAACGATCCACAGCCTCCCGGACGGCTGCCCCCGGCCTCCGAGCCGGTACCGGTCGCCCAGTCCGCCATGTCCAACTGACGGCCGCGCCGCTCCGCCCCGGTCCCTCGCCCCTCAGCTCGCCCCGGTTTCCACCAGTTCGTGGACGACCTCGCAGCCCTTGCGGAGCTCGGCCAGCCCCGCCGCCGAGCCGTATCCGATGACCAGCCCGGACGCCCGCCGCGAACCCGTGTGGTGATGGCGTTCCAGCGTTTCCACGAGGACGCCCCGTGCCGCCGCCTCGCGGACGACCCGTCCGGCCAGGGGCGCCGGGACGTCCACGACGAGGTGCAGCCCGGCGGTGTCGCCGCGCAGGGGCAGCCCGTCCAGCGCCCGGACGACCGCGTCCCGCCGCCGCGCGTACTCCCCGCGCATCCGCCGGACGTGGCGGTCCAGGTCGCCGCGTTCGAGCAGGAGCCGGAGCGCGTCCTGCGGGACGACGGCCGTCCGGTCGTTCAGCTCCTCGCGGCGCAGCGCGATCTCCCCGACCAGCTCCGGGCGGCCCACCAGCCAGCCGACCCCCATGTCCGCGGTGAGGATCTTGGCCGTCGTGCCGAGGTAGACGACGACGCCGGGGTCGAGCCCGTAGAGCGCGGGCAGCGGCGCGACGTCGTAGCGGAACTCGCCGTCGTAGTCGTCCTCCGCGACGAGCGCCCCCGTGCGCCTCGCCCACGCGAGCAGGGCCTGGCGGCGCGGGACGGGCAGCACGCCGCCCATCGGGAACTGGTGCGACGGCGTCGTGTAGACGAGGCGCAGATCATCGGGAAGGCCGTCGACGATGAGGCCGTGCTCGTCGACCGGGCACGGCACCAGCTCGGCGCCGCGTCCCGCCAGGACCGCGCGGGCGCGCCGGTAGCCGGGCTCCTCCACCCCGACCCGGTCGCCGGGACGCAGGACGGTCGCGGCCAGCAGATCGAGCCCGTTCGTCGCGCCCCTCGTCACCAGCAGCCCGTCCACGGGACACGCCACGCCGCGGCTGCGCCTGGTGTAGTCGGCCAGTGCGACGCGCAGGCCCGGCAGGCCGTGCGGGTCCTGCCGTTGCTGGAGCGGCATGCCGGACGCCAGCCGCCAGGCGCGCCGCCACGCGGGAGTATCGAGCGCCCCGACCCACGCCAACCCCGGCCGCAGGTCGATCTCGTGCGGGGCGGCCGTCCGGAAAACCGATCTCGTCGTCGGCGGCTGCGGCTTCGGAGGGCGCGGAGCGGCGACGCCGTCGGTCACATAGGTCCCCGACCCATGGCGGCCCTCCAGCCAGCCCTCCGCGTACAGCTGCTCGTACGCCTCCGTCACCACCGTCCGGCTCACCCCAAGCAGTCCGGCCAGCGCCCGGCTGGCGGGCAGGCGCTCGCCCGCGGCCAGCCGCCCCTCCCCCATCGCCGCGCGCAACTGGCCGACCAGCTGGGCGCTCATCGGCTCGTCCCCGTCCCGGTCGACGGCGAGGGGCAGGTCGATCGACAAAGTGGTCTCCCGCTATCCGCTTCAAGTGGCCCTACCGACCAGGCCACTCTCTTCCTAGCGTAACCTCCATGACGCCACTCTCACCGACCGCCCGCACCCGCATCGGCAGGCTCCCGGAACGCGCCGCCCGCGACCGCTCCGACCTCTACCGCGTCCTCGACGACGGCATGATCTGCCACCTCGGCCTCATCGTGGACGGCTCGCCGCGCGTCATCCCCACCGGCTACGGCCGCCTGGACGACACCCTCTACCTCCACGGCTCCACCGGGGCGAGCAGCCTCCGGGCCGGGCCGACCCAGGACGTCTGCGTCACCGTCACCCACCTCGACGGAATCGTCATCGCCCGGTCCCTTTTCCACCACTCCATGAACTACCGAAGCGCCGTCATCTTCGGCACCCCCCGCCTCGTCGACGACCCGGACGAGAAACTGGCCGGCCTCCGCGCCATCACCGAGAACCTCAGCCCCGGCCAATGGGACGTGGCACGCCAGCCCACCCGCAAGGAAATGGCCGCCGTCTCCGTACTCGCCCTCTCCCTGGACGAGGCGTCCGTCAAAATCCGCCAGGGCGGCCCCAGCGACGACGACGAGGACTACGCGCTCGACGTATGGGCGGGCGTCGTCCCCGTGCACCAGACGTTCGGCGAACCGTCCCCCGACCCGGTCCTGCGCCCGGGCATCCCCGTCCCCGGCCACATAGCCCACCGCGCCAATGGGGATTCCGCTATCGGCCCCTGATCGGTGGAAGAAGTTCCCTCGACCTGGCGTAACCTGGCCTGATGGTGGAGTCGGCCGTGCCGCGACGGATGACGCGGCATTGCTGCGACGGGCTTGGAATCCGCTGGAATTTCCTCGGGGTTCCAGAGGATCTCCGCAGGTGAGAGGGCACATGACGGACACAAGGCTAGTCTGGGTCGATTGCGAGATGACGGGCCTCGACCTGCGCGACGACGCGCTCATCGAGATAGCCGCACTGGTCACCGACAGCGAACTCAACATCCTCGACGAGGGCGTCGACGTGGTGATCAAGCCCCCGCCCGAGGCGCTCGCCCAGATGACGCAGGTCGTCCGGGACATGCACACCACGTCCGGCCTGCTCGAAGCCCTGCCGTCCGGAGTCACCCTCGCCGAGGCCGAGGACACCGTCCTCAAGTACGTCCGGTCCCACGTCAAAGAGGCCAACAAGGCCCCCCTCTGCGGCAACTCCATCGCCACCGACCGCTCGTTCCTCGCCCGCGACATGCCGGCCCTCGACGCCCACCTCCACTACCGCATGGTGGACGTGTCGTCCATCAAGGAGCTCGCCCGCCGCTGGTACCCCCGCGTCTACTTCGCCAGCCCCGAGAAGAAGGGCGGCCACCGGGCCCTCGCCGACATCACCGAGAGCATCCAGGAACTGCGCTACTACCGCGCCGCCGTCTTCGTCCCCCAACCGGGCCCCGACTCCGAAACCGCCCGCGCCGTCGCCGCCAGGGTCGCCTCAGGCTGACCCACCCGCCCGGAGCCGCTACACTACTGGGAGCCGGGCACCGATCCCGGCCACGGTGGGTGTAGCTCAGCTGGCAGAGCACTTGGTTGTGGTCCAAGATGTCGGGGGTTCAAGTCCCCTCACTCACCCCAGACGAAAGCCCTGGTCACCGCAAGGATGACCAGGGTTTCTCTGTGTCATGCGTCAGGCTCCCGCTCTCGGATGTCCGATTCCGGGAGCAATCTGGGAGTGATCTTGTTCCTTTTGCACCGTTGCTGTCGGCTTCAGGACGTGCGGCCAGCACACAGGGAGCAGCGCCCAAAGTCGAACTCCGTGGCGGTGGCCTGCTCCCAGATCCGGGAGCAGTTCTCGTTCCAGGTCGAGTCGATCACCCGGCCGATCACCACGGCGATCACGCTTGCCGCGCCGGCCGCAGTAAGTACAGATGCAGCGCTCTGGAGCCGAGCACCGGTCGTGAACGTGTCGTCCAACAGCAGCACCCGTGCGCCGTCAATCCGCTCGTTGGCCCTGAATGCCCCATCGCTCGCCAGGTTGTGGGCGGCTGCCCCGGGTCCCCGTTCCAGTACAGGGCGGTAGCAGGTCACAAGCCGTCGTATCTTGCCAACCACGTCGACGAACGGGTGCACGCCAGGCTGAGCCTCTTGACGCGTGCTTGGCACCGTTGTAGCGAGGGTGAACATGCCGCCGACGAGCGAGGTCAAGCACGATTCATGGTTGGCGACGAACCGCGAAAGCGTCGCGGCGATCTGGGTGGAGAACCTGTCTGCGGCCAGAGGCGACAGACCGCGCTTGTACCCCTTCAGGACGTGGTGTATCTGGGTGTCTTTCTCGTAGAGCGTGATGGGCCTTGACTACGGCCTCCAGGACATCGTCAAGGGCCCGTACAACAGTCACACCTGGACGGTTGGCGTAGCGCTGCGCCCACTCCTGATCTTCGAGGAGTCGTTCCGGTAGGAACAGCCGTTTGCCGTGTTCGAGTGCGATGCGGGCCTGCATTTTCGCGCCACTGGTCGCTGAGGCTTCGACCACGATGGTTCCGGCAGCCAACCCACTCATCACCACGTTCCGCAGCGGGAAGTTCGTGCGGCGGGGTGGAGCCTCCGGCCAGAACTGAGATACGACGGCACCACCCCCGCTTACGATCCGGCGGGCCAGGTCCGCGTTCTCTGTGGGGTAGGTGGGAGAGAGGATGCCGGTACAGATGACCGCGACGGTCCGGCCACCGGCGTCCAGGGTTGCAGTGTGCGCCGCAGTGTCGATGCCTCGGGCGAGCCCGGATACAACGCAGACGCCAGCCTCAGCCAGCCCACTGGCCAATGCCGCGGCGTTCTCGCGCCCCTCCTTGCTCGCCTGGCGGGTACCAACGACGGCAACGGCCTTGAGGTCACGCGGATCCAGATGGCCACGGACCCAGATGAAGGGCGGGCGGTTGTAGATCATCTGGAGATTGACGGGATAGGCAACGTCCAGCACGGTGACGAGCCGCACTCCACCGGCCGTCACCCGGTCGATCAGCTGACGCGCTCGCTCGACATCACCCGGCTCCAGCCGCGCTCGTATCTCGTCCACCACGTCCTGTTGATCGCGAGAGACCAGGCCAGTCTCGCCGTCGATGATTCGCTCAGCGCTGCCGCACTCGGCGATCAGGTTGGCGGTGCGGTGCCAGTCGCGCGCAGACGCCTTGACCAGTGCAAGGACAGCGGCCTGCTCGGCCAGCGACATTGCCGTCACCCCCCATTCGAACGCGCTTTCGACATGAACATACGTCCTGTGCAGGGAGCACGCTAGTACCCCCGGGTGCCGTGGTGCTGGCCCCTCCCCCACCACAGCGAGCGGGGTACGTGAAGTCACCGTAGGGCGCTCGCCGCTCCTACAGCGGCAAGTTGGCCAAGTCGGCTGAGTCGTTTGCGACGCGTAACCACCTGGGCTGGTTGAGCCATGGGTACTCACAGATTTGGCCCTTCTGCGCTCAGCGGGCGACTCCCGTTAGGAGCGGCGCTACGGTCTTGGAGACAGGCATCGAGGGCCCCGCCGCCGACGCCCGCCGCCTGTTGGCCCGGCGCATCGGCCAAGCCCGGACGGCCGCAGAACCGCAGGCAACCAAAGAACTCATCACCTTGTGCGCGCAGTTGCCACTGGCACTGAGCATCGTGGCCGCTCGTGCCACGACGTGCCCGCCTTTCCCGCTGGCCGCACTCGCGGAGGAGTTGCGCGACGTGGAGTCGCGATGGGACACATTGGACGGTGGTGAAGCGACGGCCAACGCCCGCTCCGTCTTCTCCTGGTCATACCGGCGCCTACCGTCCCAGGTCGCGCGGCTGTTCCGGCTCCTGGCCCTACATCCCGGGCCGGACATCGGCGTCCCCGCAGCAGCGGCCCTGGCAGGGATCCGCACGCATCTGGTACGTCCGATCCATGACCCTGACTCGGACCGGCGCTCCGCATCACGGCGTCTCCTCGATCACTATCTGCACTCCGCGTACGGTGCGGCGCTCCACCTGCACCCCCGCCGGGGAGACATCTCGCTGCCCTCGGCCCATCCGACCCGGGGAACGCGAGACCTTCCCTGATTACGAACGAGCATGGGCCTGGTTCGAGACGGAATACTCAGCCGTACTGGCAGTCCTCCACCGGTCCACCGCTTCCTCCAGTGGCCACACCTGGCGGCTTGTGTGGAGTATCGCGGAGTATCTCGAAAGGCGTGGGCGCTCACGCGAGTGGTTTGCCGCCTGCCACGCCGCCCTGACCGCGACCCAGCGTGATGCCGATCGGCTCGGACAAGCGCAGACCCAACGTAGCCTTGGCCGGGCCTGCTTATGGCTGCGCCGTCTCGACGAGGCGATCGTGCACTTTAGCCAGGCTCTGACCTTGTTCCAGAATCTTGACGAGCCAACCGACCAACTGTCGACCTCGGCCTCCCGGCCATCCCGAAGTCCCCAGAACCCAAATGAACTGAGTGTTGTGGCTTGCGGTGTTCAGGGGCGGCGGTAGTGCAGCGTGACCGCGCCCGTGGTGGGGATGGTCGTGGTTCCGGCAAGTTGCCAGGTTGATGCGTGGTCGGTGGGGAGGAGGCGCACGCCGCCGCCCAGAGTCGCAGGAACCACCGTCAGGTAGAGCTCGTCGACCAGGTCTGCCTTGAGGAGCGTCTGGATGATGCTGGCGCTGTTCAAGACGAGAATGTCGCGGCCCGGGGCGGTCTTGAGTGACCGGACCTCTGCCTCTGGGTCCCGGGCTACCCGGGCGTTGGTCCATTGCGTGGTCTCCAGGTCTGCCTGCTGCAGCGTCGTGGAGAAGACGACCTTCTCGACGGTGGCGAGCCAGTTGCCCAGATCACGAGTTCGGGTCGAGCTGCTCGGGTCCTCGGTCAGCCCAGGCCACACGGAAGTGAAGCCCTCCCAATTGGTCCGGCCCACGACCGCCGTACTCGCACCACGCCAGATCCCCTCATAGAAGACCTCGCTCTGTGGACTGGAGATGTGCTCCATCGCCCAGCTCATGTCGTCATCGGGTCCGGTGCTGCTGTACCCATCGATCGACACGACAGCGTCGGCTATGACAGTGCGCTGTGGTCCAAACGACACGACGCGCTCCTCTTTTCGATCACCTTCTGAGGCCGAGGCACCCTGTCCTCGACATGAACCGCTGTGGTCCACGCCCCCACCCAAGTCGGAGCATCGTTGCGGCAGCATATGCGTTTTTCGATACGCCCGCGATACACGAGATCCCCTAACATTCCGACATCATCCCAGCCGGTGCGCACGGGTCGCCGGCGGTCGCCGCGACAGCCAAATGCCTGCTTCCCGTCCCCTGATCAGCGCTGGCGGCCCTGACCTGCGCAGCGTTCGCCGTAGCCGTTCGCGTTCAGGAGCCGCCACGGTGTGACGCCTTCGCATAACGCTAACCCGACTGGCTTTGGAGCCTTCGCCGAGAACCGTTCGCAACGCCGTCATGGTGATGGATCAGCGCACGGATCCAAGACCGGCCACCACTGCACGTCATGCGGCGGCGATCGTAGCGGTCGCGTCGCCGCAGCGCCATGTCGACGGCGTCCAGCACCAGCCGGGTCTGCTCGGTGGTCGCCGCCCAGCCGACGATGGCGCGGGAGAACCACGCCACGCAAGTCACAACCAGCCTGTGACCTGCGGACTCAGGTTGGAATTGCCTCACTCGACGGTGCGGCCGTTGCGTGAATCTCCTCGATCACGAAACGTTGTTCAGCGATGGCGTGCGATCAAGGGGTAGGCGTCATTTCCTACATATCTGGAGCCGACGGCCCACAAACCGCCGCCTGGAATGCCCGCCAATCCGTAGAAGCTACCTTGGGCGATTCGCGGTACCGGCGCTTTGGTCCACTGGCGTCCGGTCCAGTGCAGCGCGTACGGCGTGCCGCCGGTCGTGTAACCGGACGCCCACAGGTGTCCGCCCGCCTTGGCCACGTCGGTGAGCTGGGCTCCTTCGTCGGGCACGGGTGTATGAGCCCAGCCGTGGCCGTTCCAGTGCATGGCCATCGGCCGACGGCCGCCGGGGCCGGTGCCGTGGGCCCAGGTGTACCCGACAGCCCAGACATCGGATCGGCTCAGCGCCAGCACCTTTTGCAGCGATGTCTCCCATCCAGGGTTTCTCGGCGCGACGATCCACCGTTTCCAGGTGCGACCGTTCCAGCGAAGGATGATCGCCTGGGTAAGGTCGTCCACCGCGTCGTCTCCGGCGATCCACACATCGTGCCGAGCGCTGGCTCCGACGGTGGTGAGCGACCCGGCGCCCAGTTCGGGAATGTGAAGTAGCTGCCACTTCTTTCCGTTCCACCGCTGGACGAATCCTTGCCACGGGTTGACGCCGCCTGCGTCTTTTTGCACGTTGCCGGCCAGCCAGGCGTCCCGGGGGCCGATGGCTTTGACGGAAATGGCGGAAGGAAACTGCCCGCCGGTGGAACCTCTCGGATCGACGTAGGCGTACTTCGTCCAGCGACGGCCGGACCAATGCAGGGTCGCCTTATCACCGGCCGCCCACACGTCCTTCGCCGAAGCGGCACTGACGTCGTTGACGCCCCCGACGTGCGGCACCCGCACCTGCCGCCATGCCCGGCCGTTCCAATGAAACGCCGTGGATCCCATTGCCCAGGCATCGTTGCGCCCGGGTGCGGCGACGCGGGTCAAAGACGCCTGCTCCTGCTTCCCGGTAGGCCGAAAGATCTCCCACTCCGGCGGCGGGCCCGCGGACGCCTTGAGCGGCACCGCGAGTACGCTCACCGCCATCGCCGTGAGGCCGGCGAGGCTTAGCGATCGAGAGTGATGCACGTGTCCTCCTGAGTTGGTGAACGCGACGTCTGGTCAGGGCCGCTGGCCTGGGCGGTCGGTAATCGCGGTCCGCAGCACGGCGGTCGATTCCAGTACCGTTCCGGGTTTCAGGCCCAGGCTTGTCTTGTCGTTGGGCGCGACGAGGACTTGCCGTTCGCCGAGGAAGGCGAAGGTTCGCGGGTCGAAGATCAGCTCGTTGCGGATGCCGTCGTGGGTGAGGGCGGCGGCCACACCCGGCCGCCCGGCGGCATCCCTCGCGTGCGGTACGAATGCGATGCCCGGTATCCGCGTCGCGGCCTTGAACATCGCCGCGCGCGCCTTGGACGGCAGCATCGAGGTGCGCAGCAGGTCGCCGACCGTGATGAACGCTTGCACGTCGGGTGGGTTGTTGCCGTGGCTGTTGCGGTAGAGGTATTCGCGCATGTGTCCGGGGTCTGTCGGCAGAGTCGCACGGTAAGCCGGGCGCGGTGGGCAGTCCTGCGTGAACGTCCGGGCCGGCGAAGGCGGACGCGCGATCCACGGGTCGTGAACCACGGTGTCCCGAGGTTTCGTCGCCCTGCAGTCCGCTCGTGTCCAGGCCTCAAGCGCCGTGCCTCTGCCGATGACCGACCGGGACAAACCGTCGCGCGTGCCGTCCACCGACAGCCAGGTACGGGTATGCGAGCGAGGGAACCGGTTCGTCACCTTTCCGCCGGAGACGGATGTCACCTGCTGGACTTCCCGCGTCTCCAGGAACACGTACTGATCCCCGCGCGGCGGTGGCTGCGCCGGCGTTGCCGCGGCCGCGTGGTCGAGCACTTCGACGGCCTCGGCCTGGGCCGGTGGCGGGTTGCCGCCGATCTCGGACGTGGGCGTCATGACGAGCACCACGGCCGCCCCGGCGGCGAGTGCCGCGGTCGCACCCCCGGCGATCATGACCCGCCGGCGGCCGAATCGACGGCGTGCCAGCGCCTCCTGTTCGATCACCTCACGCAACCGTCGCCGCTGCCGCGCCGACCTCGCCTCGGGCCCGTGATCGAGCCGGTCACCGAAGTCTCGAAGCATCTTCAGCTCATCCATGTCGTTCCTCCACCAACTCGAGGTCACCGAGAAACTCGCGCACGCGGCGGCGAGCCCGGTTAAGGCGGGACCCCACGGTGCCCACCGAAATATCCAGGGCCTGGGCGACCTCGGCATAGGTGAGATCGCCCCAGGCGACCAGCAGCAGGACGTCCCGGTCACGCCGGGCGAGTTCGCCCAGTGCGCGCGCCAGCAACGAACCCGCCGCCTTGGCCGTCACCTCTGCGGCCACCCGATCGGCCGGGCCCGCAACGTCACGCTCGGCGGGACTACGCTCCAGCGCCCGGTACCGCGCGGCCTCGGTCCGCCGGTGCCGCGCGATCAATTTCGTGACGATGCCGAACAACCAAGGCCGGGCATCGTCGTAGCTCAGGTCGTAGTGCTGCCGCCGCGAGAACGCGACGAGGAACGTCTCGCCCACGACGTCTTCGGCCGCCTCGACACCCAGCCGCCTTACCGCGTACCGGCTGAGCACCTTGAAGTAGCGATCGAACAGCTCACCGAAGACCTCGGGCCGGCTCAACGACTCGGCGATCAGTTCCGAATCCTGACGCGGCCCGGTCGCGGACTCCGCCGTCATCCCGGACACCACGACCGGACAACCCTGATCATGAGGGACACCTTCCGCCGGAAAACAGGTCACCTATGTCTCGCCACAAGCCGCATTTCGCCTTCACGCTCGCGACGCCTCCCAGCGGACTTCCGCGACAAGTGGAAACGGTGGGCCCGCCACCCCAGGCCCCCAAGCCCGCTCGCGGCGAGCAGTGAGTCTCGCCTCAACCGACGAGCAGTAAGTCAAGACCCTGACGACTTCCGAGCGGCCAATTTCGATCACGAACGTCTAGTCATGACTCGGGCGTGGTGAGCCCTGTCCAATCGAGGTCGAGATGGAGGTGCGTGATGAGCACGGCGTCCAGCGCGGCGGGCGGCACCACTGCGGGCAGCTCGCCCGCCACCCCGGGGCCGCAGTCAAGCAGCAGGCTGGCTCGGCCGGTCTGCAGGACGTAGCCGGAACTCGGCTGTCCTGGCGCCGGCATGCCGGCCCGGGCCCCGACCACCGAGAGTCGCATCCGCATCTCCTCAACCGCCCGGGAACGCGCGTTCAAGTCAAGAGAGACGGACTGCTCCCCGCAATCACCAAGCGATAGGCAACGCGCATCCACCGGCTCAAGGGCTCACGTGCGGGCACCTTGCGGCTCACGAGGATCGTCGAGGGTCAAGATTCGGGCGGGCACCACTAGGACAGGTCGTAGCCGAGAACCTCTCGGCGAGTTCAGCCAGCGCCCTGCGGTCTTCGGCCAATGCGGTGCGTCCCGCCTCGGTCGCGGTGTAGACGCGCCGCGCGCCCGGCCCTCCACCACCTGCTGGCGGGAGGTGAGCAGGCCCTCGGCCTCCAGCCGATGCAGCGTCGGATACAGCGTCCCGGGACTGATCTGGTAGCCGTGGCCGGCCAGTTCCCGGGTCATCCACGCGCCGTGGATCTCGGCCTCGGCGGCGTGATGCAGGATGTCCCTACTGGAGCGCGCCGCGCAGCACGCGTTCGAGTTCTACGGCGAGGCCATCCCGCTGGCCGAGTGCCAGGCGGTCACCACCGAGTCCTACGACCTGCTGGCCCGCACCGCCAAGATCAAGCACCATCTGGTCCCGCTCGCCGAACGCTGGTCGATCGACCGGCTGCGCCGGCTGGGCATCCTGGCCAACCGGCTGTCCCACGCCGCGCTGGAGGTCCTGTTCGTCGACCGCCACGACACCGCGACCGCACCGATGGCGGCGGCCCTGCTGACCGGCTACGCCCGCGGCCGGGTGCACGCCGGCTCCGCAGGCCGCGCGCCCGGCGACGCCGTCCACCCGGCCGCCGTGCAGGCGATGAGCGACACCGGCGTCGACCTCGGTCAGGCGTTCCCCAAGCCACTGACCGACGACGCCCTGCAGGCCGCCGACGTGATCGTCCTGCTCGGCGACGTCCCGAACCCGCCGACCTCACCGAACCCGCCGCCCAGAGCCGTGCGGTGGAGGGACGCCAGGTGCGACGCTGGAAGATCAACGACCTGGCAGCCTGCGGGTCGGTCACCGCCGCGGCGGTCCAGGAGGCCCGCGACGACCTCGATCGCCGCGTCTTGCTGCTGCTCGCCGATCTACTGTCGGCACCCGTCCGGCGCCAATGAGCTCGGCACGAAACTAGCGTCATTTCCCTCGTCACTCCGGATTCGGCCATTGAACCGCACCATTCCGGGCTGCCCCAACGGGCTGGAATGTCGCAAAGGTTAATTGGACCTCGTACGTAGTTTGCCTGCCGGTTAACAGCGAGGTGACGTCGGAATATGCGAGCCCGTCGTTGAACGGCTCGCGCTAGGTTGAGCGTCTCATTGCGGACGGTTCCTCCGCGTCCAAGGAGAATGCTCATGCGGAGCGATGGGTTCGATGTGCTGACCGACCTCAATTCGGCGCTCGACAGCAGGGGTCTGTTGACCGGCCTGACGGTCGGAGTGGTGACATTCGTCTGCGGCCTGGTGTACGGCAGGTTCCGCAAGCGGCGGCTGATCAGTTGGGCCGTGCTGTACGACGAGCCGATCAACCGGACCTTCCAGGACGACGGCCCCGACATGTGGGAGATCTCCTCCCAGGGACAGGAGATCGACAAAGGGAGCCTGGTCGTCCTGGACATCGCGAGCGCCGGCCGGGACGACATCGTCGAGGGCGACTTCGCCCTGCCGCTGTCCTTCCAGTTCCCGGGGCGCGAGTCGTCCATTTCAAGGTCCGCGATTCGGAGCACGTGCGGCGAAAGACCATCGACACCCCCGATGAGGACATGCAACCCCCGGACAACCGGTCGAAGATCGTACTGCCGCTCTTCTCGCTGAACCGGGGGGCGGATTTCAAGCTGCTGGTCCTGCTCAAAGAGCCGGCCTCGGAGTCCGGCGCGTCCAACGACCGCAATTACCAGATCGTGGACGGCGGCACCGTGCGGGGCGGTGAGATCCAGCAGCGCAGGCCCCGCAGCCGTCGCTACTGGTTCAAGGTGATCGCGGCGGGCACCGTCCTCGTCCTGCTGTTCGGTCTCACCGGGGGATCTATCTGGCCAACCGGGCCATCACTCCCGATCCCCAGTGTGCGATCGGGGCGCTGACCGTCCAGGGTTCGACCGCCTTCGCGCCGATCGCCAACAACGTGGCCAATGACTACGAGAACGACTGCACCGGCGCGTCGATCACGATCTCCGCCGTGGGAAGCGGCCCCGGCCTGGACGACCTGCGCCGAAACCCGGACCCCGGAGTGATCGCCATGACCGACGGTGTGGAGAGCGGGGCCACGCCGGGACTCAACGTCCGCCCGGTGGGGCTGGTGATCTTCGCCGTCGTGGCCAACAAGAACCTCAAGCTGTCCGATCTGACCACCGCGCAGCTCCGCGACCTGTTCCGGGCCGCCCCGTCCTCCGCTAACGGCAGTTTCGTCGTCGTCGGCCGCGACAGCGGCTCGGGCACCCGAAGGACCTTCGAGCAGACCGTCCTGGGCACCCGGAACAGCGACTTCCCGGCCTCGTCCACCTGCCCGACCGCTCCCCAGAGCACACCGGTGGCCTGCACGGTGAACACGAACATGGACCTGCTCACCTACATCGACCGCACCCCGAACGCCATCGGATACGCCGAAGCCGACGCGCTCACCTATTTCCCGAACGTGAGAACCCTCAGCATCGATGGCAAGCCCGCCACCCGCTCGGCGACGCTGAACGGCTCCTACCATTTCGTCGCGACCGAGTACCTCTACACCGCGGGACGGCCGCGCGGCCTGACCGCCGAATACCTCGCATTCCTGACCAGCGACCCGATGACCGCACGGCTGCGCGACCACAGCTACGTCGCCTGCTCGGAACTGTCCGGAACGGCTCTCGCCGGCCAATGCACCTGACCGCCCCTCGAAAACGCTCCGTTCACGAGTGCGGGCGGGCAGGCAAATGTCGACCGGCCTAACGTCGCCGAGGCTCAGGGGCCTTTGAGGATTTGGAGCATCTGGGTGGTCGTGGTGGTCCAGGGGTACTGCTCGGCACGGGTGCGGGCGGCGGACCGGCGGATCGGGCGGGGGACGCGGAGCAGCTCTTCGGTTCCGTCGGCGAAGCGTTCCGG
>NZ_SMKT01000173.1 GCF_004348735.1 Actinomadura sp. KC06
GATCGAGGGGGAGGACCGGGGGCGGGACGCGCTGTTGTTGCACGGGCATCTGGACGTGGTGCCCGCGCGCAGGGAGGACTGGACGCGGGACCCGTTCGGCGGGGAGATCGCGGACGGGTGCGTCTGGGGCCGCGGGGCCGTGGACATGAAGGACATGGACGCGATGATCCTCGCGGTGGTGCGGCAGCGGTTGCGGGAGGGGCGGCGGCCGCCGCGGGACGTGGTGCTCGCGTTTCTGGCCGACGAGGAGGCCGGGGGCAAGTGGGGGGCTCAGTGGCTGGTGAAGGAGCATCCGGAGCTGTTCGAGGGGTGCACCGAGGCCGTGGGGGAGGTCGGCGGGTTCAGCCTGACGGTGCCCGGGGACCGGCGGATGTACCTCATCGAGACGGCGGAGAAGGGCATCGCGTGGATGAACCTGACCGCCAAGGGGACGGCGGGCCACGGGTCGATGGTGCATCCGGACAACGCGGTGACGGCCGTGGCGGCGGCGGTCGGGCGGCTGGGGTCGTACGAGTTCCCGGTGCGGTTGACGAAGTCGGTGCGGGCGTTCCTGGAGCGGGCGTGCATGGCGTACGGGGTGGAGTTCGATCCGGAGCGGCCGGAGAAGTGCCTGGAGCAGATCGGTCCGCTGGCGCGCATGATCGGCGCGACGCTGAAGAATACGCTCAATCCGACCCGGCTGGACGCCGGATATAAGACGAATGTCATTCCGCAGACGGCGTCCGCTCAGGTGGACGGACGCTTCCTTCCCGGGCATGAGGAGGAATTCTTCGCGGTAGTGGACGAACTGCTCGGTCCGGACGTCCAGCGGGATTTCGTCCATCATGACCACGCGCTCGAGACGGATTATGAGGGTGCGCTCGTCGCGGCGATGGAGGCGGCGCTGACCTCGGAGGACGCGGGCGCGCTGCCGGTCCCCTACTGCCTGAGCGGCGGGACGGACGCCAAGGCGTTCGCCCGGCTTGGTATGCGATGCTACGGTTTCGCGCCACTGAAACTACCCCCAGAGTTGGACTTTTCCGGAATGTTCCACGGGGTCGACGAACGCGTTCCCGTGGACGGTCTGCGCTTCGGCGTGCGGGTCCTCGACACATTCCTTGATCGGTCCTGAATTTTGCCATCTCCAATGCGTTCCGTGGTGCTATCGTCACCATTCGTTGAGGACGATCTGGTCGCAACGGAGGTTGGTCGGTGGCACGTGACGCGGCGCGGTCAGGGGCGGTCGCCGTCCCTCCGCGTCGCGCCGCGGTCGCCGTCCCTCCGCGTCGCGCCGCGGTCGCTGTCCAGCCGCGTCGCGCCGCGGTCGTCGGCCGGGCCGTCCGGCGGCTGCTCGTCCTCGCCGGGCTGCTGATCGCGGGGTGGCTCCTCGGGTGCGCCGCGCAGTCGGCCCACGCCGACGAGGTGCCCGCGGCGCAGGCGCACGTGGTCGCGGAGGCGCCCGTGCTGGGGCATGCGGTCGAGGCCGCGACCGACCGCCGGCCCGTGCCGGACGTGGTGCAGACCGTGATGGAGAAGCCGCCGCCGGTGGAAGCGGCGAAGGAACCGGTGGCGCACGATGCGCCCCTTCCGGAGGCTTCCGAGAGCGTTCAGGAAGTCGGCGACGCGCCCGTGACGGATGGCGCGATGACCGTTTCGCGGCCGCACCGGTGGACGCACAGGATCGCGTCGGCTCAGCAGGTTGAGAAGAACGACGGCCAAGGGGCGCAACGGAACGTCCAAAAACATCCGGTGCCGGTGCAGGCGCCGGAGCGGCCCGACGAGCATTCCGTCGCCGGTGGCCTCGTCATGCCCGGCGTTACCGCGGGCTTTCCCGGCGCCGTCGTGTGGACGCCGGCTCCCATGCGAGCGCCGTCGGGTCGCCCTCCCGGCGCACTGCCCCCGGCCGTCCGCACCGCAGCGGACGAGCCGTCCTTCGCGCCCGACTGATCACTGATCACTGACTCCGGACAGGGCCCTGTCCGCATGGCCGGGCCCGCCCTGTCCGGGACGTGCCGTGCCCTCCGCGGCACGTCGTCCCCCACGAGACCCACACATGACCGTGCGTCTCGATCCCCCCATTTCACTGAACGGAGCATCATGCGAACGTGGGCAAAGGGCACATCTCGTGCCGCGGTGCTCACCGCGGGCTTTGTCGCCCTCGGTGTCAGCGCCATCCCCGCCAACGCCTACGCCGACATCACCGACGGCACCGGCAGCGTCCTCGGCGGCAACCAGGTCGCCGCGCCGATCTCCGCGCCGGTCGACGTGAGCGGCAACGCCGCGGCCCTGCTCGGCACCTCGTCCGCCGGGTCCGTGGGCGGCGCCAAGGTCCGCGGCCACGGCGACGGCGGCGGGCAGATGACGTCCGGCACGGGCGGCGTCCTCTCCGGAAACCAGGTCAACGCGCCCGTCTCCGCGCCGGTGAACGTCTGCGGCAACGCCGTCGCCGTGCTCGGGCACACGGACGCGGGCTGCAAGGGCGGCGCCAAGGTCGTGGGCGGCGGCTCCGGCGGCCAGGTCACCGACGGGACGGGCGGCGTCATCGCCGGCAACCAGGCGAACGCGCCGATCTCCATCCCCGCCAACGTGTGCGGCAACGCCGTGGCGATCGCCGGCTTCGCGGTGGCCGGCTGCGAGGGCGGCTCCGCCGTCAAGGGCGGCTCCCACGTCATGGACGGCGGGCGGAGCGGGGCCGGACAGGAGACGTCCGGCCTGTTCGGCACCGGTAGCGGCAACCAGGCGGGCCTGCCGGTCAGCGCGCCCGCCGACGTCTGCGGGAACGCGGTCGGCGACGCGGCGGCGGCCTGCGCGGGCGGCGCGTCCACCGGCGACGGCGGTTACGGGACGGGCGGCGGCCAGGTCACCGACGGGACGGGCGGGGTGATCTCCGGCAACCAGGCCAGTGCCCCGATCGGCATCGTGGCGAACGTGTGCGGCAACGCCGTCGCCGTGCTCGGGCAGGCCGCCGCGTTCTGCGAGGGCGGCGCCCACGCGGGCGGCGGCTCCGGCGGCGACCAGTCCACGTCCGGGGTCGGCGGCGTCCTGTCCGGCAACCAGGGAAACGTGCCGGTCTCGCCCTCCGCGAACGTGTGCGGCAACGCCGCCGCGGTCATCGGCTTCGCCGTCGCGGCGTGCGAAGGCGGCCCCGGCCACGACGACGGCTACCCCCACCACCGGACGGCCCGCGCCGGTGAGCCGCTCCCGCTGAACCCGGGCGCGGCCACCCTGCCCGACCCGCCCAAGGCGGGCGCCAAGCTCCCCAAGGGCGTCGACCCGTCCGCGCTGAAGGGACTCCCGAAGGTGGACGGCCTGCTCAAGGGACGCGGCCTGCCGAAGACGGACGGTGTTTCCCAGACGGGCCGCCAGTCCCCGGCGACCACCCTCCCCAAGAGCGACGGTCTCCCCAAGACGCTGCCCAAGACCGACGCCCTGCCCAAGGGCGGGCTGCCCAAGGGCGGGCTGCCCAAGGGCGGGCTGCCCAAGGGCGGGCTGCCCAAGGGCAAGGGGCTGCCGTCCGGGACGAGGGCGCACGGGTCCGAGGGCCCGAAGACGCTGCCGGCGCCGCAGCAGATCCCCGGCGTGCCGGGCGGGGACGTCCTGCCGGCGAAGCCGGTCGTCCCGAAGCTCAAGACGGTGACCGAGAAGCTGCCGGAGCCCGCCGGAGCGGTCGTCGGCGGGCCGGTGTCCAAGGTCGTCCCGGCGACGGGTGAGCTCGGTCCGGTGAAGAAGGTCGCGGCGGAGGAGACGATCACCGGCGGCGCCGACGCCGGAGCGACGTGGACGCTGGCCGTGTCCGGGATGCTGGCCGCCACGGCCGGTGCGCTCGCGCTGTCCCGGCGCGCCCGCACGGGCCGCCGCTGAGAGGATCGAGCCGCCAGGCCCGCCAGGCCGTCAGACGATCGACGGCCCGGCCGGCAGGGTGAGTGAGGTGTCGCCCCCGCATCGCGGCCGGGCGTGGTCGTGACGCGGTGGCGATGAGGGTGCTTCGCCCGTCCCGGAAGGCGCGGTCCGGGACGGGCGAAGCCATGCCTGTGGATCACCGTCCGTCAAGGGGAACGTACGTAGTGCTACACTCCCGGACGGACCGCCAGTATCGGTCGAGGGCGGAGCTCGTCATCCGCTCGGCGGCGGGCGGGGCGGGAAGACGGTCAAGGGGCCGGAAGACGGTTATAACGTGCGGTCGGACGGCCGGAATCCGCGGACGGCCGGTCAGAACGTGCGGACGACGCGGATGACCTTGCGGCGGAGTTGAATACGGCGGCGGCCGTCCGGGTAGAGGCGCAACCGATCGATTTCCCAGCCGCCGCGCTCTGCGTGCTCGGTCATGATCTGCCGGGCGGTATCACGCGTGGTGCCGCGCGGCAGTGACAGGACGAGGTAGGTGTACTCCGCCATTGCGACCATTATTACTGGTCCACCGGGGGCCGGGCACCGTACGGTGGCGACCCCGTCCGCACGGCGGCCGGCGGCATGTCATCCTGTCTGGGGCGTGCGGCGGTGAGAATCCCGTTCGTCCGCGGGGGCGGAGCGATGATCGTGGGACGGTCGGGAGCGGCCCGCGGGCATGAACGCGCCGTCCCGCGACGTTGTACGAAGTCTGTAAGAAAGAGCCTGTTCAAGAGGACCAAGACAGCGAGGTTGGAGCGACTGTGCCAGCCAAGAACGGCACCGCGAACAGTGGCCGGAGCAACGGCGCCGGTACCCGCCTGGTGATCGTCGAGTCGCCTGCCAAGGCGAAGACGATCGCGGGGTACCTGGGGCGCGGCTACATCGTGGAGTCCAGTATCGGCCATATCCGGGACCTCCCGGGCAGCGCCTCGGAGGTGCCGGCCAAGTACAAGGGCGAGCCGTGGGCCAAGCTCGGCGTGAACGTCGAGCGCGAGTTCGAGCCGCTGTACGTCGTCAACTCCGACAAGCGGCAGCAGGTCCAGAAGCTGAAGAAGCTGCTCGCCGAGGCCGACGAGCTCTACCTCGCGACGGACGAGGACCGGGAGGGCGAGGCGATCGCCTGGCACCTCCAGGACGTCCTGAAGCCGAAGGTCCCCGTCCACCGGATGGTCTTCAACGAGATCACCAAGGACGCGATCCAGCGCGCCGCCGCGAACCCGCGTGAGCTGAACATGCGCCTGGTGGACGCGCAGGAGACGCGCCGCATCCTGGACCGCCTCTACGGGTACGAGGTCAGCCCCGTCCTGTGGAAGAAGGTCATGCCGAAGCTGTCGGCGGGCCGCGTGCAGTCGGTGGCGACGCGCCTGGTGGTCGAGCGGGAGCGGGAGCGGATCGCGTTCGTCCCGGCCCACTACTGGGACATCGCCGCCCTGTTCGACACAGGCAAGGACGAAGAACCGAAGGCGTTCAAGGCCGGGCTCGTCTCCGTGGACGGCAAGCGCGTCGCGCAGGGCCGGGACTTCGCGTCCGACGGCACCCTGAAGACGAGGGACGCGCTGCACCTCGACGAGCCCGCCGCCCGCGCGCTGGCCGAGCGGCTCCGGGACCGGCCGTACGAGGTCAAGTCCGTCGAGCGGAAGCCCTACACCCGCCGCCCGTACCCCCCCTTTCGGACGACGACCCTCCAGCAGGAGGCGAGCCGGAAGCTGAACTACTCCGCCAAGTACACGATGTCGGTGGCGCAGAAGCTGTACGAGAACGGCTTCATCACGTACATGCGAACCGACTCGATCACGCTGTCGGAGACGGCGATCACGGCGGCGCGGCGGCAGGCGGCGTCGCTGTTCGGCGGCGAGTACGTGCCGGACAAGCCGCGCGTCTACGCGTCCAAGGTGAAGAACGCGCAGGAGGCGCACGAGGCGATCCGCCCGGCGGGCGACACGTTCCGGACGCCGGCGGAGACGGGCCTGTCCGGCGACCAGTTCCGGCTGTACGAGCTGATCTGGAAGCGGACGATCGCTTCCCAGATGAAGGACGCGACCGGCCAGTCCGTGTCGATCCGCGTCACCGGGCTGTCGACGCAGAACGAGCGGGCCGAGTTCGGCGCGACCGGTAAGACGATCACGTTCTACGGATTCCTCAAGGCGTACGTGGAGAGCGCGGACGACCCGTCCACCGACCGGGACGACCAGGAGCGGCGGCTGCCGAACCTGGCCGAGGGCGACCCGCTGACCGCCACGGCCGTGGACGCGGAGGGCCACTCCACCCGCCCGCCGGCGCGCTACACCGAGGCGAGCCTGGTGAAGGAGCTGGAGGAGCGGGAGATCGGGCGCCCGTCCACCTACGCCTCGATCATCGGGACGATCCTGGCCCGCGAGTACGTGTTCAAGAAGGGCACGGCGCTCGTCCCGTCGTTCCTGGCGTTCGCCGTGGTCAACCTGCTGGAGCAGCACTTCGGCAACCTGGTCGACTACGACTTCACCGCGCACATGGAGGACGGTCTCGACGAGATCGCCCGCGGTGAGGCGGAGCGCGTCCGCTGGCTGACGCGGTTCTACTTCGGCGCCGAGGGCGAGGAGGGCCTGAAGGAGCTGGTCGGCGACATCGGCGACATCGACGCCAAGGGCGTCAGCTCGTTCCCGATCAAGGACTCCGACATCATGGTGCGGGTCGGCCGGTACGGGTCGTATCTCGACCGGGACGGCGAGCGCGCCAACATCCCGGACGACATCGCGCCCGACGAGCTGACCGCCGACAGGGCCGCGGAGCTGCTCGCGCAGCCGTCCGGCGACCGGGAGCTCGGCACGGACCCGGCGACCGGCCACACGATCGTCGCCAAGTCGGGACGGTTCGGCCCTTACGTCACCGAGATCCTGCCCGAGCCCGCCCCGCCCGCCGAGGGCGAGAAGAAGAAGCGGACGAAGAAGGCGGACACCCCCAAGCCGCGCACCGGTTCCCTGTTCAAGTCGATGTCGCTCGACACGATCACGCTCGACGACGCGCTGAAGCTGCTGTCGCTGCCGCGCACGCTCGGCGACCTGGACGGCGAGCCGGTGACCGCGCAGAACGGACGTTTCGGCCCGTACATCAAGCGGGGGACCGACAGCCGTTCGCTCTCCTCGGAGGACGAGCTGTTCACCGTCACGCTGGAGCAGGCGAAGGAGCTGTTCGCGCAGCCGAAGCAGCGGGGCCGCCGGGCCGCGTCTGCCGCGCCGCTGCGCGAGCTGGGCAAGGACCCGGCGAGCGAGAAGCCGGTCGTGGTGAAGGAGGGGCGTTTCGGCCCGTACGTCACCGACGGCGAGACGAACGCGAGCCTCCGCAAGGGCGACGAGGTCGAGTCCATCACCATCCAGCGCGCCGCGGAGCTGCTGGCGGAGCGCCGTGAGAAGGTGGCCGCGGGCGGCGGTAAGAAGAAGCCGGCAACCCGCCGTCGAACCTCCGCAAAGTCCGGCTCCTAGGGACATCTACGCCGATACCCTGACCGACATGACCAGAACGGGCGCATCCCGGCCGCACCCCGCAGCGTCACCGCCGCCGGGCGTTTCGCCTCTACCGTCGAGCGGGCCGTTCCGGCGGCTGCGGTCCGCGCTGTCGCTGTCCGGCCTCGGCCTGTGGCTCAGTGTTCCGGCGCTGACCGCGATGGCCGCGACGCTGACCCGCGACGACGATGCGGCAGCGCAGGCGCAGGCGGTCGGCGCCGTGCTCGCGCTGATGCTGCTGCCTGCGGTGCTGCTCGCGCCGCTCGGCGGGATGCTCGCCGCCCGCGTCGACCGCCGGCTCATGCTGCTGATCGCGGACGTGCTGCGGCTGGTGCTGCTCGCGACGGTCCCGCTCGTCGGCACGCTGCCGTGGACGATGGCCGCCGCGTTCCTCGTCGCCTTCCTGGGCCTGCTGTGGACGCCGGCGGCGCGCGCGTCGCTGCCCGCGCTCGCCGCGGACGAGGACCGGCGGGCCCGCGCCCACCGGTCGGCGACCCGGGTCGTGTTCGGCCCGGCCCCCGTCGCCGCGCTGCTGTTCGCGGTCCTCGCTTTGATCGCGGACGGGACGCTCGGCCGCGGCTCCCGCGCCGACCTCGCCCTGTACGTGACGGCCGCCGTCTTCCTGGCCTCGGGCGCCGTCGTCGCCGCGATCCGCGACATCCCGGCCTCGGTGCCGATCCATGTCGAGTCGCCGCTGAAGCTGCTCTTCCAGGGGCCCGGGACGGGCGCCGTCCGCGGCCTCGGCCTGGCCGTCACGGCGGCGTCCCTCGCGTCCTGCGCGGTCGTCGCGGTCGCCCGCGTCCACACCGGTGAACTGGGCGGGGGCGACGCGGGCTACGGCACCGTCCTCGCCGGTCTCGCGCTGGGCGTCGGCTCCGGGCTGTTCCTAGGGCCGCGCGTGCTCGTCCCGTTCAGCCGCCGACGGCTCCTCGGCCTCGCCGTTCTCGCCGCTGCCGTCACGCTCGTGGTGCTGGCGCTCGTCCAGAACCTCGTGGTCGTCGTGTTCGCCACGGGCCTGCTGGGCGTGTTCGCCGGGGCGGCTTGGACGACGGGCTCGACCGTCCTCAACGACCCGGACGGTCTCGCCGACTCCGACTCGCCGGACGATTCCCGTCCGTCCGCCTACCTGCGCTCGGTCGCCGTCGTCACCGCCGTGGTCGTGTTCGCGGTCGTCCCGCTGATCGCCGGGGCTGTCGGCTCGCACCGCATCGACCTCGGCGGCGGCGTGTACGACGTCACCGGGACGGGTGCCGCGCTCCTCATCGCCGCCGTGGCGGCCCTGCTCGCGGGCGCCGTCGCGTACAAGCGGCTGGACGACCGGCGCGGCATCCCGCTCCTGCCCGACCTGCGCGCCGCGCTGCACGGCGAGGTCTACACGCCGCCGGAGCAGGCCGCGGCCGCTGCCGCCGCCGCGCAGCCCGTCCACCGGGGGCAGCGCGGCGTGTTCGTCGCGTTCGAGGGCGGCGAGGGCGCCGGGAAGACCACCCAGGCGCGGCTCGCCGCGATCTGGCTCCGCGACCACGGCTACGACGTCGTCACCACGCAGGAACCGGGCGCCACCAAGATCGGGATGCGGCTGCGCGCGATGTTGCTGGACCGCGACACCACGGGCCTGTCCGTCCGCGCCGAGACGCTGCTGTACGCCGCCGACCGCGCCGACCACATCGCGAACGTCATCAAGCCTGCGATGGAGCGCGGCGCGATCGTCGTCAGCGACCGCTACGTCGACTCGTCCCTCGCCTACCAGGGCTTCGGACGGCAGCAGCGGGTCGAGGACATCGCCCGCGTGAACGCCTGGGCCACCGGGGGCCTCGTCCCGGACCTGACCGTCCTGCTGGAGATCCCGCCGCGCGCCGGCCTCGACCGGCTGTCGGCGCCCGCCGACCGCATCGAGTCCGAGTCGGCCGACTTCCACGAGCGCGTCCGCGCCGGATTCCGCGCCCTCGCCGAGGCCGACCCGGACCGCTACCTGATCCTGGACGCGAGCCGCCCGCAGGCCGAGCTGAGCCGCGAGATCCAGTACCGCATCCGCGAGATCCTCCCCGACCCGGTCCCGGCCGGGACCGAGGACGTCACGAGCACGTTCCCCGTCATCACGGACCTGTGACCCGGCTAGCCTCGTACCCATGAGCGTCTGGGATGACCTGGTGGGGCAGGAGCCCGTCGTCGCGCAGCTGTCGTCGGCCGCGGAGAACGACGGCGGCCTCGCCCACGCCTGGCTCTTCACCGGCCCGCCCGGCGCCGGGCGCGTCACGGCGGCGCGGGCGTTCGCTGCGGCGTTGCAGTGCGAAGAGGTGCCGCGAGGGTGCGGGCACTGCCCGTCCTGCCACCAGGTGCTCCAGGGGACGCACGCCGACATCGAGGTCGTCCGTCCGGCGGGGCTGTCCTACGGCGCGGCGGAGGCCCGGCGGCTGGTGCTGCGCGCGTCGTCGTCGCCGAGCGGCGGCCGCTGGCAGATCGTGCTCTTCGAGGACGCCGACCGCGCGACGGAGTCGGCGGCGAACGTGCTGCTGAAGGCGATCGAGGAGCCCCCGGCCCGGACGCTCTGGCTGCTGTGCACCCCCTCGCCGGACGACCTGCTGGTGACGATCAAATCCCGCTGCCGGGTCGTGACACTGCGCACCCCGCCGGTCGCGGCGGTCGCGGACGTGCTCGTCCTGCGGGACGGCATCGACCGGGAGACGGCCGAGTCGGCGGCGCGCGCGGCGCAGGGCCACATCGGCCAGGCGCGGCGGCTCGCCACGAACCCGGAGGCGCGGGAGAGGCGCGCGGCCGTGATGTCCGTGCCGCGGAGGCTGACCTCGGTGGGTCCGGCTGTCGCGGCGGCGGAGGCCATCGTGAAGGCCGCCGAGGCGGAGGCGAAGGTCCGGACCGAGGAACTGGACGACGCTGAGACGTCCGCGATGCGCAAGGCGCTCGGCGAGAGCGAGAAGGGCCGCATGCCGCGCGGAACGGCGGGCGCCCTCAAGGACCTAGCGGATCGCCAGAAGTCGCGCGCGACGCGGGCCAAGCGCGACGCCCTGGACCGGACGCTGCTCGACCTCGCGTCCTACTACCGGGACGTCCTGACGCTGCAGCTCGGCACCGGCAGCGAGTTGCTCAACGTCGATCTCGCCCCTGAGCTGCGAACATCGGCGGCGGACGGACGTCCCGAGGACACGCTCAGGCGGCTGGACGCGATCATGGCGTGCCGGGAGCGGCTGGAGCTGAACGTCAACCCGCTGCTCGCCGTCGAGGCGCTCACGCTGGCGCTGCGCACCGGCTGAGTACCGGCTTGGGTACCGCCCGCGCACCGGCTGGGTACCGGCCGCGCATCGTCCGCGCACCGGCGGGGGTACCGCCCGAGTCCGCTCGGATGGGCGACCGAAACCCCTGCCTTACAAGAGATCTCCCTTTTCGTTATATAACCGTTCGCATCTCTCAACGGGAACATACGTACCTTGCTCCTCGCTTGGGCCCCGATCCCCGGGCCGCTCCCCCACTGCCAGGAGGTCTGCTTTGCGGCGAGCCTTGATTTCCGCCGCGTGCGCCGTCACGACCGTGACGGCCCTCGCGTTCCCAGCGTCAGCGGCTCCGAACCCAACGCAGGCTAAGGGTGAGGTTTCGGAGTACGTCGTCCTCTACAAGGAGGACGTGTCCTCTAGCAGTGCCCGTCGTGCGGTGCGGGAGGCCGGAGGCGAGATCGTCCACGAGAACCGGGACGTGGGCGTCGCGACCGTCCGGTCAGAGAACCCGGCGTTCATCCAGGACGCCATGGACGAGCGCGCCCTGGAAGGCGTCGCGCACAACCGCGTCATCGGCCAGGCGCCGAAGACGGCGAAGAAGAAGTCCGCGAAGGTCGAGCAGCTCGTCGGCACGAAGAACGCGGTGTCCTTGGACGGCAGGCCGTCCAAGGACAAGGAGCCGCTGGCCGACCTGCAGTGGGACATGAAGCAGATCCACGCGACGGCGGACGGCTCGTACAAGAAGGAGCCGGGCGACAAGCGCGTGCTGGTCGGCGTCCTGGACACCGGCGTGGACGGCGACCACCCTGACATCAAGCCGAACTTCAACAGCAAGCTCAGCCGCAACTTCACCACCGACATCCCGACCGACGCCAACGGCGCCGAGGTCGACGGCCCGTGCGAGTTCAAGGGCTGCGTCGACCCCAACGACTGGGACGACAACGACCACGGGACGCATGTCGCGTCCACGATCGCCTCGCCGCGCAACGGCCTCGGGATGTCCGGCGTCGCGCCGAACGTCTCGATCGTCAACCTGCGCGTCGGCCAGGACTCCGGCTACTTCTTCCTCCAGCCGACCGTGGACGGCCTGACGTACGCGGCCAAGAACGGCATCGACGTCGTCAACATGTCCTACTACGTGGACCCGTGGCTCTGGAACTGCGGCAACAACCCGGCCGACAGCCCCCAGGACCAGCTTGAGCAGCGCACCATCGTCACGGCCGTGCAGCGGGCGCTGGACTTCGCGCACGAGCGGGACGTCACGCTGGTCGCCGCCGCCGGCAACGAGCGCGTCGACTACACCAAGACGAACGTGGACGACTCCAGCCCGGACTTCCCGTCCGTCCCCGGTGAGAAGCCGTACGAGCGGACGATCCCGGCGAGCTGCATCTCGATGCCGTCCGAGGGCAAGAACGTCATCCCGGTCTCCTCGACCGGGCCGAGCACCCGCAAGTCGTACTTCAGCAGCTACGGCAACGGGTACGTCGCGGTGGCCGCGCCGGGCGGCGACAAGGTCGACACGGCGGACCAGCGTCCGGACGACCGCGCCGGGATCTGGGCCGCCTACCCCGAGCGCCTCGCGAAGGAGCGTGGCGAGCTGAACCCGGACGGCACGCCGAAGGTGCCGAACATCATCCGCAGCTGCAAGGGCGACGACTGCGCCTACTACCAGTCGATCCAGGGCACCTCGATGGCGTCGCCGCACGCCGTCGGCGTCGCCGCCCTGATCGTCAGCAAGTACGGGCAGCGGGACCGCGGCCGCGGCGGGCTCACCCTCGACCCGCGCGCCGTGGAATGGGCGCTGCGCGGAACCGCGACCGAGAAGGAATGCCCGAGCCCGCGGGCCTTCGAGTACGTCTGGTACACGCTGCAGGACGGCAAGTGGGTGAAGAACACGTCGACGCAGACCTGCGAAGGCTCGAAGGGCCGGAACGGGTTCTTCGGCAGCGGCATCGTGGACGCCCTGAACGCCGTCAGCCACTGACGCCGTCACGTAGGCGTCGCTGACCCGATCTGTATCGCATAGCGAAGCGGCTCAGGACCGAGACCGGTCCTGAGCCGCTTCGCTAATTTGTCGAGTCCCGCCTTGCTCGCTTCTTTCGCCTTCGCGGCAAAAAGCAACCTGCGAGGGCCGGCGGTGTCTCTGATACATGGAAGGTCAACTTCTCAGCAATGAAGGACCGGACCCGCTCATCCGATCCCGCCTGGTGGCCGCCTCAGCGAGGCGTCCCGGATGAGCGGGGCTGAGCCGATGGTCGCCGAACGTCCGCCGGACCGTCCGCACGAGGCGTCCCTCACCGACGCGACGTCGACCGACGCGACGTCAGCGGTCACCGATCTCTACCGAGGGCATGCGCTGGGGCTGATGCGCCTCGCGCTGATGATGGTCGGGGACCGGGGGACGGCCGAGGACGTCGTCCAGGACGCGTTCGCCGGCCTCTACAAGCGGTGGTCGCGGCTGCAGGACCGCAACAAGGCGCTCACGTACGTGCGGTCCGCCGTCCTGAACCGGTCGCGGACGGTGCTCCGGCGGCGCGGCAGGCCGTTCCGCACCGTCCACCAGCCGCCCGTCTGGTCCGCCGAGGCGGCGGCCATGGTCGCGGAGGACCGCCGGGAGGTCATGGAGGCGCTGCACCGGCTTCCCGTCCGGCAGCGTGAGGCCCTGGTCCTGCGCTACTTCTGCGATCTGTCGGAGCAGGAGATCGCCGCCGCGATGCGGGTGAGCCGCGGCACCGTCAAGTCGACCACGTCCCGGGCGATCGCCGCGCTGGCACGGATTCTCAAGGAGGAGCGGTGAACGGACCCGAAGAACGCCTGACGGACGCGCTGAAGGACGTCGGGGAGACCGTCCGCCCAGCGGACGTGCCACCGCCGCCGTTCCCGGACCGGCCGCCGTCGCCCGGGGTGTTGTCGCGCCCGCTGGCCGTGGGCGCCTTGATCACCGCGTTGGTCCTGGTCATGGGGGGTGTGGTCGTGGGCGGCCACGTCGCCCTGGACCGGACGCTCGGCGCCCAATCCGGGAAGAACGCTGCGGCGACGTCCAGCGAGCGCAGGGTGGCGGTGTTCCTGTGCGTTCCGACGGCCTCCAACTCCGCCTGCGCGATGAAGGCGGCGAGCGAGCTCCAGAAGCAGGACGTCCGGCGGCGGCTGGAGGCCATGCCGCAGGTGCGGCGCCTCACCTACGAGTCGCAGGAGCAGGCGTACGCGAGATTCAAGGAACGGTTCGCCGCCAACGAGGACTTCGTGGCGAAGACCCGGATGAGTGACCTTGCCGACTCGTTCCGCGTCGAGGTCGCGGACGAGGAGGCCGCGAGGGCGGTGAAGGCCGCGATCGATGGCCTTCCCGGCGTGGACAAGGCCGTCATCGAGCCCGTTGCGCCTCGGGCATGATGGAGAGATGCCGTATCGCGTCACTTTCGTCTGCACGGGGAACATCTGCCGCTCGCCGATGGCCGAATGGGTCCTGCGCCAGCACGTCGAGGACGAGGGCCTCGACGTGGAGGTGGACAGCTCCGGAACCGGCGGCTGGCATGTCGGCGACGAGGCCGACGAGCGGACGGTCGCGGCGCTGCACCGTGCCGGATACCGGTCGGCGCACATAGCCCGGCAGTTCGAGCCCGGCTGGTTCGGCCGCTACGACCTGATCATCGCGCTGGACGAGGGGCACCGGCGGGCGCTGCGCTCGATGGCACCGGACGAGGAGGCCCGCGGCAGGGTCCGGCTGCTCCGCGAGTTCGACCCGGACGCCGACGCGGCGGACCTCGACGTCCCAGACCCGTACTACGGCGGCCGGGCAGACTTCGATCTCGTCCTTGAGCAGGTGGAGGCCGCCGTCCCCGGTCTCCTGGAGGAGATCCGCACGGTGCTCAAGGAGCGCTGAGCCGCGTGCGCGGCGGGGCGCCGTCCGGCCGGGTGCGCGATCGGGTCGAGCGGCTCCTCGGGGTCGGGGTGGACGGCCTGCACGGCCTGGGGTCCAGCCACTCGTGGACGCTGCACCGCGCGTCCCTGGCCGATGGCCGCGAGGTTTTCGTGAAGGCCGCGGACGAATCCGTAAGAAACGGGAGCGGCGACCTGGACGGCGTGTTCGCGGCGGAGGCGGCGGGCCTGCGCTGGCTGTCGGAGGCGACCGCTCCCGAGCCGGGCCCCAGGGCACCCGTTCCGGAGGTGGTGGCGGCGGATGAGCACATGCTCGTCCTGCCGTGGCTGCCGTCCGGGTCGCCGTCCCCGTCCAGCGCGGAACGGCTCGGACGGGAACTGGCCGCACTCCACACCACGTCCCGTCCGACCGCCTACGGCGCCCCCTGGGACGGCTACATCGCCGATCTCCCGCTCGACAACACCCTGGCGCCGGGCGACCGTGGCTGGGCCGGATGGTACGCCGAGCGCCGCCTTGAACCGTTCCTGCGCCTGGGCGCCCGCCACCTGTCGTCCGCCGACATCCGCCTGGTCGAGCGCGTCATGGCGGACATCGAGACGCTCGCCGGCCCGCCCGAGCCGCCGAGCCGCATTCACGGAGACCTGTGGTCCGGCAACGTCCTGTGGACGGACGGCCGGGCGCTGCTCATCGACCCCGCGGCCCACGGCGGTCACCGCGAGACCGACCTGGCCATGATGGCGCTGTTCGGGACGCCGCACCTGGAACGGATCCTCGCCGCCTACGACGAGACCGCGGCGCTCGCGGACGGATGGCGCGTCCGCTTCCCACTGCATCAGTTGCATCCTCTCCTAGTGCATGTGGCACTGTTCGGCGAGTCGTATCGTGCATCCCTGACCGACGCGGCCCACGCCGCCCTCGGCTAACACGCCGCGCTCGGCTGACGCGCCGCTTGGCCAACGCGCCGCTTGGCTGACGCGGCGTGCTCAGGTGGCGCGCCGCTCGGGTGGCGCGCCGCTTGGCTGGCGCGGCGTGCTCGGGTGGCGTGGCGCTTGGCTAGCGCGGCGCGCTCGCCTGGCGGCCCTCGGCTGATGCGGCGCGGTCGCAGGGAATCTGGTTTCGCTTCGATGTGGTAACTCCGCGTTCATGGGTTTTTGTCGCGATGGAGATGAGGTAGAAACGACGGGCGACACGGACGCGGCAGAGCAGCGGAAAGGCAGGTGCGGGACGACCCGATGGACGGCAGGCGCGAGAATCCACCCTGGAGGGGCCTCATCCCCATCGCCGTCGCCGCCGCCGCGGCGCTGTTCGTCGGCGGCGGGATGGACGTCGTCCACCGGCACCAGCGCGCCGCCGAGAAGGAGCACGAGGCGGCGCCCGCCGCCGAGTCCAAGAAGACCGAGCCCCGGTTCGTCGTCGGGGTCGCCGAGTCGGGCACGGCGCTCATCGTCCGCGACGTCCGCAGCGGTGCGGACGTCGGGCTGCCCGTCGCCGCGCCGCAGGGCCGCCGCTTCCACCGCGTCGCCGCGTTGAAGGACGGCTCGTACGTCGTCGCGTCCTACGCCGGCCGCGCGGTGACGTTCCACCGCCTCACGCTGCAGGACAACGGACGTCCCAAAGACCTCAAGGACATCCCGAAGGCCATCGTGCCCGGCGTGTCCACGTCATGGTCGGACCTAGCCGTGAGCCCGACCGGCGACCGCATCGCCTACGTCACCTACCAGGGTGCCCGCGGCCGCGTGGACGTGGTCGCCGCCGGCACCGGCGTCCACAGGGTGTGGACGACGAAGCTGCCCGCCCGCGTGAGCAGCCTCGCCTGGTCCGGCACGACGCTCTCGTTCGTGTGGAGCCCGGTCGTCCGTTCCACGAGCGGCAAGGTTGTGGGGCCCAAACATCAGCTCCGGACGCTCAACATCGATGGCCCTACGGGCGACCTGAAACTGAGCAAGGCCGTCCTGACCCTCCCCAAGGGCGGCACTACGGCGATCCTGAGCCGTGACGGCAAGACCGTATTCGCCGGCATCGTGAAGAACTCGCAAATGTCCGTGCAGGCGCTCAGTGTGGTGGGGGAGCCCACCAAGGTCCTGTGGCACCAGAAGGTGAAGGACGAACTGACCAGCCTCGACACCGCACACACAGGAAAAGCGCTCCTGGCGACCGCCGGGGACCTCTATACGGCGGATGTCGCCGTCCCAGGGGAAGATCTCGCAGACGCCGCCTGGTGAGCCCGGCTTCCGGACGGCCTAAAGTGGGTCGCACGGAATCGGGCGAACGGAGCGAAACCGTGGGCATGGTGATGGCAGTCAGCTTCACCCGTTACGGCCGGCTCTATTACCTCGACCCCGGTACGCACAGCCCGAAGGTGGGCGACAAGGTCCTCGTCCCCACCGATTCCGGCCCCGAGGTCGCCGAATGCGTCTGGGCGCCGCAGTGGGTCTCCGACGACATCGGCGGCCTCCCCGAATGCGCGGGCCCCGCCACCGACGAGCACCTGGCCCGCGACGAGACCAACCGCCGCCGCCGCGCCGAGGGCCGCTCGATCGCCAAGCGCCTCATCCGCAAGCACGAACTCCCCATGAAGGTCATCGGCGTCGACTTCCTCGACACCGAGAACGTCTTCAAGATCTACTTCACCGCGCCGCACCGCGTCGACTTCCGCGCCCTCGTCCGCGACCTGGCCCGCGGCATCAAGGCACGCGTCGAACTCCGCCAGGTCGGCCCCCGCGACGAGGCCCGACTCCAGGGCGGCATCGGCCCCTGCGGCCGCGATCTGTGCTGCGCCACGTTCCTGAAGGACTTCGAGCCCGTCTCGGTCCGGATGGCGAAGGAGCAGGACCTTCCCGTCAACCCGCTGCGCATCGCGGGCGCGTGCGGGCGCCTGATGTGCTGCCTGAAATACGAGCATCCGCTTTACGTCAAGGCGCACGAAAGAATGCCCGCGCTGGGGTCGCGCGTGGACACCCCTAACGGCCCGGGCCAGGTGGTGGGACGCAACGTGCCGTCCGACAAGGTGACCGTCCGTCTGGCGAGCGGCGGCCGCTGCTCCTGCCCGTCCGCCTCGGTCTGCTCCCCACGCCGCCAACACGACGCCATGTACGACCACCCCACCCC
>NZ_SMKT01000174.1 GCF_004348735.1 Actinomadura sp. KC06
TCCGGGACCCGCCGCCGGACGGTCTGAAATGGCGTCCCGCGCACCCGGTCCCGGGACGGGGAGATCGAAAGTGTTTCGCAATGGCGGGATAAGAGCGAGCCGCCGTGGCCGGCCTGCCCGGACGCACCGTCCTTTATTCTGGACACATGATCTGGTGTCGGCTTGCATCGGAGACGTCCCCCGCCACAAGTCCACTGAGTCGGCAGCGGCATCGGTTTTGCGAGCCGGCGGCATGAAGAGTGATTTTTCAATGACCTCCGGGACCGCGGTCGAATCTGAATCGAAGGCGGTCAGGGTGGTCGTCGTCAGCGACAATCCGGTGTCGCGGATCGGCTTTCGGGCGTTGCTCGGCACGGCCCCGGGAGTGGACGTCGTGGGCGGCGGGCCGGTCGAGCGTTCGGTCGCCGGAGTCCGCGCGCACCGCCCCGATGTGGTCCTCCTGGACGCCTCCCCACCGCCCCCGGACGGCATCGCGCGGCTGGCCCGATCGGGCGTGCGGGTGGTCGCGGTGACGGCCGAGCAGGAGCCGCTGATGCTCGTCCAGGCGGTCGCGGCGGGCGCCCACGGCTGCCTCGTGTACGGGTACTTCGAGCCCCACGGGCTCGCGGATGTGCTGGTCGCGGCCGGTAGAGGCGAGTCGTCGCTGTCCCGGCCCGTGGTGACGGCGCTCGTCCGCTGGGTGCACGACGGCGGCGGGCCGCGGCCCGACCCGGGGCTGACCGCGCGGGAGGCGGAGATCCTGGAGCTGATCGCCGCCGGGCTCACCAACCGGGAGATCGCGCGGCGCCTGGTCATCACGGAGAAGACCGTGAAGAACCACGCCCACCAGATCTACAAACGGCTCGGCGCGGACGGCCGGGAACACGCCGTCGCCCGCTGGCTGGAATTGAATTCGGTGCCCACTGGAACGGAACTGCCCTAACCTCGGCCCGCGGACGGCGATATCCCGCCACCGCGCACCCCCAGGTCCTAGGACCAGGCCCACGCCAAGATGGGCCCCTGGGTGCTCTTTACTTGCACAGTCAGTTACCGCATGATCTGTTGGGCCGCGTTCCAAAGCCCATTAATTCCATTTCTGGCGTGGTTGTGAACGGCTGTTGAAATTCAGTCGCCGTCGTCCATGCGTCCTGGGGAGGCTTGGTGAAAGTCGTTCGCCGTCCCGCTCTCAGCGTCCTTTTCGGGGTGCTGGCGGCGGCCGTCCTGATCATCGGCCCGCCGCTGGCCGCCTCGGCCGCGGGTCCCCGCATCGATCTTCAGGTCCTCGTCGTCACGAACGGCTCCGCCTCGGTGACGGCGGTGACGCAGCAGCTGAAGGCCGAGGGCGTGCCGTACAAGACCGTCGACCTGCGCGACTCAGACCGGCCCGTGATCGACGAGGCGTTCCTGTCCGACACGGTGGACGGGTCCCCGCGCGCGAAGTACCAGGGTGTCGTCCTGCCGAACGCCGCGCCGTTCGAGGACGGCGCGGAGATGGCCGCGCTCGCCGCGTACGAGAAGCGGTTCGGGATCCGCCAGCTCGACGCGCACGTCCGCCCGTCCGCCGCCGTCGGGATGAACGCGCCCGCCTACTCCGGCCCCATGGACGGCGTGACCGCCCAGGTCACCGAGGCCGCGCGGGCGGACGCGCTCCGCTATCTGGGCGGCCTCGTGCGGTTCGACGACGCCGAGCCGGACGTCGGCGAGACCGAAGGTTTCGTCGCCACCCCGCTGCCGGACGACCCCGACGCCGGGAAGTCGTTCAAGCCGTTCGTCACCGCGACCGTCAAGGGGAAGGCGGGCACCGTCGCCGGCGTCTACACCCACGACGGCCGCAGCGAGATGGTGCTGACCTTCACCTCCGAAAGCGAGCAGTGGCACTTCCAGACGCTCGGGCGCGGCCTCGTCACCTGGCTGACCAAGGGCGTCCACCTCGGCTATGACCGCAACTACTTCGCCGTCCACGTCGACGACGTCTTCATGCCGGACGCGCGGTGGAGCACCGAGCACAACTGCACGCCCACCGAGGACTGCGACGACGGCGTGGAGACCGAGGACATCCGCATGGAGGCCGGCGACGTGTCGTTCGCCACGCAGTGGCAGTCGCAGCACGGGTTCGTGCTCGACATGGCGTACAACGGCGCGGGCAGCGACGAGGCGACCCTGAAGAACGGCGTCGACCCGCTCACCGCGGCGTTCGTCGCCGTCCGGGACAAGTTCCGGTGGCTGAACCACACCTACTCGCACCCGTTCCTCGGCTGCGTGCAGGACACGAGCACGAGCCCGTGGCAGTGCAGGCGGAACCAGTCCGGCCAGATCGTGTACGTCAGCGCGGCCGACATCGAACGGGAGGTCACCAGGAACGTCCAATGGGCGTCCGGACGCGGCATCCCGGTCGACGCGGGCGAACTCGTCACCGGCGAGCACTCGGGCCTGCGGGTCACGCCGCAGCAGCCCGACGACAACCCGAACCTCGCCCCCGCGCTGGCGAAGGCCGGCGTGAAGTGGACGGCCAGCGACGCCTCCCGCGAGAAGGCGCAGCGCGTGATCGGCTCGGTGCGGACGGTCCCGCGCCATCCGCTGAACATCTTCTACAACGTCGGGACCGCGGCCGAGGAGGTGGACCAGTACAACTGGATCCACACACGGCGGTCGGACGGCGGCAGCGGCATCTGCGAAGAGGACTCGTCGTGCATCGAGCCGCTCGACCCCGACAACGGGTACGAGTCGTACATCGTCCCGGCGGAGACGCGGATCGCGCTGGCGCACACCCTCGCCAACGACCCCCGGCCGCACTACGCGCACCAGTCGAACCTGGCCGAGGAGCGGATCCTCTACCCGGTGCTCGAACGCGTCCTGAGCCAGTACTGGTCGGCGTTCGCCGCCAACACCCCGCTCATCAACGCCCCGATGTCGGCGCTCGGCGACGAGCTGCGCCGGCAGGACGCGTGGCGCGCCGCGGTCAACGCCGGCGCCATGGACAAGGGCGACGTCACCGCGTACGTCCAGGACGGGACGGTCACCGTCAAGGCGCCGGCCGGGCTGGAAGTGCCGGTGACCGCGCCGGAGGGCACGCGTGACGCGGGCGGCGCACCGTTCGGGCAGACCTATGCCGGTGAACGGTCCGCCTACCGGGCGGGGGACGTCACGCTCACCTTGCCCGGAGCCTGACTTTGGACATCACCCTGGTGACGGAAGGGACCTATCCGCACAGCTACGGGGGCGTGAGCGTGTGGTGCGATCAGCTCGTACGGGGTATGCCGGAACATTCTTTTCAGGTCAGGGCGCTCACGACCACGGGGACGGAACCCGTGGTCTGGGATCTTCCCGGGCACGTGACGTCCGAGCCCATTCCGATGTGGGGGCCGCCCAATGGGCGGCCTTCGTCACGCGGGCGGCACGCCTCGCCGGGCGGACGGCGCGCGGTGCGCAACCTGCTGCCGTCGTCACGCCTCTGGTTGCCCTCGTCGCCGCGCGGGCGGCACGCGTCGCCCGGCGGACGCCAGGTGTCGCGCAGCGACGCGCGGCGGTTCGAGCGGCTGTGCCGCGGCTTCCTGCACGCGATCCTCACGCCGTCCGACCCGGTCTCCAGCCAAGGGTCGTCTCCAAGGAATGTGCCGGAGGCGGAGGTCTTCCAGCGGATTCTTCGCGGGCTCTTCGAGTACGGGCAGACCGCCGACCTGAGCGCGGCGCTGCGCACCGAGGCGCCCGTGCGCTGGCTGATGGACGCGTGGAACGCCCGCGCCGCCGAGTTCGACCGGATCGGGACCCGGCCGACCGTCCACGACGCCCTCACCGCCATCGACCTGCTGGAGCACCTGCTGCGCCCGCTGCAGGGACCGCCGCCGCGCGCCGACCTCACGCACGCGGTCTCCAACGGCATCCCGATCCTGCCGGGCCTCGCCGCCAAATGGACGTACGGGACGCCGTTGTGCCTCACCGAGCACGGCATCTACCTGCGGGAACGGTATATCGGCATGCGGCGGACGCCGTACGCGTGGCCGGTCAAGTCCGTCCTGCTCGGCTTCATCAGGCTGCTGTGCTGCGTCGGCTACCGCACCGCCGACCTGCTGACGCCCTGCAACCTCTACAACCAGCGGTGGGAGGCGCGGTGCGGCGCCGACCCGGACTCCATGGAGACCGTCTACAACGGCGTCGACCCGGCGCGCTTCCCCGCCGCCGGCGCCGAGCCCGCCGCACCCACGATCAGCTGGGCCGGCCGCGTCGACCCGATCAAGGACCTGGAGACGCTCATCCGGGCGTTCGCGCTGGTCCGGGAGGAGGTGCCGGACGCGAGGCTGCGCCTGTTCGGGGGGACGCCGACCGGCTGCGAGCGCTACCACGCCCGCTGCGAGGCCCTCGCCGAAGACCTCGGGGTCGCCGGCCACACCACCTTCGAGGGACGGATCGACGACGTCCACGACGCGTACGCGGCGGGCACCGTGGTCGCGCTCTCCAGCATCTCCGAGGGCTTCCCCTACACGCTGATCGAGGCGATGACCTGCGGCCGCGTGACCGTCGCGACGGACGTCGGCGGGGTCAGGGAGGCGGTCGCCGACACCGGGCTCGTCGTCCCGCCGCGGTCGCCGCGCGAGATGGCGGACGCCTGCCTGCGGCTGCTCGGGGACGAGGTGTCGCGGCGGCGGCTCGGGCACGCCGCCCGGGACCGGGCGCTGGAGCTGTTCACCGTCGACCGCGCGGTGGACACCTTCCGCGGCATCTACACCGACCTGACCACGCCGGGTGCGGAGAGGCGCCCGGCGTCCGAGGCGAGGCTGGCATGACCGCGTCCACGCAGAGCACGATGCCCGACACCGCACCCGAGTCCCTGCCGGCGGTCACCGCTCCCGACTCGGTGCCGGCGGTCACCGCACCCGATCCCGTACCCGACGCCCCGGCCGACTCCGGCTCCGTGCCCGACTCCGGCTCCGCGCCCGACTCCGGCTCCGCGCCCGACTCCGGCTCCGCGACCGCCGCGCCGGAGGACGTCGAGGCGCTGCGGGAGCGCATGGCGGATCTGTGCGCGAGCGCCGTCGACCCGCTGGAGGTCACGGCCGGGCTGGAGGCCGAGGGCATCAACGACGAGGCGGCCCAGAAGTACGGCCACCCGGACGTGTTCGCGCTCGCCGAGGACCTGTACGCCAGGACGCCGCGCCGCCCGCGCCCGCCAGGGGCGTCCCAGGCCCCGTGGCAGGCCGTGCCCTGGCGGCATCTGCTCCGCGGCGTCCTGTTCGGCATGCCCGGGCTGTGCTACATCGTGGGCACCCCAATGCTGCACGGCACGGCCGACAACGTGCTCCTCGTGTTCTCGCTCCTGCTCTCCTGGATGATGAGCCAGGGGACGGCCTACCTCGGATACGTCTGGCTGGGGTTCGGGAACAGGCAGGCGGCGTCCCGGGTGCTCCGCTACGGGCTGGCCGCCGGGCTGCTGGTCGTGGTGCCGGTGACGGTCGCGGCCGGGTTGGCGTCGGGCGCGGGGTTGCGGGCGATCGCGCTGTCCGCCGGGCTCTGCGGGTACCTGCTCGCCGCGACGGTGGCGCAGGTGAACGGCGCCGAGATCAGGTTGTTCCTCGCGCTGCTCCCGGGCGTCGGAGCGGTGATGATCTACCTGGCCGGCAACGGCTGGACGCTGCCGGCCGGGCAGCTCGACGGGACGCCGGAGGTCGTACCGGGCACGGCGGCAGCGTCCGGCGCCGTGCCCGGCGCGGTGTGGATGGCCTGGGCGTTGTCGCTCGCGGCCACGCTGGCGCTGGCGCTCGCGTGCACGTCCGAGGCGGGCCGCACCCGCCGCGGGGGCGTGAAGGGCGGCCGGGCGGGTGTGAAGGACCGCCGGGCGACATCGGGCCCGGTGGTGACCCGCCGGGACGTCGCGGCGGCGCTGCCGTTCGCCCTGTTCGGGCTGCTGACCGGCGGGCTGCTGACGTTCACGCTGCTGTGCGCGCTGTCCGGGCGTCCGGTGCCGCCGGGGACCACGACGGTGGCGGTGCTGTCGCTCTCGCTGTCGATGGGCGTCGCGGAATGGATCCTGTACGCCTACCGGAGGCGGGTCCACCAGCTGCTGGTCACGCACACCGGGATGGCGGGGTTCGCGCGGGCGGCCCGCGCCGCGCTGGCCGTCGCGCTCGCCCGGTACGCGGCGTCCGCCGTGGTGCTCGTCGCCGTCGCCGCGCCGCTCGCCCGCCTGCCCGCCACGGCCATGACCGCGCGGACGCTCGGCGGCTTCCTCGCGCTGGGCTGCGCGTTCTTCCTCTCGCTTGTGCTGCAGGCGTGCGGGCGGGTCGGCGTCGTCCTGCCCGTCTACACCTGCGCGCTGGCCGCGGAGGTCGCCGCCGCGCTGACCGTCCCGCACCTCACGCCCGGCACGGTCCAGCTGGTGGTCTCCGGGGCGCTGCTCGTCTTTCTCACGACGTACGCGGGCCGCGTCCTGGCCCGCGTGACCTCCCACCGATGAAGGGGCACGCCATGCTGAGGACGCCCGGCGAGCCGGCGGGACGGGTCGCGTCGGTGGCCGTCCCCGCGTACTTCCCTCCCGGCGCGGTGGACTGGACGGCCCTCGCCGACCCCCGGCTCGGCACGGTCGTGCTCAACGTCGACAGCGGCGCGGGCACCGTCCGGGACCGCGGGTTCGCGGCCACCGCGCACCGCATGGCGGAGGCGGGCGTGAAGCTCGCCGGGTACGTCGACACCGCCTACGGCTCCCGCCCGCCCCGCGCGGTGGAGGACGAGGTGGCGCGGTACTGGAAGTGGTACGGCATCCGGAGGGTGTTCCTCGACCAGGTGTCCGCCGTCCCCGGGCACGTGCTGCGGTACCGGCGCGTCGTCGCGGGCGTGCGGGGGCGCGGCGCGTCGTACGTCGTGCTCAACCACGGCACGTATCCCGATTCCGCGTACGCGGACCTCGCCGATCTGCTCGTCACGTTCGAGGGGCCGTGGTCGGCGTACCAGCACGTCCGCGTGCCGGCGTGGGCGGCGCGGCTGCCCGCCGAGCGGTTCTGCCACCTCATCTACGCGGCGCCGCAGGCCGTCCTCGCACGGGCGCTGGCGCGGGCGGGGCGGCGCAACGCGGGCGTCGTCTACGTGACGGACCGGGCGGGCGCGAACCCGTGGATCGGGCTGCCGGGATACTTCTCCCGCGAGCTGTCCCTCGTCTACGCGAACCGGTGACGCCATGCCGTCCGGTGCCGTGCGAATTCCAGGGTGGGCCGTCGGCGCCGCCGCGGTCGTGGCGTCGGCCGCCGTCCTGGCGGCGGTGCTGTTCTCGGTGCTGGCACCGGACGAATCCGCCCAGCCGGCCGCATCCGCGTCCGCGTCCCCGGCCTCGCCGAAGGCATCTCCCCCGCCCAGGAAATCCGCTCCGCCGAACGAGGCGGAGGCCGAGCGACGTCGCGCCCGGATGTGGGCTCCGGCGCCGGGCACGCGGTGGCAGTGGCAGCTCACCACGCCGGTGGACCTCGGCGTGGACGTGCCCGTCCACGACATCGACGGGTTCGGCAACGGCGCGGACGTCGTCCGGGAAGTGCACCGGCGGGGCCGCCGGGTCATCTGCTACATCAACGTCGGCGCCGCCGAGAGCTACCGTCCAGACAACGCAGCGTTCCCGGCCGCCGTCCTCGGCAAGGGGAACGGGTGGCCGGGCGAGCGCTGGCTCGACATCCGCCGGACGGACGTCCTCGCACCCATCATGGCCCGGCGGTTCGACATGTGCCGGGACAAGGGGTTCGACGCGGTCGAGCCCGACCTCCTGGACGGGTACGCCTCCGACACCGGGTTTCCGCTTACCGCCGCCCACCAGCTCCGCTACAACCGGCTGATCGCGAGGCTCGCGCACGAGCGCGGCATGTCGGTCGCGCTCAAGAACGACCTGGCGCAGATCCCGGCGCTGGTCGGGACGTTCGACTTCGCCATCAACGAGCAGTGCGCGGAGTTCGGCGAGTGCCGCAGGCTGCTGCCGTTCGTCCGCGCGGGCAAGGCCGTCCTGCACGTCGAGTACAACATGGCCGCGGCGGACTTCTGCCGCCAGACCCGCGCGCTCGGCTTCGCGTCCATGCGCAAACGCCTCGACCTCGACGCCTGGCGCCAGCCCTGCTGACGGGTTCGCGCGAAGGGCGCTCAGGCGCCCGCGCGGTGCGGCTGCGGCCTGGCCCGGTCGATCTCGGGAAGCGTCCGCAGGACGCTGCGCAGGTGCGCGCGAGCGGCCTCCTCGGCGGCGCCGGCGTCCTGGGCGCGGATCGCCTCGATGATCGCCAGATGCTCCGGCAGCGACTCCCGCGGGCGGCCGGGATGCATCGCGAGCCTGAACTGGTGCCGGACGTTCTGCGCCCGCAGCCGTTCGAGCGCCTCCGCCGCGGTCCGCTGGCCGCTGATCTCCTGGATGCGGCGGTGCAGCCGCTCGTTCAGGTCCGAGTAGCCGAGCACGTCGCCGGTCTCGACGGCGCGGCGCATGTCGTCCCCGATGGCGGCCAGCTCGGCGGCTTCCCCGGCACCGATCCGCTGCGCGGCCTTCGCGGCGCACAGCCCCTCGATCACCATCCTGAGCTCGCAGATCTCGATCGCCTCGGCCAGCGACACGGCCCGCACCCGGGCGCCGCGGTTCTGGACGCGCTCGATCAGCCCCTCGTTGGTCAGCGCGATCAGCGCGGACCGGACGCTGGACCTGCTCGCGGCGAACTGCTCGGACAGGTCCGCCTCGACCAGCCGCTGGTTCGGGACGAACTCCCCGGTGAGGATCGCGTCCCGGATCCCCGCGACGACCGGCTCCTCCGGTTTCCCCTTCGGCACGGCCCACTCCCGGCTCGGCATCGGACGGACGAGATTGTCAACAATTTTGTTACAGTTCGAGTGTAGCGACCCCCCGCGCGCCGAGGAGGCCGGATGCCGGAGGAAACCACTCGGAGGCCGACCATCGCCGTTCTAGGGCTCGGCGAGGCCGGGAGCGCGATCGCCGGTGATCTGGCCGCCGCCGGAGCCGTCGTCCGAGGCTACGACCCTGCGGTCCCGGCACCGGAGCACATCGTCGGCGCGGGCGGCGAGGCCGAGGCGGCGGACGGCGCCGACCTGGTCCTCAGCGTCAACAGCGCCCACGACGCGGTCGGCGCTCTGCGGGCCGGGGTCGCGGGCGTCCGCGCGGGCGCGGTGTGGGCGGACCTGAACACCGCGTCCCCCGGCCTGAAGCGGAGCCTGGACGGCATCGCCCGCGCGCACGGCGTCCGGTTCGCGGACGTCGCGATCATGGCGCCGGTCCCGGGGCGCGGCCTGCGCACGCCGATGCTGGCGAGCGGGGACGGCGCCGCCGAGGTCGCGGCCGTCCTCACCCCGCTCGGCGCCGACGTCGAGGTCCTGCCGGACGGCCCCGGCGCCGCGGCCGCCAGGAAACTCCTGCGCAGCGTCTTCTTCAAGGGGCTGGCGGCGGCGGTCGTGGAGTCGCTGGAGGCCGCGCGCTCCGCGGGCTGCGAGGGCTGGCTGCGGGACGACATCACCGCCGAACTGACCCGCGCGAGCGCCGGCACCGTGGACCGGCTCGTGACCGGGACGCACCGGCACTCCGTCCGCCGCGCCGCCGAGATGGCCGCCGCCGCCGACATGCTGGCCGACCTCGGCGTCCCGCCACTCATGGCGAGCGCGAGCCGGGACCTCCTGGAGCGCCTCTCCGCGGAGGCCGCCGTGCGTTTCGATCAGACGGATCCCGGGACCCTCGGCGACCCATCGGCCCGGAGCGACGCGCCCGGCCTGCGGTAGACGAAGTCGTCCGCGCCGGGCCCGTCCTGGACCGTGGCCGTGGCGTCGCGGACGAGATGATGGTCCGGCGACAGCGAGCAGGCCGGGTCGGTGCGGGCGGCGTCGCCCGTCAGCGCGTGGGCCTGGCAGCGGCAGCCGCCGAAGTCGATCTCGCGGCGCGGGCATTCGCGGCACGGCCCGGTCATCCAGTCCGTCCCGCGATAGGAGTTGAACGCGGCGGACTCCGTCCAGATCCAGGCGAGCGGCCTCTCCCGGACGTTCGGCGGCGCGAGGCCGGGGATCGCGTACGCGGCCGGGCACGGCAGGGCGGTGCCGTCCGGTCCGACCGTGATCGAACGCGCGCCCCAGCCGCCCATGCACGGCTTCGGGACGCCCTCGTAGTAGTCCGGCATGACCCAGACGAGTTCAGGCCCCTCGCCCGACCCGTGCGCGTCGCGCCACGCGGCGACCGTCGCCTTCGCGCGGTCGAGCTGGTCACGGGTGGGGAGCAGCGCGGCACGGTTGTGCAGGGCCCAGCCGTAGAACTGGGTGTTGGCGAGTTCGATCCGGTCGGCCTCCCAGCGCGCGCCGACCTCGATGATCTCCTGGAGGTTGTCGAGGTTGCGGCGGTGCAGGACGACGTTCAGCCCGAACGGCACCTCCGCGTCCCGGATCACTCCGGCGGCGTGCTCCTTGTCGGTGTAGGACTCGCGGCCCGCGATGAGGTCGGAGCCGGGGCGCCGGGCGTCCTGCAGGGAGAGCTGGACGCTGTTCAGCCCGGCGTCCAGCAGCTCGCGGAGCCGCCCGGCCGTCAGCCCGACCCCGCTGGTGACGAGCTGCGTGTAGACGCCGGCGCGCTGGGCGGCGGCCACGATCTCCGCGAGGTCGGGACGCAGCAGCGGCTCGCCACCCGACACGTGCGCCTGGACGATGCCGAGATCGGCGGCCTCACCGAACACCCGCGCCCAGTCGGCGGTGCTCAGCTCCGCGCTCTTGCGAACGAGTTCCAGCGGGTTCGAGCAGTACGGGCAGTGCAGCGGGCACGCGTGGGTGACCTCCGCGAGCAGCGCCCACGGCGCCGGGACGGCCGGTGCGGTCATCGCAGCCAGCCCTCCGCGCGCACGCGCTCCAGGAACGCGGGCACCTCGTCGGCGAGCGGCGCGTCCGGGAAGGACTCGCCGAGTTCGGCGACGATGTCGTCGACGGTGCGGCTGCCGTCGCAGAGCCGCAGGATCCGGCCGCCCGCGCCGCTGAGCCGCACCGCGCGCTCGGGCATGAGCAGCAGGTCGGCGTCGCGGACGCGGTCGTGCCGCAGCATGACTGACTTGTCCAGGGCGGGGCGCCACGGCCCGTCAGCCGGCATCGGATCCCTCTCCCCGCGCGTGCTCGACTCCCCGCGCGTGCTCGACCGCGTCCAGGAGCGCCCAGAGCAGGTCGCACTTGAACGCGAACGCGGCGAGCGCCCGCTCCTGGTCGCCGGGCGTTCGCGCCCACTCGTGGACGAGCCGCAGCGCCTCCTCCGAATCGCGGCGGCCCTGGCCGACGCGCACCTGGAAGTAGCGCAGGCCTTCGCGCTCCACCCACGGATAGTGGCGTTCCCAGGCCGCGATCCGCGTCGCCATCAGGTCGGGCGCGAACAGCTCGGTCAGCGACGACGCGACGGCCTCCAGGGTGGAGGCGTTCCGGCAGAAGTTGACATAGCCGTCCACGGCCAGCCGGACGCCGGGCAGCACGCCCTCGCCGGACAGCAGCAGCTCGCGGTCCAGGCCGACCGCCTCGCCGAGGCGCAGCCACCGCTCGATGCCGCCGTCGGTCCCGTCGCCGTCCGGGGAGCCGTCGTGGTCGTGGACGCGGCGGATCCAGGACCGCCGCAGCTCCCTGGTGCCGAGCTTGGCCAGGATCAGCGCGTCCTTCACCGGGATGTGCCGCTGGTAGTCGAACCGGTTGAGGACCCAGCGCCGCAGCTCCTCGCGGGTGAGGGCGCCCTCGTGCATCCGCAGGTTGAACGGGTGCCGGTGGTGGTAGCGCTCCTCGCCCAGTGCCCGGAGCCGTTCTTCGAGTTCGGCCTCCGTCGCCATGCGTCCGTTCAACCCCGTGGTCACGGTGGTCACAGTTCGATCAGCGCTCCCTCCCGGGCGACCTCCAGCCCGGCCTCGGCCAGCCGCCGGTGCCCCGCGTCGTCCGCGTGGACGAGGCCGTTCGTGTTGTTCAGGTGCGTGTAGAGGCGCCGCTCGGCGGGCAGCGCGGCCATCCGCTCGGCGGTGCCGTTCGGGCCCGTGATCGGCAGGTGCCCCATCTGGGTGGACGTCTTCTGGGTGAATCCGGACCGGACGGGCTCCTCGTCGTCCCAGAAGGTGCCGTCGATGAAGACGCAGTCGGCGTCCTGGAGGGCGCGGTCCAGGTCGTCCGGCCAGTCGGCGAGCGCGGGGGCGTAGACGACGACCTTGCCGTCGCGCCGGTCCCGGACGCGCAGCGCCACCACCCAGGCGTCGCCCGCGGGCTCGTCCAGTTCGGCCGCGTAGCGGGGCCGTTTCCCCGAAACGCGAATTCCTTGGACCTCCAAAGGACCGCCGTCGAGTTCTTCCGGATCTTTTTCCGGAAGAGTCGTCCAGGAAAGTCCGGCGTAAGGGGCGAGTACCCGGTCCAGGCGCAGGCCGCCGGACAGCGCCGCGCGCACCGCGCCGGTCGACACGATCCGCAGCCCGGACGCCTCGCGCAGGCGCGGAATGCCGAGCGTGTGGTCGAGTTCGGCGTCGGTGAGGATCACCCCGGCGATCGGAGTGGTGCGCCGGGCGGGGCCGGGATGCAGGACGGCGCACGCCTCGATCTGCTCCCCGATGTCGGGCGTCGCGTTGACCACGTACCAGCGGCCCTCCCCCGCCTCGACGGCGATGGAGGCATGTCGCCTCCGCAGGGAGGGCTCGGTACGGGCGGCGGCGCACCCGGCGCAGGCACAGTTCCATTGAGGCACGCCGCCGCCCGCCGCGGTGCCGAGAATCAGCAGCCGCATCGCGGACGGGTCAGCCCTCGGCTGTGAAGTAGGCCGTGACCTCCAAGGAGGTCTCCACGATCTGGTAATCGGGCGTGACCCAGCGGTCCGCGCGTTCGTCGGTCCGGTCCGCGTCTGAGCTGTGGACGGCCATGCAGTGCTCCTTCCTCTCGACTGGTACCGGGGAAGCGCCTCGCCACTACAGAAAGCGCTTTCCAAGTCCCTTCATCCCGATCGTATGCCCGGTTGGAACGGGCCCTCTAGGGCGCTCCGTGCCAAAAAAGACATGAAGTCCCTGCCAACGTCTACAGAACGGCCGTCAGTGATCACCGTCGGTGGCGAATTCAAAAAATTTTAAGCGGCAACCGATCGATCGCGAATGGTTTATCGCCCGCGGGTCGCGATGGCACCCGGCGGGGTGGCCATGAGTTGACCCGAACATGGGGCGGGCGGGGCATGGATCAACTATCACGGGATACGTCGGAGAAGGCGGGACGTGAGTGTGGGGGTGCGCGGTGGCGCTGCGGATCGAGGACTACGGGCTGCTGGGCGACACCCAGACGGCCGCGCTGGTGGGCCGGGACGGGTCGGTCGATTGGCTTTGCCTGCCACGGTTCGACTCCCCCGCGTGCTTCGCGTCCCTGCTGGGCGACGAGCGGGCCGGGTTCTGGCGGCTGGCGCCCGCGGCGGCGGCCGAGTCCGGCGGGCTGTGCACGCGCCGCCGGTACCGGGGCGAGACGCTGATCCTGGAGTCGGAGTGGGAGACGCCGGACGGGACCGTCCGCGTGATCGACTTCATGCCGCCGCGCGGGGAGGCCGCCGACGTCGTCCGGATCGTGGAGGGCGTCAGCGGGCGGGTGCCGATGCGCATGGAGCTGCGGCTGCGGTTCGACTACGGGCGGATCGTGCCGTGGGTGCGGCGCCGCGAAGGCGAGCTCAACGCGATCGCGGGCCCGGACGCGGCGTGGCTGAAGACGCCCGTCGAGCTGGAGGGACGCGACCTCGCCACCTACGCCGACTTCGCCGTGTCGGCCGGGGAGCGGGTGCCGTTCGTCCTGACCTACAAGCCGTCGCACCTGCCGCGTCCGAAGGCGGTCGAGCCGGAACGCGCGCTGGCCGACACTGAGCTGTTCTGGTCCGACTGGATGGGCCGCTACGACTACGAAGGGCGCTGGGACGACGCCGTCCGCCGCTCGCTGATCACGCTGAAGGCGCTCACCTTCGCCCCGACCGGCGGCATCGTCGCCGCCGCGACCACGTCGCTGCCGGAGCAGCTCGGCGGCCCCCGCAACTGGGACTACCGGTTCTGCTGGCTGCGCGACGCGACGTTCACGCTGCAGGCGCTGCTCGGCACCGGGTTCGTCGCGGAGGCGAGGGCGTGGCGGGAGTGGCTGCTGCGCGCCGTCGCCGGCGACCCCGCCGACCTGCAGATCATGTACGGCATCGACGGGACGCGCCGGCTGCCCGAGTTCACGCTGGACTGGCTCGCCGGGTACGAGGGGTCGTCGCCGGTCCGGGTGGGGAACGCCGCGTCCGACCAGTTCCAGCTGGACACGTGGGGTGAGGTCCTGGACGGCCTGCACCTGGCGCGCGAGGCCGGCATCGAGGCGGACGACGACGCCTGGGACCTGCAGCGCGCCCTGATGGACTTCCTCGAAGGCCACTGGAGCGACCCCGACAACAGCCTGTGGGAGGTCCGCGGCGACCGGCGCCATTTCGTCCACTCCAAGGTGCTCGCGTGGACGGGGGCCGACCGGGCCGTGAAGGCCGTCGAGCGGTACGGCCTCGACGGGCCCGCCGACCGGTGGAAGGCGCTGCGGGACGAGATCCACGCGGACGTGTGCGAGCGCGGCTACGACGCCGCTCGCGGCACGTTCACCCAGTTCTACGGCTCTCGCGGCCTGGACGCGGCGCTGCTGCTCATCCCGGTGACCGGGTTCCTGCCGTGGAACGACCCGCGCGTCGTCGGGACCGTCGACGAGGTGCAGCGGGAGCTGTACCGGGACGGGTTCATGCTCCGCTACGACACGGGCGCGGACGGCGGCGTCGACGGGCTGCCCGGCGCGGAGGGCTCGTTCCTGGCCTGCACGTTCTGGCTGGCGGACGCCCTGCACGGCATCGGCCGGACGAAGCAGGCCACCGACCTGTTCGAGCGGCTGCTGGCCCTGCGCAACGACCTCGGCCTGCTGAGCGAGGAGTACGACACCGCCACCGGGCGCCAGATCGGCAACACGCCGCAGGCGTACTCGCATGTCGGCCTCGTCAACACCGCCCGTCACCTGAGCGGCACCCGCCCGGCCTGGCGCCGCCGCACCCAGCCGTGAAAGGAGATGAGTCATGCGTGCCCTGACCGTCCTGCCGGAGAATCGCGGCTCGCTCGCCGTCACCGACGTCCCGGACCCCGAGCCCGGCGAGAACGACCTGCTCGTGGACGGGGTCGCCGTCGGTGTCTGCGGCACCGACCGGGAGATCGCCGCCGGCGAGTACGGCTGGGCGCCGCCGGGCCGCGACCGCCTCGTCATCGGGCACGAGTCGCTGGGCCGGGTGCGGGACGCCCCGTCCGGCAGCGGATTCGCGCCCGGCGACCTCGTCGTCGGCGTCGTGCGGCGTCCCGACCCGGAGCCGTGCGGGGCCTGCGCCCACGGCGAGTTCGACATGTGCCGCAACGGCCGCTACACCGAGCGCGGCATCAAGGAGATCGACGGCTACGCGAGCCGGTCGTGGACGGTGGAGGCCGACTACGCCGTCACGCTCGACCCGCGCCTGGCGGAGGTGGGCGTGCTCATGGAGCCGACCACGATCGTCGCCAAGGCGTGGGACCAGATCGAGAAGGTCGGCGCGCGGGGCTGGTTCGAGCCGCGCAGGGCGCTGGTGACGGGCGCGGGGCCGATCGGGCTGCTCGCCGCCCTGCTCGGCGTGCAGCGCGGCCTGGACGTGCACGTCCTCGACCAGGTCGCGGACGGCCCCAAGCCGCGGCTCGTCGCCGACCTCGGCGCGACCTACCACCACGAGGGCCTGGAGGAGGCGGTCGCGGGCGCGAAGCCCGACATCGTGATCGAGGCGACGGGGGTGTCGCAGCTCGTCTTCGGCGCGATGGCGAACAACGCCGCCTACGGCATCGTCTGCCTGACCGGCGTCTCGTCTGCGGGCCGGCACGTGGAGGTGGACGCGGGCGCGCTCAACCGCGACATCGTCCTGGAGAACGACGCGATCATCGGGTCGGTCAACGCGAACCTCGGGCACTACGCCGCCGCCGCGCGGGCCCTCGCCGCGGCCGACCTGGACTGGCTCGGACGGCTGATCTCCCGCCGCGTGCCGCTGGAGCGCTACGAGGAGGCGTTCACCCCGCACCCCGACGACGTCAAGGTCGTCATCACGCTCGACGGCTGACCGGACACCGGCCAGGGCGACCGGCCAGGGCGACCGGTCGGCCCGGATAACCGTGTTCGCGGCGGCGCTCGTCGGCAACGGTCCTGTCGATCCTGGCGCACTCGTCCACCGACATCGTCGTGGCGCGCGGCTTCGACGAGGAGCGCGAGGTCCCCGCCTGGTTCGGCAAGGCCCGCACGCACGCCCGCGCCCGCGCCGGGACGCGCATCGGCGCCCGCGTCCGGCGCCGCAAAGACCCGCCCTCCCATTCGAAGTCCTAGGTACGAAAAGCCGTTTTCCACATTTCCGATTAATGCGGGCATTACGGGCTCGCGAATGTGGCCGAAATCATGCGCGGACCTGGACCGTGCGGCCAGGATGCGGGCATGACCTTCCCGTTGATGCACGGGTACGACCACATCAATGTGGTCGCCCAGCTCGACCCCGTCGCGGCGGTGCGCGACAGGGAACTCGGCGAGCGAATTCGGCAATACCCGAAACTGCTGCCCGGCGGCTCCCCGGATTTCGGGCATGCGGTGCAAAAAGGAAAGGAGTGGCGGATCGCGTCGCTCGGCTGCGACGACCCGTCCTCCGCACGGTACAGCCTCGCCATGGACCTCCGGACGGACGCGCCCGGCGACCCCGACCCCGGGACCGCCCGCGCCATGCTCGCCGCGGCCGACCGGCTCGACCCCGAGGAGGGCGACCAGCTCGCCAAGGACGAATGGGAGATCGGCGACCGCCGCTACCGGATCATCCGCGTCGAGAAGTTCGTCCTGATCGGCGACCGCGTCATGGAGCCGCCCCGGTCCACCGACGCCGACCTGCCCGGGGACGGGAGCCTGCGCGGCCACCTGATCGACCCGCCCGCCCCGTGCGGGCAGTGGGAGGCGCAGCTCCGGCTGAACCTGGTCGGGCACATGCCGGTGGCGGGCACCGTCCCCGACGTCGTCCGCGCCGAGGCCCGCCACGCGATCCAGTCGCATCCCGGGGTCGTACTGCTCCCGCCGACCTTCGTGGTGGTCGAGATCGACGGCGGCTGCTGGTCGCCGATCACCGGCGGGGACGACCCCGACGAGGCCCGCGACCGGCTCGCCCGCCACTTCACCGACCTGCTGCCCCGGCTCCGCGAGTTCCAGAACGACCCGGCCGCCCCCGAGGAGCTCGCCGAATGGAAGGCGCTCGCCGAGGAGATCAAGGCGGCGCCGGGGCACCGGATCGTCGCGCGCGGACGCGAGTTCAGCACCGTCCGCGTGTCCCGGATGCTGCGCCTCGGCCGCGACGGGCCCGAGGGCCCCCGCCCGTGCGACGAGGAACGCTACGGCCTCACCGGCGCCGCCGAGTCATGACCCCCGCGGCCGGCGCCCCCGCGCCGGCCCACCGCGCCC
>NZ_SMKT01000175.1 GCF_004348735.1 Actinomadura sp. KC06
ACAGTTAGGCAGGGGGCGGCCCGTAGCCGGACGAGCCGTGGCCGGAACGTCCGTACGGCTGTGCCGGATGCCGCGGCGGAGGAGGCGGCGGGGGGTACTGACCTGCCATAGCAGAGAATCATCGCACGCATTGCCGATACCATTTGCGGCCATGTCTGCTCTTGCGGCGATGTTCCGGTTGCGGCCGGTGGTTGCGGTGTTGTCGGGTGCTCTGTCGGCAACGGCCGTTCTGTCCGCGTCGACCTGCGTTTCCGCTTCGGCGGCGGATCAGGCGCAGCCGGCGCGGGAGCGGCTCGCCGCGCCGGAACGCGTCCTGAAGGACGAGGCCGTCCTCACCACGGGCAAGGGCGGTGTGACCCGGGTGAAGGAGACGATCGTCTACCGGTTCGACGGCGGCAAGGGCTTCGACCGGACGTTCCCCACGCGCAGCCACGAGAGCCTCACCGAGGACCGCGTCTACAAGATCGAGAACCTGCGGGCGAGCAGCCCGGACGGCGGGCCCACCAAGGTCGGCTCGTCCGGCAAGGACACCACGACGACGGTCTCGGTGACCGGCGGCCAGAAGCTGACCGGCAACCGCACGATCGTGCTGGAGTACGACGTGCGCGGCGCGATCACGCCGATGGGCGCGGCGGAGGAACTGCGCTGGCCGGTGATCGGCGGCTGGAAGGTCCCGGTGGACGAGGCGCGCGCGATCGTGGACGGCGGCGCGACGATCCGCAACGTCAACTGCTTCACCGGGCCGATCGGCAGCACGATCGGCTGCACGCAGTACTACACCAACCACACGCACACGCAGGGCGTCTACGCGCAGCAGGGGATGCTGCCGGGCGAGTACCTCACGGTCGTCGCGGGCCTCCCTGCCGGGACGACCGGCGGCCGTGCGATCTACGAGCGGCGGCACACGATCGCGACGGCGTTCTCCGTCAACGCCGTCACCGGCGGCGCGCTGATCGGCCTGCTGGTGCTGCTCGGCGGCGGCCTGGCCGCGCTCTACATGGCCCGCGGGCGGGACGCGCGGGTCGTCGTGAAGAAGGCCGCCGAGGGCGACCACGCGCCGCTCGCCGGGGCGGAGTTCGAGCCGCCGGACGGGGTGCGTCCCGGCCAGATCGGCACGCTGATCGACGAGCAGGCCGACGTGATCGACGTCACCGCGACGATCGTCGACCTCGCCGTCCGCGGCTACCTGCTGATCGAAGAGGAGGACAGGGCCAGGTCCGGCCGCCTCGACTGGACGCTGCGGCGCCTGGACCGCCCGCAGGTCGACCTGCTGCCGTACGAGCGGATCCTGCTGGACGCGCTGCTCACCGCCCCCGACGGCACCGGCCGCGACGCGGTCAAGCTGTCGCAGCTCGGCGGGACGTTCGCGACGAAGCTCGCCCAGGTCAGGTCCGCGATGTACGACGACGTGGTGAAGCAGGGCTGGTTCGCGCGGCGGCCCGACACCGTCCGGTCCCGGTGGACGGTCGCGGGCATCCTGATCACCCTGCTCGGCGTCGCCGGGACCGTCGCGCTCGCGCTCACCACCGAATGGGCCCTCGCCGGGCTCGCGGTGATCATCGCGGGCGCGGCGCTGGCGTACGGCGGCCAGTACATGCCGGCGAAGACGGCGCGCGGCGCCACGGTCCTCGCGCACACGATCGGCTTCCGCGCGTTCCTGGAGCGCGGCGCCATCCCGGACGGCGACGCGGTCGCGTCCCAGCAGCGGATCGCGCTGTTCTCGCGGTTCCTGCCGTACGCGGTGGTGTTCGACGCCGTCCCGAAATGGGCCGAGACGGTCAAGGACGCGGGCGAGCGGGCCGAGGGCGCCGACAACCTCTACTGGTACGAGGGCCCGGCCGAGTGGGACCTGTCGAAGTTCGCCGAGTCGATGCGGACCTTCACCCTCGCGACGTCCGGTTCGATCTCCCAGTCCCGCGGCCTGTGAGGACCGTTTCCCATCGGACGGTGTCCGAAAAGCAGCCGGACGGTTAATGATCTGACGGCGGGTAGGGGTTGGGGCGAGGAGGTGTTGTTCCTCGTGCTCCCCAGCCCCGTCCCGGTCCTCTCGGCCTCCGTCCTCGCCGACTCCACCCGCCTCGGGGACGCGTACTTCCTGGCCATCGGGCCCGCGGTCATCTTCCTGGCCGTCATCCTCTGGGTCGTGGTGACGTTGCTGGCGTCGCGTCAGCCGCCGCATCGCCCCAAGAACGGGTCCTCCGGGCTGCCGCATCGCGGGCCCGTCCAGGGCGGGGTGATTTCGGGCAGCCCGTCGCAGCGGACGCGCCGCGACCCGGTCCCGCCCGAGCCGCACTGACGCCGTAGACGATCAAAGCGCCGGCAAGGATGCGACGCCCGCCGGATCGGTTCCCTCGCCCCACACCCCGGCCGGCGGGCGTCGTCCGCGCCCGCGGTGATCGCCGAGGCCCCTCCCGGCGGTCATCGCGGGTTCCGCTCCGGGCCCGCCGGAAATCACCGAAATCCTCTAAGTAAGATGTCTGACGTCTTACTTGGGAGGTTTCGGTGGGTTTGAGTCCCGTCCCCGGCGGGTCGACGGTCGACGCCGTGCTCGATCAGCTCCAGGCCCAGATCAGCGACGGTTCCTGGCCGGTCGGACGGCGCATCCCCGCCGAGCTGGACCTGGCCGCGCAGCTCGGCGTGAGCCGTCCGGCGGTCCGGGAGGCGATCCGGGCGCTGACGCACGTCGGGGTGCTGGAGGTGCGGCGCGGGGACGGAACGTACGTCCGCAGCACGGCCAACCCTCGTCCGCTGCTGCGCCGGCTGGCTCGCGCGTCCATCCGGGACTTCTTCGAGGTGCAGCTCGCCTACGACGTCCAGGCTGCGCGGCTCGCGGCGCGGCGCCGCACCGACGCCGATCTGGCGCGTCTCGAAGGGCTGCTCCGCGCCCGCGACGAGGCCACCGAGCCGGACGCGTTCGGAGCCGCCGACGCGGCGTTCCACCTGGGCATCGCCGAGGCGTCCGGCAATCCGGTGCTGATCGAGGCGATGCGCTTCTTCATCGACCGGCTGCACGAGTCGATGCGCGCCATCAGGCTCGACCGCGAGGTGCCCGAGGCCGGTCCCGCCGCGCACCGCGCCGTCCTGGACGCGATCGCCGCCGCCGACCCGCAGGCCGCGGCGTCGGCGGCGGCAGCGGTGGTCGAGCCGACCCTGGTCGTGCTGGAGACGCTGGCCGCCCGCGAAGAACCGGCCGCGAACGCCGAGGCCGGGGCGGGACGGTGACGCAGGCGCGGACCGGCCGGCACCGGCGAGCCGGGGTCGCCGGGGCCCTGCTGATGATCGTCTTTGTGGCGGTCAACCTCCGTCCGGCGATCGCGGCGGTCGGGCCCGTGCTGACCGAGATCAGGGACGCGTTCGGCCTGTCCGGGACGGCGGCCGGGGCCCTGACCACGCTGCCGCTGGCCTTCTTCGGCTCCTACGGGCTCGTCGCGGCGTTCCTGCGGCGCCCGCCGCGCAGCGAGACGCTGCTGGTCACCGCGATGGCGCTGCTCGTCGCCGGGCTGGTGCTGCGCCTGCTGGACGCCCCGGTCCCGCTGTTCGCCGGCTCGCTGCTCGCCGGGATCGCGATCAGCATCGGCAACATCGCGATGCCCGCGATCATCAAGCGGGACCATCCGGCGCGGATCACCACGGTGACGGCGGTCTACACGGTCGCCGTGTCGGCCGGGGCGTCCGTCGCGTCCGGCCTCGCCGTGCCGATCGAGGACGCCTTCGACGCGTCATGGCGGCTGCCGCTGGGCCTGCTGGCGATCCCGGCGGCGCTCGCGGGGCTGGTCTGGCTGCCGAGGGCGCGCCGGGCCGCGCACGCCGCGCGGTCCGCCCCGCCCGTGGCGTCCGCGCGCGGGGTGGCGGCGCGGGTGTGGCGCTCCAGGCTGGCGTGGCAGGTCACGGTGTTCATGGGGATGCAGTCGCTGCTGGCGTACGTCGTCCTCGGCTGGCTCCCGACGCTGTGCCAGGACCGCGGGATGGACGAGACGTCGGCCGGATACGTCCTGGCCCTCGCGGCGGGGCTCCAGGCGGTCGGGTCGCTGGCCGTCCCGGTGCTGGCCCGGCGGACCCGCGACCAGCGCCCGCTGGTGGTCGCCACGGTGGCGCTGTCCATGCTGGGGTTCGCGGGCGCCACGTGGGCGCCGATCGAGTCCGTCTGGGGATGGACGATCGTCCTCGGGCTGGGGCAGGGTCTCGGGTTCGCGTCCGCGCTGTCGTTCATCGGGCTGCGGGCGCACGACGCCCAGGTCGCGGCGCAGCTGTCCGGGATGGCGCAGGGAATCGGCTATGTCATCGCGGCGCTCGGCCCGCTCGCGATCGGCGCGCTGCACGACGCCACGGACGGCTGGACCGTTCCGATGGCCGGCGTGCTGCTCGTCTGCGCCCTGATGGCGCTGCCCGGACTGGCGGCGGGACGCAACCGCTCGATCGGCGAGACCGCCCGCGGGAAGGGCGAACCGGCCACCGATGGGGTTAACGCGGAAATAAGCGGACACATCCCTAATTGACCCCGGCCCAGGCCGATACACCACCGGGAGGTGGTCCGACATGCTCGCCACGATCCTGGCCGATCCCGTGCTGGCGGAGACGGCCCCGCGCGGCGCCCACTGGTGGGCGTGGATCATCCCGGTCGTCGCCGTGGTGGCGCTGGTCGGACGGCTCTCCATGACGGTGCTGGCGTCGTCCCGGAAGATCCACCCCGAGCGCAGGAACGACCAGCACAACCATCGCGGGATGGAGCAGGGCGGCACCTACACCTACCGTCCCGGCATGTTCTCGCACAGCTACCCGCCGAGCAGGGAGTCGCAGCACGAGGAGTTCCGGCGCGACAACCCCCAGCCCGGTCGGGAGCCGAAGAACCCGTGGCCGGACGGCGTCCTGTACGAGCAGACGATCTTCAAGGCGGAGTTCGAGGAGCTCAAGGACGAGGAAGCCGCCAAGGACAAGGAGACCAGGAGCGGCGGCCCCGCCTGACCGGCCGGGGGCGGCCGCCTACCGGGCGAAGACATTCGGAGCCGGACGGATTGCGCCGACGACGCCGTCTCCCCCGCGCACCTCCACCACCGCGAGCTCGTCCAGCGCCGCCACGTCCAGTTCCGGCACGCCCTCGTGCACGTCGAGGGCCCGCAGGAGCGCGACGGTGACGGGCGTCCTGGCCCGCATCGCCCCGTCGTCGATCTTGACGGCGCCGGCCCGCCCACCGGGCAGCGCGAACACGTCGACGCCCTCCGCGCCGCACTTGACCAGCAGGCCGGGGACGGCGTCCATCAGCCGCCGCTCCTCGCGCCGCGTGCCGGACGTCCACTGCGGATGCGTCCGCATCGCCTCCGCGACCTGCCATTCGGGCGTCCCGGGACCGGCCAGGACGAGCGCGCGGAACGCCCGCGCCACCCCTGACGTGGACACGGCGAACAGCGGCGCGCCGCACCCGTCGATCCCGACCGCGGTGACCGGCTCACCGGCCAGCTCCTCCACCGTCTCCCGGACGGCGACCTGCAGCGGATGCTCGGCGTCGAGGTAGGACGCGGTCGGCCAGCCGACCGCGACGCACGTGGCGAGCATGGCGGCGTGCTTGCCGGAGCAGTTCATCCGCAGCCGTGACGCGCCGCCGCCGCTCCGGGCGACGTCCTGCTGCGTCCCGGGGTCGAGCGGCCAGCTCTCCGGGCAGCGCAGGTCGTCGGCCACCAGCCCGGCGCCGGCGAGGATCTTCTCCGTCCCCTCGACGTGGAAGTCCTCGCCCGAGTGGCTGCCGGCGGCGAGCGCGAGCAGCTCGCCGTCCAGGTCGAGCCCGGCCCGCAGCATCGCGACGGCCTGCATCGGCTTGTTCGCCGAGCGCGGGAAGATCGGCACGTCCGGGTTCCCGGCGCGCACCGCGACCGTCCCGTCGGCGGCGAGCCCGACGGCGGCCCCGCGATGCCGGGACTCCACGAACCCGGACCGCTCAACCTCGACCAGCACAGGATTGATCTCCACCACTGCCCCTCCTCCGCGTCCCTGCTGCCTCCATGGTCGACTACCCGGCCCACCCCTGAGAACCTCGGCCACGACGCCCCGGCGTCCTGCACGGGCAGGTCGCCGGGGCGCCGTCAAGCGGTCAGGCGTCCGGACGGCCCGAACCGGAATATGTGCGGAGAGTGGTGAATCAATTACGATCAGTGGTAGATCGTTGGTAGTTTTTTCGCGGCTCAGCGCGGTTTGACGCCGAGAAGGGCGCGGGCGTCCGCGGACGGCATCGGTGGACGTTGCGCCAGGTGCGCGGCCTTCGCGGCGCGTTCCACGAGCTGGACGTTCGCCGTCACCGGCTGTCCCTTCGCGAGCGTGACCGTGTCCTCCATCCCGACCCGCAGGTGCCCGCCCGCCGAGAGGGCGGCGAGCAGGACGGGAAGGGACGTGCGGCCGATGCCGGTGGCCGACCACGTCGCGCCGTCCGGGAGGGCCTCGACGGCGGCGACGAGCGTCCGCGCGTCGCCTGGCATGCCGCCCGGAACGCCCATCACCAGGTCGCAGTGGACGTGCCCGCCGTACGGGAGCCCGTGCTTGTCCAGCAGGCGGTGCAGCGCGGCGACCTGGCCGAGATCGAACAGCTCGAACTCCGGGACGACCTCCATCGCCTGGGTGCGCTGGTAGAGCTCCACCATGAACGGCCAGGGGTTCATGAACACGTCGTCGCCGAAGTTGACCGTCCCGCAGGTGAGCGAGCACATGTCGGGTTCGGCGTCCAGGACGCGGAGGCGGTCCTCGTACGGGTCGGTGACCGCGCCGCCCGTGGACAGCTGGACGATCAGCCCCGTGCTCTCCCGCAGCGCCCGCACCGTGTCCCGCAGCCGGGACAGGTCGAGCGTGGGCCGCGCGTCGTCGTCGCGGATGTGCACGTGGATCATGGCCGCCCCGGCCGCCTCGCACTCCTTGGCCGTCTGGACCAGTTCATCAAGGGTGACGGGCAGGCCCGGAACGTCCGCCTTCGCGGACTCCGCCCCCGTCGGCGCCACCGTGATGAGCGTCGATGCTCCCATAGGCGGCAGAATGCATGGTCATGCGTGCGGTAGTCCAGAGGGTGAGTCAGGCCAGCGTGTCCGTGGACGGACGTGCCGTCGGTGCGATCGAGGGGCCGGGGCTGCTGGTCCTCGTCGGCGTGACGCACGACGACGATGCCGCGAAGGCCCGCAGGCTGGCGGCCAAGCTGTGGGGGCTGCGGATCCTCCAGGACGAGAAATCGTGCTCGGACGTGAACGCGCCACTGCTCGTAGTGAGCCAGTTCACGCTCTACGGGGACGCGCGCAAGGGCCGCCGCCCGACATGGACGGCCGCCGCACCCGGCCCCGTCGCCGAGCCGCTGGTGGACGCCGTCGTCCACGAGCTGAGGGCCCTCGGCGCGAAGGTCGAGACGGGCGAGTTCGGCGCGGACATGAAGGTCGCCCTCGTCAACGACGGCCCCATCACGCTGATCGTGGACGTCTGATCACGGTCGGGCGGCCGGTCAGCGGAAGCCGTAGACCATGCCGACCAGGACCGCGACCGTGCCGAGGGCGGCGAGGAGGATGAGGACGCGGTCGGCCGGGGTGAGGCGTCCGCGCACGTACGGGGAGTGGACCACGCCGCCGGTCTCTGGGTCCTCGCCGTTCTTCTGGAACGGGTTGCGGAGGCCGGCGAGCCGCCACAGCGCGTCGTTCTTCAACTGCTGGTGGCCCGGGCCGCAGGCGAACAGGCGTCCGCGGACGCGTTCCGCGCAGGGATGGCCCTGCCGTTTCAGCACCCGGCACAGCGTCGGGACGAGGACGAACTCGTACAGGCACCACGTCAGCAAGCCGAGCAGCGCGACGCGCCACGACTGGAGCCACAGGGCGAGACCGGCGATGGCAGCGAACAGGGCCCACCACACCAGTGCGGACTCCCGGCGCGGCAGGCGCCGGGCTCCCTTCCTGGCCGCCGGTGGCTCTTTCCCCAGGTTCGGGACCATCGGTAAGAATCCGCCTTCCCCTGGGCACGGCCGGTCAGAAATCGGCTGACTCAGACGATTTTGCCCCAGAGGTCGGAGTTCTACCCGTGTTTCGCGGGCCGCCGCCGAAGATCGATCTGCGCGTTCGCGCCGGTCTCCGGAGACACGACGACCTCCTGCGCCGCCGCGACGCCGTCCGCCAGGAGCTCGGCGTCCACCGGGACGTTCCGCTTGACCAGCGCCAACGCGATCGGGCCCAGCTCGTGGTGGCGGGCCGAGGAGCCGACGAACCCGACGGTCCGCCCGCCGGGGATCTCGACGGGAGCGCCCTGGGCGGGCAGCCGGTCGACGCTCCCGTCCAGGTGCAGGAAGACCAGGCGGCGCGGCGGACGCCCGAGGTTGTGGACGCGGGCGACGGTCTCCTGCCCCCGGTAGCAGCCCTTGTTCAGGTGGACGGCCGTCTCGACGTAGCCCGCCTCGTGCGGGATCGTCCGGTGGTCTGTGTCGAGGCCGAGGCGGGGGCGGTGCTCGGCGATCCGGAGCGCCTCGTACGCCCAGAGCCCGGCAGGCCGCAGCCCTTCCGGGAACTCGTTTCGCGGCACGATCCGGGTGACGGCGCCGGCGGCGTCCGGCCAGGCGAGCTCGCCCTGGCCGGCGGGCCCCGGGACGGTGATCACGGCATGGTCGGCGGACAAATCGGCGACCTCGACGCGGAGCATGAACCGCATCCGGTCGAGGAACTCCACCAGCGCGGGCGCCGCGCCGGGCTCCACGTGCGCCCAGACGGCCTCGCCGTCGTCGATCAGGAAGAGGTGGTGCTCGATGTGCCCGTGGGGGCCGAGCAGCAGCGCCTCGGTGGGCTCGAACGGCTTCAGCCCGTCCAGGTGCTGGCTCAGCAGGCTGTGCAGCCAGCTCAGCCGGTCCGGGCCTGAGACGCGGACGACGCCCCGGTTGCTCCGGTCGACGAACGCCGTCCCGTCCGCCAGCGCGCGTTGCTCTTGCGCGGGTTCGCCGTAGTGCGCGGCGACCTCCTGGTCGGGCGCATCGGCGGGGACGGCTCCGGGCGACTGCAGCAGCGGGCTCTCCATGCACCCAGGTTATGTCGCGCGGCAGTCCTTGCACCGTCCGTAGACAGTGAGGTGGTGCACGTCCGTCTCGAAGCCAAAGTCGCGCAGGAGGCCCTCGGCCAGCCCGGCGGCGGCCCTCGGGTCGACGTCCTGGACGGTGTGGCAGCCCCGGCACACGAGATGGATGTGCTCGGCCTCGGCCGCCAGGTGGTAGTTCGGCGGCCCGTGCCCGAGATGCGCGTGCTTGACCAGCCCGAGCTCTTCGAGCAGCTCGAGCGTCCGGTAGACGGTGGAGATGTTCACGCCGCGGGCGGTGCGCTGCACCTCGGTGCAGATCTCCTCGGGGGTCGCGTGCTCCAGGTTGGTGACCGCCTCAAGGACCAGCTGGCGCTGGGGGGTGACCCGGTACCCCTTCGCCCGCAGCTCCTCCTGCCACGACTCGACCATGCCCCGAGTCTAGATCCCGAACGCCGCCGCCCGTCCCGCCGTCGCCGCCCGTCCCGCCGCGCGCCTCCCATGCCGGACGTTCAGCTCGCGGAAAACCCGCTTGCCCCGCCGCGAGGGGCTCGCATAGCGTGCGAGGTACGCGCGAAAGGAGGTGGTCCTAAACAATGGTTTCTTGTAGGACTCGCGAGGTGACTGTCAGCTAGTCGCCGTTCCGCCTCGGCGCCGCCGCCCTCGGCGGTGGCAACCGGTCGCGACGGTGACCGGCGAATCCCAGGCAGTTACCCGGTCCCCGGACCGATGGACCCGTCCTGTCCATCACCCGCCCACGCGGGAAGGTCCGGGGATCGTTCATGTCCGGCGCCCGTCAGGGGCCGCTCAGCCGACCCTCTTGAGCTGCGCGGACAGATGCGACTGGAGCTTTTGGCCCACGGCCGCCATGTCGTAGGCCCAGCCGAGGTCCTCGCCGATCATGCCGTACAGCCGGTGGCCGCCCGTCACCTCCTTGGCCGACTCGGTGCGCGCGACGACGTCCGTCCGCAGCTCGACCCGGCTGAACGCGACGGTGCCGACGTAGATCTCGACGATGCCGGTCGGGTGGGCCAGCGTCACCTCGACCTGGTTGTCGGGACGCGGCCGCCAGTAGCCCGTCTCGGTGGCCAGCGGGCGCCCGAGCGTGCCGTCCTCCTCGATCAGCCAGGTCCGGCTCGCGTAGCTCAGGAACGGCTTCCCGATGTGGGTGAAGGACAGCTCCTGCCCGAAGTTGAACGACTCGATCGTGGGATAGCCGCCGACGCCGGCGCCCTCCCAGGTGCCGAGGAGGAACTTCAACGGCTCGAGGTCCGGATGCAGCTCAGGATCCATGGGCACCGAGCGTAGCGGCGTCCGATCACTTGAGGCGGCCGAGGCGGATCACCAGCAGGACGGCGGAGACCACCACGAGCCCCAGGAAGACGACGAGGACCCCCGCGTTCAGCATCCCACCCATACCGCAGGATGCTACGCGCCCCGCCGGGCTACAGTTCAAGCATGGCGAGACCGCTGGTGATCAAAGTGACGGCGGGCGCCGACGCCCCCGAGCGCTGCAACCAGGCGTTCACCGTGGCCGCGGCGGCCGCCGCGAGCGGGGTGCCGGTGTCCCTCTGGCTGACCGGCGAGTCCGCGTGGTTCGCGCTGCCGGGGCGCGCGGCCGGGTTCTCACTGCCGCACGCCACTCCCCTGGACGACCTGCTGACCGTGATCCTCACCGCCGGGCGCGTCACCCTCTGCACGCAGTGCGCGGCTCGCCGCGACATCGGCCCGGACGACGTCCTGCCCGGCGTCCGCATCGCCGGCGCGCCGACCTTCGTCGAGGAGGTCACCACGGACGGCGTCCAGGCGCTCGTCTACTGAGCCGCCACGGCGGAGGGTCGCGGCGGCGACTGCCAGGCCTGCCACGACGGCGCCGCTGAGGCCGAGCATGAGGTCGCCGACGGTGTCGCGGTAGGCGGTGACGGCCTCGGGGGTGTCGAGGATGAAGACGCCGTACTCGATGAACTCCCAGACGATGGCCGTGATCGCGCCGATCCCGGCGCAGGTCAGCGCCAGCGTCCAGCCGCTGAGGCCGCCCCGGCGGCGGAGGGCGAGCCCGGCGGCGGCGCACAGCAGGGCCCAGTTGGTGAAGTGGCAGGCGTCGTCGAACCATCCGATGGTGTCGTAGAGGTCGGCGGCGTTGCCCGCGACGTCGATGAGGAACGGCGCGGTCACGAGGAGGTCGATGTCCCACGGGAACGCCTTGGCCCGTCCGCGCAGCGCCCAGATCAGGGTGACGAGCATGACGGCGGCGGGGTAGGCGGCCACGCGGACGCCCATCGCCTTGTCCGCGAACCGGTCCCATTCGGGGAAGGCGACGGCGAGGGCGAGGAGTGCGGCCAGGGCCGCCTTGGCCAGGAGCGCGGCGGGAAGCCATCGGGACGTGTTCATGCCCGCAGCCTGTCCGTCCGCAGGTGGCGGGCACATCGGCGCGGATACTCAGATCCGCGTGAGTGCCAGGGCGTCCGGGGCGAAGGTATAACCGCCGAAGAACGGATATAGATCCACTGGACGGAGGCGAGGGCGCACCCTCCGAGGGCGCGGCCTCGGGAAGCCGACGCCCCTACCGAGTGGAGCCGCCGGATGGTCGACATACCCGCATGGGCCTGGGGCGCGACGATCGCCCTGATCATCGCGCTGTTCGTGTTCGACCTGCTCGTCGCCGTCCGGCGCCCGCACGCGGTCGGGCTCCGGGAGGCCACGTTCTGGTCGGTGTTCTACATCGCCCTCGCGCTGCTGTTCGGCCTCGCCGTGTGGATCCTCGGCGGGTCGACGGCGGGCACCGAGTACTTCTCCGGCTGGGTCGTGGAGAAGAGCCTGTCGGTCGACAACCTCTTCGTCTTCGTGATCATCATGGCGCGGTTCGCGGTGCCCCAGGAGTTCCAGCAGAAGACGCTGCTGTTCGGGATCGCGGCGGCGCTCATCCTGCGGGCCATCCTGATCGCGGTCGGCGCCGCGGCGATCAACCTGTTCTCGTTCACGTTCCTGCTCTTCGGGCTGATCCTGATCTGGACGGCGGTCCAGCTCGTCCGGCACCGCAACGAGGAGCCCGACGTCGAGGACACCTTCTTCGTCCGGCGCGCCCGCAAGCTGTTCCCGGTGAGCACCGACTTCCACGGCGGCCGGATGCTCGCGCACGAGGACGGCCGCCGCGTGGCGACGCCGCTGCTCCTGGTGTTCGTCGCGATCGGCAGCACGGACGTCCTGTTCGCGCTCGACTCCATCCCCGCCGTGTTCGGCGTGACGAAGGACCCGTTCATCGTCTTCACCGCCAACGCGTTCGCCCTCCTCGGCCTGCGCGCCCTGTACTTCCTCATCGAGGGGCTGCTGGAACGGCTCGTCTACCTGACGATCGGGCTGTCGACGATCCTGGGGTTCATCGGCGTCAAGCTGATCCTGCACTTCCTGCACGAGGACGTCACCAAGTCGGTCCCGGAGATCCCGACGCCGCTGTCGCTGGGCGTGATCCTGGCGATCCTGCTGTTCACCACGGGGGCCAGCCTCGTCCGCGTCCATCACCACCCGGAGGAGAAGGCCCGCCCCGGGACGCTCCGCAAGCGCCGCGAGAAGAAGCAGCGCGAGGAGGAGCCCGCCGGCCGGTGACGAGGCCGGACAGCGGGCGGCGGGCTCGTCCGTGCGCCTGTCAGGCCTTCTCGACCTGAACGTTGGGCAGCAGGCGGTCCAGCGGACGCGGGAACCACCACGCATGCCGGCCGAGCAGCCGCATCACCGCCGGCACGATCAGGCAGCGGATGATCACGGCGTCCACGAAGACGGCCACGGCCATCCCGAAGCCGGCCTGCTGCAGCAGCCGGTCGGGGCTGAGCATGAACGCGCCGAACACGACGACCATGATGGCGCCGGCCGCGGTGATCACCGACCCGGTGTGGGCCAGCCCCTCGCGGACGGCGTGGGCCGCGTCCCCGGTCCGGAGCCATTCCTCCCGCATCCGGGACACGAGGAAGATCTCGTAGTCCATGGACAGCCCGAACACGATCGCGAACACCATCACCGGCAGGTACGCCTCGATCGGCGCGGCCTCGGCGCCGAACCGCCCGTCCTGGAAGACCAGCTTCATCGCGCCGAGGGCCGCGCCGATGCTCAGCAGGTTCAGCAGCGCCGCCTTCAGCGGGATCAGCACGGAGCGGAACACCGCCATCAGCAGGACGACCGACAGCCCGACGACGATCGCCATGAACAGCGGCATGCGGTCCGCGACCTTCGCCGAGTAGTCCTCGGCCGCGGCGGTCGCCCCACCGACGAGCACGTCCGCGCCGGTTCGCGCCGACACCCCGGGCAGGACGTCGTCGCGGAGCGTCGAGACGAGCTCCGTCGTCTCCTCGGCCTGGGGGGACGAGGCAGGGAAGACGAGCATGGTGGCGATCCGTCCGTCCGGCGCGGCGACCGGTGCGCCCGCGGCCTTGACGCCGTCGACGTCCCGGAGCGCCTGCTCGACCGCCGCGCCCGCCTGCGCGGGACCTCCCTCGCCGCCCTGCACCACCAGCAGGAGCGGCCCGTTGAATCCGGGCCCGAATCCCTGCGACAGCAGGTCGTAGGCTTCGCGGCTGGTCGTGTCGCGCGGGTCGTTGCCGGCGTCCGCGAACCCGAACCGCATGCCCAGCGCCGGGACGGCGAGCGCCCCCAGCAGCACCCCGGCCACCAGCAGCGCCGCCATCGGACGCCGCTGCACCAGGACGCCGACGCGCCGCCACATCGCGCCCTCGTCCGCCCTGCCGCGCGCCGCGCGCCGCGCGGCGCGAGCGGCGAACTGGCGCGCGAACCGCTTCCCGAACACGCCGAGCAGCGCGGGCAGCAGGGTGAGCGACGCGAGCATCGTCACCAGCACGGTCAGCGCCACCGACAGCGCCATGCCCTGCAGCGATCCGAGGCCGAGCGCCACCAGCCCGAGCAGCGCGAGGATCACGGTGCAGCCCGCGAAGAACACCGTGCGGCCCGCGACGTCCAGCGCGGCGACGGCCGCCCGGCCCGGCGGGGTGCCCTTCACCAGCTCGCCCCGGTACCGGGCGAAGACGAGCAGCGCGTAGTCGATGCCGACGCCGAGCCCGACGAGGATCATCACGTACGGCGTCCATTCGGCGATCGTGAACACGTGCGACGCCAGCACGATCGCGCCGAGCGTCGACCCGACGGCGAACACCGCGGTGATGATCGGCAGCCCGGCGGCGATGAACGTGCCGAACATCAGCACCAGGATGACCATCGCGGCGAGCAGCCCGACGCCCTCCGCCGTCCCGCCCTCGCTCTGGGCGAGCAGCCGCGCGGCCTCGCCGCCCAGCTCGACCCGCAGCCCGTCGCGCGACGCCTTCGCCGCCGCCTCGTACACCAGCTCGCTGTCGGGCTTGGTCATCTCCTTGGACGGGATGTCCAGCACCGCCGTGGCGTAGCCGATCCGGCCGCCGGGCGCGATCGCGGACGGGTCGGCGTACGGGCTGCGCACCTCGGCGACCTTCGGGAGCGCGGCGACCTCGTCCAGCATGGCCTCGACCTGCCGCCTGGTGGCGGGCGCGGTCAGCCCGGCGTCGCTGCTCAGGACGATCTGCATCGTGTCGCCGGCCCGGCCGAGACCGTGCTCGGTCAGCAGGTCGGCGGCCTCCTGGGACTCGGTGCCGGGCAGCGAGTAGTCGTTGCGGTAGTCGGTGCCGGTCACCGTCGCGGCGCCCCAGACCCCGGCGAGGACGGCGACCCAGAGCACCAGGACGAGCCAGCGCCGCCGATGAGCGAATCCGGCGACGCGGGCGAAGACGCCCGCGGGCGGGCGCACCGCCTCGGTCGGCGTTTCCTCCGTAAGTGTCATGACCTTTCCCTCACAGTTGATTACTCTCAGTAGTTGGTCGCGGGCGTGCGGGATCGCCGGCGGAGCAGGGCGGGCAGGATCAGCCGGCGTCCGGCTCCTGGACGGTGGTGAGCTTGTCGGGGTTGCGGACGACGTCGATCGCGACGATCCGTCCGGCGTCGACGGTGATCGCCGCCACGGACAGGTTGCCGTCGATCCCGCGCGCGACGATCCCCGGCGATCCGTTGACCGTGGTCACGCGCAGCCCGGAGATCGGCGCGCCGCTGAAAGCGAGCATCGCCGCGGCCACCTCGTCCGCGCCGCGCAGGACGCGCGGCACCGTGCTGACCTTGCCGCCGCCGTCGCCGCGGAGCACGACCTCGGGTGCCAGGACGTCCATGAGCCCGTCGAGGTCGCCGTTCTGGCAGGCGGACAGGAACGCCGTGACCAGCGCCCGCTGCTCGTGCGGCGCGGGCGGGAAGCGCGGCCGGCCCTCCGCCACGTGCCGCCGGGCCCGGGACGCGAGCTGCCGCACCGCCACCGTCGACCGTCCGACGACCTCCGCGACCTCGTCGAACGGCAGCCCGAACACGTCATGCAGCAGGAACGCCGTCCGCTCGGCGGGCGACAGGCTCTCCATGACGACGAGCATGGCCATGCTGACCTGCTCGTCCATCGTGACCCGGTCCGCCGGGTCGGCGGTGGGCGCGGCGTCCCCGACCAGGGGTTCGGGCAGCCACGTCCCGACGTACCGCTCGCGGCGGGCCCGCGCGCTGCCGAGCGCGTCCAGCGCCAGCCGCCCGACCGTCCGGATCAGCCAGGCCGGAAGGTCGCGGATCTCCCCCGGGTCGTCCAGGCCGCGCAGCCGCAGCCACGCCTCCTGGACGCAGTCCTCGGCCTCGGCCAGCGACCCGAGCGTCGCGTAGGCGACGCGGACCAGCCGCGGCCGTTCCATCTCGAATGCCTGCGCGAGTTCGTCCCCGACCGGTCCGCCCCCGGTACCAGCTGTCACGTCCATACGCCAAGGACGACATAGCCCTCGTCGACGTGACATCTCCGTCCAGGACGGACACCCCTAGAGGACGAAACCGCCCGTGGCGCGGATGTTCTGGCCCGTGATCCAGCGTCCGTCCGGCCCGGCGAGGAACGCGACCACGTCGGCGATGTCCTCGGGCGCGCCCAGCCGCCCCAGCGCCGTGAACGCCGTGGTCTGCGCCAGGGCCTCGGGCGGGTTCGTGTCGCGCAGCAGGTCGGTCTCCGTCGCGCCCGGCGAGACGGTGTTGACCGTGATGTCCCGCGCGCCGAACTCGCGGGCGGCGACCGCGGTGAACTGCTCCAGCGCGGCCTTGCTCGCCGAATACAGCGCCAGGCCCGGCATCGGCAGGACGGTGTTCAGCGTCGAGACGTTGATGACGCGTCCGCCGTCGCGCAGCAGGGGCTCCGCCCGGCGCATCGCCAGCAGCGGAAACTTCGCGTTGACCGTCATCACCTGGTCGAACAATTCCGGGGTGATGTCGCGAATGGCGGTCGGCGGATTGATGGCGGCATTGTTGACGAGAATGTCCAGCCCATCTTCAAGGTGCTCGAACAGCGCGTCCAAGCTCGCCAGATCCTCCTGATCGGCGCGGACGGCGGTCACCCCCGCGACCTCTCGCGCGAGCGCGTCGGCGGCGTCCTTGTTCTCCCGGTAACTGAAGACGACCCGCGCGCCGTCCCGTGCGAGCCGCCGGACGATCGCCTTCCCGATACCGCGTGAACCGCCCGTGACCAGGGCGCTCTTCCCGTTGAGCGTCATGACCCCAGACGCTAGTCGCTCAGCCGATCCGCGTATTGAAGAAATGCGCGCAGTTCCTTCGGGGTGACCCCCGCCATCGCGCGCACTTCGCGGTTGAAATGCGGCTGGTCCGCGAACCCGCAGGCGGCCGCCGCGCCGAACGTGCCCGCCGGCGCGCTGAGCACCTGCGCCGCCCGCTGGAACCGCGCGACGCGCGCCACCGTCTTCGGGCTCAGCCCGATCTCCCGCTGGAACCCGCTCTCCAGCCGCCTGCGACCGACGCCCAGCTCAGCGGCCAGCTGCGCGATCTTGATCCGGCCTGCCGCCTCCTGCAGACGCCACCATCCGCGCGCCGCCTCGCTGTCCAGCCCCGCTTCAGGACGCAGCCATCGGGTGAGCAGGTCGTCCAACACCGCGAACCTCGCGCCCCAGCCCGGCGCCGCGACCAGCCGCTCCGCCAGTTCACCGGCCCGGCGTCCAAGCAGGTCATCCAGCGGGCCGACCGTTCCGGTCAGCACACGCATCGGAACGCCGAAGACCGCCCGCGCCCCCGCAGGCGTCAGCCCGACCGTAACCCCGCGCCGCCACCCCGCTTCCTCGCACACTTCCGGAGCACCCCGCGCCCCAAAGGCCAGCGAGCCACATCCCTCGAAGTCGACGATCAGCGTCACCAGATTCAACGGCAGCACCCTGCGACACGCCACGTCCGCCGCCGCCCCAGCACGAAAACCTCCGTACCCCGCCACATACGGACGCAGCCAAGGCGCAGCCAGCCGAACCACCGACGCACACGGCTCCGCCCCCACCCGCACCAACACCGAATGCACCTGCCCCACCCCACCATCCTCCCC
>NZ_SMKT01000176.1 GCF_004348735.1 Actinomadura sp. KC06
GGAGAGCGGGGGTCGCCGGGCGGTCCGGCTCCGGGGGGGTAGAGCCGGCCCGCTTTCCCAAGAAAGTCTCGGGGGAGTTCGGGCTAAGCCGTACGCAAGTTCGCTCTATAGGAGAGGCAAACTCACTGACTCCAGTCTAGGCAGATACAACATATGCTGCCCGATCGTTCAGAGTTCCGTCGAGGCGCAAACTCGTCCGACAGGTGACGATTTTTCTCACCTGGTTGGGACGATCCGCTCGACGTGTGGCGGTGCGGTGCCGCAAGGCGCCGTGCCGCCCTCGACAGGGCACCCCGATCCCCTGCACAAGGAGTGCATCGGGACGGGAGTGGGAGCGTACAGGAGAACTAAAGATCTTTCCGGCCGCACCGCCGGATCGACTGTTCAAAATGAAAACAATCACGGTGAGTGATCAATTTCGGAGCCGTCCCTGAGTTCCGGTTAGTCCGAAATAGGGGACTCCATCCCGAGTTGGCCTCATGCGACACCCGCGTCCCCGCCGGCACCGCTCTCCCCGGCCCGGCGAGTTTTCCGAACAGGGGCTTGTCAACTGGGCAAATGAGGCGTACACAGGTCCTACGGACCGCGTGTCCGCGCACGGCAGCCGGGCACCCACGCGCGACCAGCCGCGGGAGGCGCGTCGAGACGGGCTTGACCCGGTCCGACGGATATGAGGTGCACGCTTGGTAACCCGGTGTGACGTGCTTGGCGGCGGCGTCCCGTAGAGGGGCGCCGTTCGCTTTGCGAGTAAGGCGTTAGTCGCGGACGTCCAGCCCCAGTGCAGTTGCCAGGACGACCGCCTGAAACGGATCGATCACCGCACGCCGAAGTTCGACGGTGAGAGGGTCTATCGCCGAGATGTCGCTTCCGCGTAGATCGCAGCCGGAAAAGTCCGCCTTGTGAACCGCCGAACCCGACAAGTCGACGTCACGAAACTTGGCTCCCGCACACCTCGCACCGGTGAGATCGGTCTCACGCATGCGCACCTCTGTGAACGACGCACGGCGTAGGTCGGCTCCTGGGAGACCCGTGAATGACCAGTCGCCGCCCTTCACCTTCAACAGGTCATAGGTGCATCCGTCGAACATGCTGCCAACGAGCTTGCATCCCGTGAAGGTGGTGTCGAAGAATCCGCAGCGGACGAACGTGCAGTTCACGAACGCGGCGTCGGTGTGGGTGGACGCGTTGAACCGCACACCGCGGAACGTGCAGTCGGTGAACAGGGCACCGACGCCGCTGGCCTCGGTCATGTCGACGTCCACGAAGAGGACGTTGGCGTGGTTCTCGCCGGTCAGGTCCCGGGAGTCCCAGTCCGTTGACGAGATGGTGGTGTCGGTGGGAGCCGCGGGTCGTCCGTACATGCGATCGGCCATAGGCCCAGCATGGACCACACCAACGACAGCATCAGCCGCGCATGAACGCTTCGCAGATCGCCTGCGAGTCCCGGGCAGCGGCGGCCACGGCGGCGGAGCAGTGTCCGATCCACTGGGCGACACCTTCGGAGGTGCCGGACGAGTAAGCGCGGAGGGCTTCGGCGTAGTCGGACGCGAGTTCTAGGTGCCCGACCTCTGGCGCGACCAGCGATTTGGGGTCGAGTCCGCGGGCAACGAGGGTGAGCCGTTGCGCGGCGCGGGCGACGATCCCGTCTCCCCAGCCGAACGGGCGCAGAGTCAGCAGTTCGCCGTGCACGATGGCCGCTACCACCAGGGCCGGCGCTTTCGTGGTCTCGGTCAGCAGGCCGCTGAGTGCATCCAGGCGAAGGGCCACCTCGGACGGCGATGGCGCGGCACCGAGCCCCAGCGCGTCGTTCACGGGTTGATCGGCTGAGCGTGGACGTCCTAGATCGGCGCTTTCGACAGCGTCCGCTGCGGCGAGGACGTGGAGCCGTGCGAGGGCCTGCCGGGGCGCTTTCCGCCACGTCTCCGTCAGCGTTCCCAGTTCGGCCGAGACACGGAGAGAACCCTGGACGACAGGATCGGACGGGTTCTCAGTGGTACGCAGCTCGTCCAACGTGACATTGGCCCCATCAAGCACGGCCGAAGCCCGGGCACCACGCAACGCGGACTCTGTGGAAACCTCAGCACTGCGGCGTCGCAAGATGCGGTGGCCTAGCAGCCGGTCTACGGCGGAACGGGCGTCGTCTACGGCATCGGCGACGCCGGGCAGATTCGCTACATCAGCAAGGGCATCGGTCACGGCCCGACCTTATGCGGCTACCAGTAGCGCCTATGCGCAGCCCCGACGCATACAGCGATTCTCTGACCGCAGACTGGGAAGGGCTGGTGTGTTGGGTGTCACACGACACCCTCCCGATCCACGACATCCAAGAACGCGGCCTTGTGGGACCGAGGACCTTCCTGGTGAAGTGGGGATACCGGGCGACCCCCAGCTTCAGCTAGCAAGGAGTTTCGCGTTGAGCCAGAGCCAAGAGACACTGTCGAACCTTCTGCAGGAGACGCGCCGCTTCTCCCCGCCCGCGGAGCTCGCCGCGTCGGCCAACGTCAAGGCCGAGGCGTACGAGCAGGCGGCCGAGGACCGCCTGGGGTTCTGGGCGGAGCAGGCGGATCGGCTGTCCTGGACGAAGCGCTGGGACGACGTCCTCGACTGGAGCAATCCTCCGTTCGCGAAGTGGTTCGTGGGCGGCGAGCTGAACGTCGCCTACAACTGCGTCGACCGCCATGTGGAGGCCGGTCGTGGAGCCAAGGTCGCGTTCCATTGGGAAGGTGAACCGGGCGACAGCCGTACCCTCACGTACGCCGACCTCCAGCGCGAGGTGAACAGGGCGGCAAACGCCCTGCTGGAACTGGGCGTCCGCAAGGGCGACCGGGTCGCGATCTACCTGCCGATGATTCCCGAGCTGCCGATCTCGATGCTGGCGTGCGCGCGCATCGGCGCTACGCATTCGGTCGTGTTCGGCGGGTTCTCGGCGGAGGCGCTGCGGACCCGCATCGACGACGCGCAGGCCAAGCTGGTCATCACGGCGGACGGCGGGTTCCGCCGCGGTAAGCCGTCCGACCTGAAGGGCATCGTCGACGAGGCCGTCGCGCAGACGCCGACGATCGAGAACGTCCTCGTCGTGCGCCGCACCGGGGAGCAGGTGGCCGAGAACGAGCGCGACGTGTGGTGGCATGACGTCGTCGAACGGCAGAGTGACCAGCACACTGCCGAGCCCATGGACTCGGAGCACCCGCTGTACATTCTGTACACGTCCGGGACGACGGGTAAGCCGAAGGGCATCCTGCACACCACCGGCGGCTACCTGACCCAGTGCGCGTACACGCATTACGCAGTGTTCGACCTGAAGCCGGAGACGGACGTCTACTGGTGCTCGGCCGACATCGGCTGGGTGACCGGACACTCGTACATCGTGTACGGGCCGCTCGCCAACGGCGCGACCAGCGTCATCTACGAGGGGACCCCCGACACCCCCAACAAGGGCCGCTGGTGGGACGTCATCCAGAAGTACAAGGTGACCATCTTCTACACCGCGCCTACGGCGATCCGCACGTTCATGAAGTGGGGCGACGACATCCCTGCGCAGTACGACCTGTCGTCCCTGCGCGTACTGGGGTCGGTCGGTGAGCCGATCAACCCGGAGGCGTACGTCTGGTATCGCAAGCACATCGGCGGCGACCGGACCCCCGTCGTCGACACGTGGTGGCAGACGGAGACCGGCGCCATCATGATCAGCCCGCTGCCGGGGGTCACGCACGGGAAGCCGGGCGCGGCGATGCGCCCGCTGCCGGGCATCGCCGCGGACGTGGTGGACGACCAGGGCCAGTCCGTCCCGGACGGCGGGGGCGGGTTCATGGTGGTCAGGGAGCCGTGGCCGAGCATGCTCCGGACGATCTGGGGCGACGACGAGCGCTACGTCAAGACGTACTGGTCGCGCTTCGAGGGCCTGTACTTCGCAGGCGACGGCGCGAAGAAGGACGCGGACGGCGACATGTGGCTGCTCGGCCGCGTGGACGACGTCATGCTCGTTTCCGGCCACAACATCTCCACGACGGAGGTGGAGTCGGCGCTGGTCTCGCACCCGAAGGTCGCCGAGTCGGCGGTCGTCGGCGCGACGGACCCGGTCACCGGGCAGGCCATCGTCGCGTTCGTCATCCCGCGCGGGGACGCCGGCGGCGACGTGGAGGGCGAGGAGTTCCTGCGGGAGCTGCGCGACCACGTGTCCAAGACGCTCGGCCCGATCGCCAAGCCCCGGCAGATCATGATCGTGCCCGAGCTGCCGAAGACCCGCTCCGGCAAGATCATGCGGCGGCTGCTGCGGGACGTCGCCGAGAACCGCAGCATCGGCGACGTGACCACGCTCGCCGACAGCACGGTCATGGACCTGATCTCGGAGAAGCTTCCGAGCGCCAAGTCCGAAGACTGACCACCCGCGACCACGGCCCGCGCCCGGTGTACGCCATCGGGCGCGGGCCGTCGCATGACCGCTGCGCACCCGCCCGGAGGCGCGGGAGCGGTGATTGTGCAGGTAAGGTCGTTCGTGGTGCGCCGGGAAGTCTGGTCGGCAGCGTCACGGCCCGTTGTGCATGACGGGCCGGGGCTGGTCCAGACGTTCGCCACCTTCCCGGGGGTTTCTTCATGGCGCGCCCAACCGTGCGGCGTCGCGTTGCTGCGACGTGGCCGTTCCGTCCCACCGTCCGTTACGGGACGCAGGTCGCAGTGGCCTTGCGGACGGAGACGATCGGCGGCGTGGTCATGCTGCTCGCGGCGGTCGCCGCGCTGGTGTGGGCCAACACGCCGTGGGCGGACGCCTACAAGAGCATGCAGACTTTCGAGATCAGCCCCCACTGGCTGCACATCGGGCACATGGACGTCCAACATTGGGCGTCCAGCGGGCTGCTCGCAGTGTTCTTCTTCATCGCGGGCCTAGAGCTGCGTGAGGAATTGACCCACGGAGAACTGCGCAATCCAAGGGACGCGGCACTGCCCGTACTCGCCGCCTTGGCCGGCGTGGCCGTGCCTGCGCTGATTTTCCTGGCGGTCAGCGTGGGCGAACCAGGGGCGTCCAGCGGATGGGCTGTTCCGACGGCGACGGACATCGCGTTCGCGCTCGCCGTGCTCGCTGTGACGTTCACGTCATGCCCAGCGCCTCTGCGCGCTTTCCTGCTGACCCTGGCCGTGGTGGACGACCTCATCGCCATCACCATCATCGCGTTGTTCTACACCCACGAGATGCACTGGACGCCGCTCGGCCTCGGAGCGGTTCTGATCGGCGCGTACGGGTGGCTGCAGCACCGGAACGTCCGATCGCCGTGGGTTTACGTGCCGCTCGCCCTCCTTGCCTGGTACTGCCTACAGCGGAGTGGCGTGCACGCCACCGTCGCCGGTGTCGCCCTGGGAATGCTCACCAGCCCGAAGGAGACGCCGGACGGACGGCCGACGAACGCGGAACGCGCCGACCATGCGCTGCGTCCGTTCTCGGCAGGAGTGTGCGTGCCGGTTTTCGCATTCGTGTCGGCGGGCGTAGGGCTCGGGGCGTCCCAGTTGGGTGCGGTGTTCACCGACCGGGTGGCCCTCGGTGTGATCGCCGGACTGGTGATCGGTAAGTTCGTGGGCGTCTTCGGCGGCGCCTGGGCGGCCGTCCGGCTCGGCTGGGCGAACCTCAGCGAGGATCTGCACTGGCATGAGATCGCCGGGGTCGCTTTGCTCGCCGGGGTGGGTTTCACCGTTTCGCTGCTGATCGGCGGTTTGGCCTATACCGACCCGTCACAATTCGAGAGAGTGACGACTGCGGTCCTGATCGCGAGCGTTCTCGCCTCGGCGGCCGCGGCCGTCGTCTTCCGGAGAAGGGTGCGTCTGCGCGCGCGCCGGGACTGAAGGAGAATTTTCTATATGTCCGAGGCACTACCGGGCGATCGCGTCGAGGACAAGTCGCTCGGCGACCTGGCCACGCTGGCGTTGAGCGAGATGTCGGACATCATCAGGCTGGAGATGGAGCTCGCCAGGGTCGAGCTGAAGGCCGACGCCAAGAAGGCGGCCGTCAGCAGTGTGATGTTCACCATCGCCGCCGTGATGGGCGGGATCGTCGTCATCCTGCTGTCGATCTCGTTCGCGTACGGGCTGATCGGATTGGGTCTCTGGCGCTGGCTGGCATTCCTCATCGTCGCGGTCGTGTACGTGCTGCTCGCCGGGGCGCTGATGCTGATCGCCAAACGGTTCATCAAGAAGATCGAAGGGGCGAAGCGGACCCGGAAGTCGCTGAAGAGCGACCTGTCGAAGCTGCGCCGCCGCGGCGATTCCGACACGCCAGAGCTGACGGGCTGACCGATCGCCATGTCCGGGCACGACGCGTCCCTGGTCGAGGTCGACGGACCGTGGACCCACCGGCAGATCAGCGCCGGCGGGACGCGGTTCCACGTCGCCGAGGCCGGTGACGGGCCGCTCGTCCTGCTTCTGCACGGTTTCCCCGAGTTCTGGTGGTCATGGCACAACCAACTGGTGTCTCTCCCAGCGGCCGGGTACCGCGCCGCCGCGGTCGACCTGCGCGGCTACGGCGGGAGCGACAAGCCGCCGCGCGGCTACGACCTGGTGACGCTCGCCGGGGACGCCGCAGGGCTCGTCCGGGCGCTCGGCGAGGCCAACGCGATCGTCGTCGGGCACGACTGGGGCGGGCTTCTGGCCTGGACGATGGGCGTCTACCACCCGAAGGTCGTCCAGCGGCTGGCGGTGGTGAGCGCGCCGCATCCGCTGCGGCTGCGGCAGGCGATCGCCGGTGACCCGCGCGGCCAGGGGTGGGCGACACGCCACACGTTCGGCTTCCAATTGCCAATGTGGCCTGAACGGCGCCTAGTGCGGGACGACGCGGCACTGGTCGGGAAGCTACTGCACGACTGGTCAAGCCCGGGTTGGCCGGACGAACGCACTGAGCGACTCGTCCGGAGAGCAGTACAGATCCCTGGGGCGGCGCATAGCGCGCTGGAGTATCACCGTTGGCTCATCCGCTCGCAGGCCCGCCCGGACGGTATCCGCTACGCGCACCGCATGCGCGCACCCATCCACGTACCGACCCTCCAACTGCACGGTGCGCTCGACACGTGCACTCTCCCCAGCAGCGCTCAGGGTTCCGGCCGCTACGTGACGGCCCCTTACCGCTGGAAGCTCATCGACGGCGCCGGTCATTTCCCGCACGAGGAACGTCCTCGTACGTTCGACACGCAGCTTCTCGGCTGGCTCGCCGATCCCGAACCCGAGCTCTGACCCCCGTGTGGGGCGGGCGTAGCGTGGAGGGATGCGGGATCGGGACGAGGCAGGACGGCCACGCAACGCACGTCCACGCGACGCCTTCGGACGGCCGCTGCCCCATGACGCGACCGGCATACCCACGATGCCGGACGACATCGACCTGCCGCCCGCCGAAGCCTTGGTCGAAGCGCAACGCCTCCTGGACGCCGACCGTCCGTTCCATGCACACGAGGTACTCGAAGCAGTCTGGAAGGCCGCACCAGAACCCGAACGGGAACTGTGGAGAGGTCTCGCACAGGTCGCTGTGGGGATAACCCATCTCCGCCGTGGAAACACGCGCGGCGCTGATGCGCTCCTAAGCCGCGCCGCTGAACGTCTCGTCCCGTATGAGGCTGACCCTCCGCACGGCATCGACGTCCAAGGGGTCGTTCAGCGCGCGCGCCACCTGGCCGGGCATCCCCAGGAGGGCCCGATAACCGTTCGGCTCATGAGTTAGTCGGAGCAGCGCTCCGTCGACACCGGTGTCGTCGCGTTCGCGCTCGCGCGCACGTCCGGGGCGACCTCTTCCGCGGTCAGCGCGTAGCCGGTGGACGGCGAGTCCAGCGCGGCGGCGAAGATGACGCCGTAGACGCGGCCGTCCGTGGACAGCAGCGGGCCGCCCGAGTTGCCGGGCTCGACCTTGCCGCGGATCGCGTAGATCTCGCGGGTGACCTGGCCGGAGTGGTAGATGTCCGGGCCCCGGGCCGTCTGCCTGGCGCGGATCCGGGCGGCGCCCGGCGTGAACGGCTGGTTCTTCGGGAACCCGGCGATGATCGCGCTGTCGCGGACGCGGGCCTCCCCGGCGAACTTCAGCGGCGGAGCGTCCAGCCCCGGCACGTACAGGACGGCGACGTCGCGCTTCGGGTCGTACAGGACGACCCGTCCGCGAGCGGACTCGCCGTTGACGGTCGCCACGGCGGACGACCCGCGCGCACCCGCGACAACGTGCGCGTTCGTCATGATGTGCTTCGGCGCGAACACGAACCCGGTGCCCTCGATCCGCCGCTGGCACTGCGGCGCCGTGCTGACGATCTTCACGATGCTGTCGCGGGCGGCGCGCAGCCCCCTGGTGTTCAGCACGGACTCGTCCGGCGGCGGCACCTGCACCACCGACTCGCCGCCGAGCCCGTTGAAGACCTGCGGGAACTCGCTGCTCTTCACGAAGCCCTGGAAGGAGGTGAACCAGGTCTGCGCCTGCGGCGGCATCACGTCGTTGATGCCGTTGATGATGGAGGAGCCCTTGACCTGCGTCCGGACGGGCTGGAACTCGGAGTTGGCGACCAGGCTCCCGAAGAACCAGGCGACGATGAGGAGCGACAGGGCGCTGACGAAGGTGCCGCCGACCGCGTCCACGGTGCGGGCGTTCAGGCCGGTCACCCGGTTGCGCAGGACGGCGCCGAGGGAGGACGCGACCAGCTGTCCCATGGTCGCGGCCAGGAACGCGATCACGATGGCGAGGAGCGCCTGCTGCGCGGCGCCGTCCACCGCGGCCTCGGCGATCGGCGGCGCGATCAGCACCCCGGCGACGCCGCCGCCGACGAAGCCGACGAAGCTCAGCAGGCTCACGATGAAGCCCTGCCGGTAGCCCGAGACTCCGAACAGCACGACGAGCACGAGCAGGATGGCGTCGAGAACGTGGTCGTGCAGCACCGCTTCACCGTATAGTGCCGCACCGCTGCTTAACGTCCCCTCGATGTACCAGATTGGGGTCCACGGGATAGCCGTCCGGTGTGACGCGAATGCCCCGCCGTCGTCGGCCGGAATGACAACAGCGGCCTGACCTGCGGCGGCGGATGTTCAGCCGCGGGAGGCGGGGTTTCAGTCGCGGGACGCGAGGTTCAGGGCCTCCGGCGGCAGGTCTTCGACATGGCCCGCGTCCCACGGACGGTTCCAGCCGCCCGCGTCCAGGACGCGGATGAGCAGCGCCGCCGTGAACCCCCACACGAGCATGCCGCGGACGCGGAACGCGGGTCCCATCCTGAGCCCGGACGGGTGCCGGATCATCAGCCGGTTCGCCGGGTCGACCAGCTCCGCGATCGGGACGCGCGCGACCGTCGCGACCTCGCCGGGGTGGCCGGGCGCGATGTCCGACGGCTCCCGCCACCAACCGGCGACGGGCGTGACCCGGTGCCTGCTGTGCGCCAGGTACAGCTCGGGCAGGGTGCAGAGGACGTCCACGCCGGACGGCTCGACGCCCGCCTCCTCCCACGCCTCGCGCAGCGCCGCCGCGACCGCGCCGCCGTCGTCGGAGCCGACGCGGTCGTCGGGGTCGATGCGTCCGCCGGGGAACGCGGGCTGTCCGGCGTGGCTGTTGAGCGTGGGCGCACGCTCGGTGAGCAGCACGTCAGGGCCGTCCGGACCCTCGCCGAAGAGGATCAGGACGGCGGCGGCACGTCCGCCCGGCTCGGGCCGGAACATCGGCGGCACGGTCATCCGCGGCCCTTCGGCGCAGAAGCGCCGGAGCCAGGGCGGGCCGATGGGGGCGATGTCGGTCACGTCCGTCCCAACTCCGGAACGCTCGTGATCCTTCCCACGGCGGGTGCGTGGGTCATGAGAAGGGGCCGGGTTTGACGAGCTTGCGCGCGGTGTCCTCGTCGGTCGGTCCTTCGCCGAACGACGGGCAGAGCCGGGCGAGCGGGCATGCCCCACAGGCTGGACGGCGCGCATGGCAGATACGGCGGCCGTGCCAGATGAGCCTGTGGGAGAGCATCGTCCAGTCCTTGCGCGGAATGAGCGTGCCTATCTCCTGCTCGACCTTCACTGGGTCGTCTTCGCTCGTCCATGCGAAACGGCGGGCCAGACGGCCGAAATGGGTGTCGACGGTGATTCCCGGAACGTCGAACGCGTTTCCTAGGACGACGTTGGCCGTCTTACGTCCGACCCCAGGGAGGGTGACCAGGTCTTCAAGGTTCCCTGGGACCTCGCCGTCGAAGCGGTCCCGGAGTGCGGCGGACAGCCCCATGACCGACTTGGTCTTGGCTCGGAAGAACCCGGTGGGTTTCAGTATCTGCTCGACGTCCTCGGGGTTGGCGGCGGCGAGGTCTTCCGGGGTGGGGTACTTGGCGAAGAGACCGGGCGTGGTCAGGTTCACCCGCATGTCGGTGGTCTGCGCCGACAGGACGGTCGCGACGAGGAGCTGGAACGGCGTCCCGAAGTTCAGCTCGCAGTGCGCGTCCGGGTACGTCTCGGCCAGGACGCGGTTGATCCTGCGCGCCCGCCGCACGAGCCCGAGCCGCGTCTCGTTCTGCCATTTCCGGGCTCGCGGCCTTCTGGACGCCTCCGCCCCCGCCTCCGTCGCCATACCGGCCAGCCTAAAGCCTCGGCGCCCGCAACTCGGCTGGACGGGAATCTCGGACCGAAGGCCCCGGTCTTAAAAAGACGGAGATGTTCATTTATGTTACCCTCGCCCGCATGATCCTCGACTCCTCCCGGTGGACCGCGACGCTCGCCGGGCGGCGCGTCCTGATCACGGGGGCGGCGCGCGGCATCGGCGCCGCCCTGGCCGTCCGGCTGCACGAGCGCGGCGCCCGGGTGGCGCTCGCCGGCCTGGAGCCCGACCACCTCGCCTCCGTCGCGGCCGACTGCGGCTCCGCCCCCTGGTGGACGTGCGACGTGACCGACCGCGACAGGGTCGCCGAGGTCGTGGACGCCGCCGCGGACGCGCTGGGCGGCGGCCTGGACGTCGTCGTCGCCAACGCGGGAGTGGCCGCGCAGATGCCGATCATCGGCGGGGACCCGTCCGTGCTGGAGCAGAGCCTTCGGGTGAACGTGCTGGGCGTCCACAACACCCTTCGCGCAGCGGGGCCGTACGTCTGCCATGAGCGCGGTTACGCGCTGGCTGTGGCTTCCCTGGCGGCGGCCGTCCATGCGCCTCTGCTGGGTGCCTATAGCGCGTCCAAGGCCGCTGTAGAGGCGCTTGGCAACACGCTGAGGGTCGAGCTGCGGCCGTGGGGAGCGAGAGCGGGAGTCGCGTATTTCGCCGAGCTCGACACCGATATGACGCGGCGAGGGTTCGACACCGAGGCGGCGCACGCCCTGGTGAATTCGGGACGCGCGAGCAGCCTCGTCTCAGCGGTCACGCCACTGCGCGTAGGGATCGACGCTCTGGAGCGCGGAATCGCGCGCCGTTCCAAGCGGATCGTCGCGCCCTGGTGGGTCGGCGGGGTTCTGCCGGTCAGAATGGTCGCGCAACCCGTCGTCGACCGCGTCGTCCAGCGAAAGCTGCGCGAAACCCTGGAAATCGCACAGAACGAGCAGGTGGAGCTGACCACGCCACAGCCACGGCTAGCCGCGCCAGAGCCGGGGCAAGCCGCGGCGCAGCCGGAACCGGCGGTGCAGCAGGCGGAGACTCCACAATGACGGGCGCGCCTAGCGCGACCCCTGCGCCACGTGCCACGCCGGGCGGGATCCGGGACGTGGGCGTCGTGAACTGGCTCATCTGCCGGATCGCGGGCCGGGCCACCGGGACGGGCCCGCCGAACCTGTTCCTGACCCTGGCCCGCCGCCGCGGCCTGTTCCGCGGCTGGCTGTGGTTCGCGGGACGGCTCATGCCCGGCGGCACCCTCCCGCGCAGGGAGACGGAACTGGTGATCCTCCGCGTCGCCCACCTGAGCGACTGCCGCTACGAGTTCGACCACCACGTGCGCATCGGCCGCCGCGCGGGCGTCCGGGAACGGGACGTCCAGCGCCTCAAGGAGGGACCGGACGCGGTCGGCTGGAACCCGCGCGAGCGTGCGATCCTCGCCGCCGCCGACCAGCTCCACGACCGGCGCGACCTGGACGACGAGACCTGGACGCGGCTCCGCACCCACCTGTCCGAAGGGCAGTGCGTCGAGCTGACCATGCTCGCCGCCCACTACGAGATGCTCGCCACCGTGATCGGCACGCTCCGCGTCCAGCCAGATCACTGACCCAGAGCAGGGCGCGTGAGTATCACCACAGCGTTTCAGCTGCTCAGGGCCCCGGAACGCAGAAGAAGGCGGACGTGTTCGACCACTGGAGGCCCGACCGCGCGCAGGGCCGCCGTGTCACCCGCCGCCACCGCCGGCGTCACCATGGCGCCGACCGCCGACACGACGATCTGGCAGGCGAACCGGGCCGTCTCCCCAGTCACGCCCATCATCTCGGCGAGAGCCGACGCCAGATCATGCTGTATCTCGGAACGCCGCTGTATGGCCTCCGGCCCGGCCGCGTACACCTCCACAAGGAACAGGCGCGCGTAACCCGGTTCCGACGCCAGCGCCTCCAGGTAAGCGGTGAAGGCGCGCTCGAACCGTTCCGCCGGGTCGCCTCCGCCCTCCACGGCGCCTTCCAGCCGACGGCGGAGCACTTCGGTCGCCTGGTCGAACGCGGCCATGAAGCAGTCGAGCTTGGACGAGAACAGCCCGTAGAAGCTCTGCCGGGAAACCCTGGCCCGTTTCAGGACGTCCTCGACCGACGTCCCCACGTACCCCTTCTCGGTCATCGCCGCCGCCATGGCCGCGCAGAGACGGTCGCGATGGACCCGCTCCACCTCCGAGCGGGACAGCGCGTGCTTCCCCCGCGGAAGGCGGCGCGGCGAAGCCTGGGACATCCGATCAGATTAAGGCACGACCGCTACCACGCCTCGACGTCCGGTAAAGGGTGATGAGACCGGTGTGATGGCATTCACCCAACGGTCCGTACACTGGGCGAACGGGACCGCGGCGGCCCGGGGAGGACGGAAAGCCAGGTCCTCCGTTTCGGCGCGCCGTGACCCAGCCTTCACGTACGCGGTGGGACGTACGTCACACTAGGCATGTCGGTGTTGGAGGAGGAGAAGCGTGACGGATCGCGACGTGGACGTTCTGAGCAGAGCCCCGCTCTTCGAGGCCCTCGACGAGCAGGGCGCCAAGGCGCTGCGCGCCAACGTGACCGAGGTGCGCCTCGCACGCGGTCAGACGCTGTTCAACGAGGGGGAGACGGGGGACCGGCTGTACGTCGTCCTCGAAGGCAAGATCAAGCTGACCAGGACGGCGCCGGACGGCCGGGAGAACCTGCTGAGCGTGCTCGGCCCGAGCGAGATGTTCGGCGAGCTGTCGCTGTTCGACCCGCGTCCGCGTACGGCGAGCGCCATCGCGGTGACCGAGTGCCGCCTGGCCGGGCTCGGCCACGACGACCTGCGGCCCTGGCTGACCGGGCACCCGGAGGTCGCCGTCCAGCTCCTGCGCGCCCTGGCGCAGCGGCTGCGCAAGACCAACGACGTCATGGCCGACCTGGTGTTCACCGACGTGCCGGGCCGTGTCGCCAAGGCGCTGCTCGACCTGGCCGAGCGGTTCGGCCAGCCGTCCGAGGCCGGGCTGCACGTCCACCACGACCTCACGCAGGAGGAGCTGGCCCAGCTCGTCGGCGCGTCCCGCGAGACCGTCAACAAGGCGCTCGCCGACTTCGCCCAGCGGAACTGGCTGCGCATCGAGGCCCGCGCCGTCGTGATCCTCGACATCGAACGCCTCCGGAAACGTTCCAAGTGACCACCCGCCCGGCGCGCTGAGCGCCCGTCCACCCAACGACGCGCAGCCCGCTGAGGCCCCAACGGAGCAACGGACACAGCGGGCGGCGCAACGGCGAGCGGCAGCGCCACGGCCGCGCGCCGGACGGCGGGCGGTGGGGGTCAGCGCCCGTTCAGGTAGTCGAGTTGAGCCTGGACGGACCATTCCGCCGCAGGCCAAAGGGACTTGTCGACGTCCGCGTAAACCCGCTCGACGACCTCGCGGGCCGTGCGCGCACCCGCGGCGACGGCGGCCTCCACCTGCGCGAGACGCTCCCGCCGGTGGTCGATGTAGTGGTCGAGGACGGCGATCGGGTCATCCAGCTTCGGCCCGTGGCCAGGGAGGATCGTGGCGGCCTCGACGTCGGCGGAGAACGTGCGGAGCCGGTCGAGCGAGCCGAGATAGTCGCGGAGGCTGCCCTCCAGGACGGTCGTCCCGTACCCGAGGACGGTGTCGCCGGTGAGGACGGCGCCGTCCGCCGGAAGCCAGAACGTGAGCGAGTCGTCGCTGTGGCCGGGCGTCTCCATGATCCGCAGCTCCAGGCCGCCCGTCGTGACGACGTCGCCCTCGCCGAGCCCTTCGTCGCCGAGCCGGTGCCTGGGGTCGAGCGCCCGCACCTTGACCGAGCCCCCGGCCAGCCGCGCGAACTTCCCCGCCCCGGCCGAGTGGTCGGGATGGCCATGTGTGAGCAGGACGAGACCGACCCGGCGTCCCTGGGCCTCGACCGTTTCCAGGACGCGCCTCAGATGCCTGCCGTCCTTGGGCCCGGGGTCGACGACGACGGCCTCGTCGGAGCCGGGCTCGGCGATGATCCAGGTGTTGGTGCCGTCCAGGGTCATGGCGGACGGGTTCGGAGCCAGCACACAGGTCGCCCGCTCGGTGCCCATCCCATCGATCTCCGGCATGTCCCCCATCTTCCCCGAGGCCCGATCCGGGTGACGGACCGGGTTCCAGCCCAGCCTGTCGAGATGCCGCAGCGCCGACGTCCCGGCCAGCCTGTACATGAGGGCCTTGGAGACCGCGTCCCGCCGCCGCCCGCTCACCTCACGCCCTCGCTCGTGTCACCGGTAGTGCCGGGCGATGGAGTCCGGCAGGACGAGGTACGCCTCGCCGTCGATGATCTCCGCCGTGGGCTCGTAGGGGACGATCTCGCGGGGCGCGGCCAGCGCGTCCGCGACCGTCTCGAACTCGGCGAGTTCGGCGAGCGTCGCGATCGTCGGCGGGAGCATGATCCATTCGCCCGTGCTCCCGCGCTCGGCGGCCTCCGCCGGACGCACCCAGAACGCCTGGTCCGCCTCGGTGCTGACGTCCCGGGCCCGCTGCCCCTCCGGCATCCCCGCGACGAAGAAGCGTGTGTCGTAGCGTTTCGGCTCGACCTTCGGGGTGATCCAGTGCGCCCAGGGGCGGAGCAGGTCGGCGCGCAGGACGAGGCCGCGCCGGTCGAGGAACGCGCCGAACGACTGGGTCCGGTCCAGGAGGGCCTGCCGGTCGGCCTCCCAGGCGTCGCCTCGCGTGTCGTCCACGACCGTCTCCGCCGTCGGGCCCGCGAGCAGGACGAGGGTCTCCTCGAACGTCTCGCGCACGGCCGCGCACACCAGCTCGCGGGCCAGCGTCTCGTCGGCGTTGAACGCACGCCCCCACTCGGCCGGCGCCGGGCCCGACCAGGCGAGATCGGCGTCCCCGTCGCGCGGGTCGACCCCGCCGCCCGGGAACACGTACGCGCCGGGCGCGAACTCCATGGACCGGACGCGGCGGAGCAGGAACGCCTGCAGCCCGTGCCGCTCATGATCGCGAAGCACGACGACCGTGGCCGCGGGACGGGCCGGGACGGGCTCGGCCCTCCCGGCCCGGATGTCCTCGACCCGGACGCGGAACGACTCCGGCAGCCTGAGCGTGTTCACCGGCGTCCCACCGTCCTCCAGCCCCCGACGGGCTTCGCCCGGCCGCCCGAAGTCGTAACCTTCATGGCGGCCATTTCGGACATACCGAACGTCATTCCGTCAACCCCGAGGCACCGACGGACGCCAGCGGAGTCCAGCGAGTCCAGCGGACGCCGACGGCGCCGCGGCTAGGCGATTTCGGCGATCAGCTCGACCTCCACCGGAACGTCGCGCGGCAGGACGGCGACGCCCACGGCGCTGCGGGCGTGCTTGCCCGCGTCCCCGAACACCTCGACCAGCAGGTCGCTCGCCCCGTTGATCACCTGCGGCTGCCCGTCGAAGTCCGGGGCACTGGCGACGAAGCCGACGACCTTGACGATCCGCGCGATGCGGGACAGCTCGCCGACCTCGGCCTTGAGCGCCGCGATCGCGTTCAGCGCGCAGATCCGCGCCTGCCGGGCGCCCTCCTCCGGGCTGACCTCGGCGCCCACCTTCCCGGTGAGGCCCAGCTCGCCCTTGACCAGCGGGATCTGCCCGGCCGTGTAGACGAGCGACCCCGTCCGGGCCGTGGGAACATACGACGCCACCGGCGGGACGGCCTCCGGCAGCTCCATGCCCAGCTCGCGGATCCGTTCTTCAGGCGTGCTCATGACCATCCCTCCTAGGACCGCACTTCGCGCTTGAAGTAGGCCACGAGATTCTCCGGGTTCGGCCCCGGCAGGACGGTGACGAGCTCCCACCCGTCCTGTCCCCAGTTGTCCAGAATCTGCTTGGTCGCGTGCACCAGCAATGGAACGGTCGCGTACTCCCACTTCTTCATGGCCCCGAGCCTAGCGATCGGCCCACCCGAACCCTGTCCGAACCCACCCGTTCAAAGCGCCATCCGGACCGCCGCCCCCAGCGGGTCAGGGGTGTTCGGCGCGGATCATGACGCGGCGGAGGAGGTCGGAGAGCGCGCGGCGCTCGTCCGCGCTGAGGGTGCCGAGCAGCCGGTACTCCTCGTGGCCGACGCGGTCCATCGCACCCAGCCAGGCGGCGCGGCCCGCGTCGGTGAGCTCGACGACGACCCGGCGGCGGTCGGCGGCGGACGGCGACCGGCGGACGAAGCCGCGGCGTTCCAGCGCGTCCAGCCGTCCGGTGATCGAGTTCGGCGCCATGCCGAGGTCGGCGGCGAGCTGCGAGGGCGCGGCCGAGCCGTGCCGCCCGGCGAGCGCGTGCAGCGTGTCGTACTCGTGACGTTGCAGGTCAGAGGCCACAAGTGACCGGTCGCGGACGTGCTTGAGATGCTCCACGAGGTGGACCATCCGGGTGACCGCGCCCTCGATGTCCGGATCGAGGTCGGGCAGGATCGGCGTCCACCGCGCCACGTGATCGTCCGTCCGGTCCCGTGTCGTCTCGCCGCCCATGACCAGGATCGTAGCGGCCGGCCAGCGCCACTTCGGCACCGAATAATTCGTTGACGAATAATTCGTTACCGAATTAGGTTGGACCCCATGGTCCGCCGCCCTCCAGCCCCCACCC